>JABZFO010000159.1 GCA_014237405.1 Desulfosarcina sp. | reverse complement strand
TCCCACCGGTTCCGCATGGTGGAAGACAGCCGCCACAGCTGGACCTATCGCGGGCAGATCATCCCGAAAAACAAAACCGTTGCCGTGGAGGCCCTGATCACCCAGGTACAGGATGGTCCCTCTCCGGTAATCTGCGCCGACGGCCTGCTTACTGTGGACGGCCTGCCCATCTACAAAATGGAAAATTTTGGACTGGCCCTAGTTCCAGCGGCCGACAACACGTGACCATGACACATCTTAGCAAACCGGCCAAATCCAAACCGGCCAAACACAAACCGATAGATCCGAACGACTACCGGAACCTCTACCCGTTCCAATCCCATTTTCTGGATCGGAACGGACTGCGCTATCACTTTGTCGACCAGGGGGCGGGCGATCCGGTGGTCATGGTACACGGCAACCCCACCTGGTCTTTTTACTTTCGCCGCATCATCGCCGCCCTTTCGCCTAACTATCGCACCATCGCCCCGGATCACATGGGATGCGGCCTTTCGGACAAACCCGATGACAGTCATTACGACTTCCGGCTGCAAAGCCGGGTGGCGGACTTTACGGCATTGATGGATCATCTTGAACTGGACCGGATCACCCTCCTGGTCCACGACTGGGGCGGCATGATCGCCATAGCCTGGGCCGTGGCCAACCCGCACCTGGTGGCACGGCTCATCATCACCAACACGGCAGGCTTTTTTCCGCCGGGCCGAAAGCGAATTCCCCTGCGGTTGTGGATCGTTCGCAACCTGAGTGCCGTGGCCACGCCGGCAGTCCTTTATGGCAATCTGTTTGCCCGAGGAGCCGTTCACATGGCACCACAAAAACGGCTTGCCGCGAAGGTGAAACAAGGGCTGCTGGCGCCCTATAACTGCCCGCAAAACCGGATAGCCTCCTTGCGCTTCGTCCAGGACATTCCCATGGCCCCCGGCGATCCCGGATTCGACATTGTCGACCGGGTGGACAGGCGCCTGTCCACACTGGCCGATATCCCCATGCTGATCCTGTGGGGGCGGCACGATTTCGTGTTCGACATGGATTACTACAACGAGTGGTGCCGGCGGTTTCCAAAGGCCGAAAATCACCTGTTCGACGATGCCGGCCACTATCTGCTGGAGGATGTGCCGGATCGGATCATCGGATTGGTAAAGAGATTCCTGACCCGGCACCCAGTTTAATTTAGCGTAGGTTCACCGTAAAGACGTACCGAAATTGAAGAAACGTGTAAGTTTTATATTTAACACCCAATAGCAATATGAAAAATTATCCGAGAAGACCTGACCGCAGTATCGTCAATGTGGCCACTTACCTACGCACCATGGCCCGTATCCAGCCCTACAAGCGGGCCGTGGTCTGCCCTTGCGGCAGGGACAGCGAAGGCCGGGTGGCATACACCCACCTCACCTTTCGCCAGTTGGATATCGAATCGGATTGTCTGGCCCAGGGCCTTGACGATGCGGGCGTCAGTCGCGGCTTGCGCACCATCCTCATGGTCAAGCCCAGCCTGGACTTCTTCGCCCTCGTATTTGCCCTGTTCAAGGTGGGTGCCGTACCCGTGATGGTGGACCCGGGTATGGGTGTCTCCCGAATGTTAAACTGCCTGAAGGAGAGTCAGGCCCAAGCCCTGATCGGTATCCCCCCGGCCCACGTGCTGCGCACCCTTGCCCCCGCGTATTTCAAGAGCGTCAAAACCTTCATCACTGTGGGCAGCCGCTGGTTCTGGAGCGGACTCACCCTGCGCCAAGTGCGCAGCAATCGCTGGGAGCCGTACAGCATGGCCGACACCCGGGCCGATGAAATTGCCGCCATCCTCTTTACCACCGGCAGCACCGGTCCGGCCAAAGGCGTGTTTTACACCCACGGGGTCATCGATGCCCAGGTGCGCAATATCCGCGCCCAGTACGGCATCACCCCGGACGAGATCGACCTGCCCACTTTTCCGCTTTTCGCCTTGTTCGACCCGGCCCTGGGAATGACGGCCATTATCCCGGACATGGACCCCACCAAGCCGGCCCGAGTCAATCCGCAAAAAATCATCGAAGCCATTGTCAATCAGGGCGTCACCAACATGTTCGCCTCCCCTGCCCTGCTCAATCGCGTAGGCCGCTACGGCAGGGAAAAAGGCATCAAACTGCCCACCTTGAAACGGGTAATCTCCGCCGGTGCCCCGGCCACGCCGGCCAACATCGAACAGTTTAGCGCCATGCTCACTGATGACGCTCAGATCCATACCGGGTACGGCGCCACGGAGGCCATGCCGATCAGCTCTTTCGGCAGCGACGAGATTCTCAGCGAAACCCGCAAGCTCAGCGAGCAGGGCTACGGCATGTGTGTGGGCCAGCCCATTGCCGGCATCGACGTGCGCATCATCCGCATCACCGACAGCCCCATTGCCCGCTGGACCGACGATCTGGCAGTACCGGACGGCGAGATCGGGGAAATCACCGTTCACGGCGATCAGGTCACCCGCGGCTACTTCGAACGGCCCCGGGACGACGCCCTGGCCAAGATCGGCGACGGGGACACATTCTGGCACCGCATGGGAGACCTGGGCTGGATGGACAAAAAAGGCCGCATCTGGTTCTGCGGCCGTAAAAGCCACCGGGTGGTCTCTGGAAAAAAGCCCCTGTTCACGATTCCCTGCGAAGCCATATTCAACAACCATCCCCGCGTATTCCGCAGCGCGCTGGTGGGCGTGGGACCCCCGGGGCAGCAGAAGCCGGTCATCTGTATCGAACTGGAGCCCGACGACAGCGGCAAGGATAAAAAAGGCCTGAAAGAAGAACTGCTGGCGTTGGCCGAAGATAGACCCATCACCGAAACCATCAAGACGGTTCTGTTCCACCGGGCCTTTCCCGTGGATATCCGCCACAATTCCAAGATTTTCAGGGAAAAGCTGGCCGTCTGGGCGGAAAAGAAACTTTAACCAACCGGTATGAAACCTGAAAGGATCTCCAAAAGATTGCAGACGTTATGAACACGACAACCCACCAATCACCGACAAGCAGCGCCGCTAAAAACATCCTGGTCACCGGCGGCGGAGGATTTCTGGGCCAAGCCATCATCCGGCAACTGCTGGCCAAAGGACATCGGGTGGCCAGTTTTTCGAGGAGTGCATACCCGCAACTGGATGCCTTGGGCGTCAACCAGCTTTCCGGTGACATCGCCAATGCTGGTGCAGTAAAAGATGCCCTTCGCCGGAGGGATGTCGTTTTCCATGTGGCTGCCAAACCCGGCGTATGGGGCGCGTTCGAGGATTATTTTCGGCCCAATGTAACCGGCACCCGCAATGTTATCACCGCCTGCCGATCCTGCCGGGTGCCCATGCTGGTGTATACCAGCAGCCCCAGCGTGGTATTTGACGGCGGGGATATGCAAGGGATGGATGAGTCGGCCCCCTACCCGGCCCATTACCATGCGCCCTACCCGCAAACCAAGGCCATGGCCGAACAGGCCGTGATGGCCGCCGCCGATGATGAACTGAAAACCGTTGTCCTGCGGCCTCATCTGATCTGGGGACCGGAGGATAACCACCTGGTGCCGCGCATCATCGCCCGTGCCGAAAGCCTGCGGCAAGTAGGCGACGGCAAAAACCGCGTGGACACGATATACGTCGACAACGCCGCCCGTGCCCACGTGCTGGCCATGGAAGCGCTGGAGAAAAACCCGACGGTTTCCGGCAGGGTCTATTTTATCAGCGACGACAACCCCATCGGCCTGTGGGAGATGGTCAACCGGATACTGGATGCCGGCGGCAAGCCCCCGGTAACCCGGTTCATTTCACCTTTAGCGGCGTATCGCATCGGTACTGTACTGGAGTGGGCCTACCGCACCTTCCGCATTTCCGGGGAGCCCAGGATGACCCGCTTCGTTGCCCGGGAGCTGGCCACTTCCCACTGGTTCGACATTTCTGCAGCCAAACGGGACCTGGGGTACACAGCCGAAATTTCCATCGATGAAGGCATGCAGCGGCTAAAGGCCTGGCTGACGAAATCCGCTTCCCCATCTCCTTAAAAAAATGGTATAGTCCCCCAATTTTGCTCGCAACATCAAAGAAAAAAGCAACCCTGAACGGTAAACCCTGAACCCGTGAACGCCTACACGGAGCAAAGCTGATAAGCCAATAAGCTGATAAGTTGAAATGGATTAGTATAAATGCGATTGAAGGGCGAATCATATGACTATGCAAACGAACCAAGGAGTGTGCTGTGGAATTGACTGATCTTCTGCCCCTGGAAAAATGGGTCGAGCTGGAAAACGAAATTCATGCGCGTTCGGGACTGGAATCCAATGTGTTCAACACCGACGGCATCCAGCTTACCGACAACAAGATCTCGATCAACCGGCTGTGCCCGGTCATCAAGGCCACGGACAAGGGCCAGGCGTTCATCTGCGCCGCGGCCCACATGAATCTGGCCAATCAGGCCAGGGATGAAAGAAAAACGGTCATCGAGGAGTGCGACGCCGGGCTGATGAAAATCGTGGTGCCCATTTTTGTAGACGGCGAGTTCATCGGCGCCTTCGGCGCCTGCGGCCTGCTGCTCGCCGACGGCGAGGTGGATTCCTTCCTGGTAAATAAAATGACGGGCATCGACGAGGAAAAGATTGAAGCATTGTGCGAAGATCTTGCCGTGATCGAAAAAAACTCGGCCGAGGAAGTGGCCCAGTTCATCTGGGAAAAAATCGAAGCGATCGTTTCAAAAGAAGGAAAATTTTGATGAATGTATCTGCAAAACAGCTTGTTACCTTGTTTAAAGAAACAATAAACTTTCCACAGCCAAACACACTAGAAGGAAGTGCGGAAAGCATAAGCAATTACTATAAAATGACTCGGCAATTTGCTAAAATGGCTTATATATATCAGGACTTGATACCGGAAGGATATGATGTTTTATCCATTTTGGAACTTGCTGATTTTATTTTAAATTTGAAGTTTGAAGAGTTTCAAAAGATAGCGAATAATTTACCATTTATACTGGATGGGGTTATTCTACAAGATAAGACAACATCCTATCCGGAGGCAGATGTTGACCCTTCATGGGAGCCTGCTATAGCAATGCTTTCTCAAAATCTCCCGAATGAAATAGAACTAACCGACGGCAGTCAGGACACTCTTTTTTTTGAAGCAGCCACTGACTTATTGAACAAATTCCCGGAGACCTCTGCTCTTCAGAATCTTGACAGATGGATAACTTCCCGTCCAGAGAAGTACAAAAATGCAATGCTTCTGGTTTCAAAGCAGGCTCTTTCCAAAATGTATGTGAAGCAAATAGATTGTCCTCTCCATGTATCACTGGTACTCGCCATGTATAATGAGCACAATCGGATTCGTCCCAAAAGCAGTGATAACCCCAATGGTGAAGATTTTGTCCGGCGCAAGATGAAACAAATGGAGTGGCTATTGAAAGATTCGCCTCATAGTTTCAACATGATTCTTGTTGATGATGGCTGTCCAAAACAGAGTGGGACAAAAGCACAGGAAATTATTGAAAAAGAAGGATACAAAAATGTAAATGTTCTTTATCTTGATGATGGCATCAAAAGACAGTCAGCGGTTATTAAAGGATTAAAATCCACAAGTGAGAGCCGAAAAGGAGGATCTATTCAATATGGTATGTGGCAAGCAGTGAAAAAATATTCCGAAGGTGACAAGCCGCATATAGTTGTCTTTACAGATGCTGATATGGCAACACCTGTTAATGAAATTGGGTTTTTATTGGATAAACAAGACGATGAAACCATGCTTGCTATTGCGTCACGCTATGACGCGGGGAGTATTTGTCGCGGTCCATGGGGGAAAAACGGAGAAGTTCAAGGGTTGACTGAGTTCGATCGTCGAATGGTCGGCTTGCGGGGACTTGTATTTTCAAAACTGTTTCCGCAAACAGGAAAAATCACAGATACTCAATGTGGTCTCAAGGCGTTTAATTCAAAACTTTTAAGACAGATACTTTTGAAAACCAAGGTAAGAACATTCTCATTTGATATCGAATTGTTGGTGCTTGCAGCATCTACCGATACAGCCATAGCTATTGCTCCAATCTACTGGCATGACAGCCTTGCCGAATCAAGTTTTTGGGGAAATGCATCTGAGAAAACAAATGATGATGATAGTTCGTCCGGCGATTGACTAACCGTCTGCAAGGAAACGCAATCTAACCGTTTCGAATGGGTTCGGGAATGATGCAGACGGGTATCGGCGACATCTTGTGCCGGTTGATGCGGTTGAATTTCCTGAAGATGGAGAGCACCTCCCGCTGCCTGGGCTCAAGGGCCTGTTCGTCGCCCTTGCCGGCATTGAATGCCATGGCCCACTCCAGTTCATCGTAGGTGGCTCCGATCTGGCTTTCATCGGACCGGTTATCGTTCCATAAGCCGTCCGTGGGCGGCGCCTGGATGATCTCATCGCTAATACCCATCGCTTTTGCCAGGACATAGACCTCTGATTTCTTCAGGTCGGCAATGGGCGACAGGTCCACCCCACCGTCGCCGTACTTGGTGTAAAATCCCACGCCGAAATCCTCCACCTTGTTGCCGGTGCCGGCCACCAGCATGCGGTGGTGGGTGGAAAAGGCGTAGAGCGTGAGCATGCGCAGCCGGCTTCTGCTGTTGGCCAGGGTCAAACCATCCTGGATGGCGTCAGGAAGGGCGCTTTGCAGGGATTCAAATACCGGTGTCAGGTCTACGGTCACGCCGTCCACGCTGGCGTAACGCCCTTGAAGCCACTGGATATGATTGGCGGACCGGCTTACCTGATCCGGCGCCTGCCGGAAACGCCCACCACAAAGCCTTTCATGCCCGATTGGTCAAGATACTGGGTGAGCCATTTGACAATATGGTCGATGACAAGCTGGGTTTGCATGGACCGCTCCCTTCATTGAAAAACTGGGCGGTTACCCGCCTGGCTCGTGGCCGCTCGTGAAAAACTGCCGCTCCTTATTGGCTGATGTCAATCCGGATCGATCACCAGGGCATCGGCCACCACTTCCCACAGGTATTTCACGGTCAGGTCCGGCATATCGTAGGCGGCGGCTATGGCCTTGATCTGTCCGTGGCAACTGTGGCAGGGAACCACGATGGTCCCCACGCCGGTCCGCCGGATCTGCTCTATCTTTTTTCGGCCATAATGGGTGCGTTCGTCCTTGAAGGGCGTCAGCAGGGTTCCGCCGCCACCACCACAGCAGTACTGATTGCCCCGGGACGGAAACAAGTCCACCCAGTCGCTCATGCACTGGTCCATCACCCAGCGGGGCTCGTCAAAATAGCCATGACCGAAGAGCTCCTGGGATTTGCGTCCGTAGTTGCACGGGTCGTGGTAGGCAGCACGGACGTTGTTGACGGACTTGTCCACCCGGATACGACCGGACTTGAGGTATTCGATCAACAGGTCGAAGACGGTGGCGGTTTCGTACCGATCAAAAAATTCAGGGTGCCATTTTTCCAACCCGTACCGGGTTGTCAGATACGCATGCCCTCATTCCGGATACATGAGGCAGGAGAGTTCCAAGGCCTGCATGTGATGGGCGATACGGTCCACGAAGGTTTTCATGGCATCGTTGTCCCCGGAAAACAGGCCCCAGTTCACGCCTTCCCAATTGACCGAAGGGATGGTCCAGCTCTCACTGGCCACATGGAAAATCTTCCACCAGTGCACCAGGTCCTCATTCTGGGTGTTGACCAGCTTGTTGTGCAGGGTATGCAGCATGCGGGCGCCCTTTTTATCGATGGGCACCATAAAATCCTCGAATCCGGATTCGGCGGACAGTTCTTCGCCCACATCCTCGATGATGAAAGTGAAGTCCTCTTGGGGCAGACCCAGGTTGTTGCCGGTTTTCAGCCCCAGTTCCACCCCCTTGTGGATCTGCCCCGGCACTTTGTCCCGATCCACAAGGCCCCTGGCCGTTCTGATGATGCTGATAATATTGATGCCCATGGGACAGGCGTACTCACACTTGCCGCACAGGGTGCACAGCCAGGGCAGGTTGGATTTCACCAGCTCCTTATCCCGGCCGGCCAGCACCATCTGGACGATCTTTCGTGGATCGAAGCCGCTCTGTCCCGTAATGGGGCAACCGGCCGAGCAGGTGCCGCAGGAAAGGCACAGGGGGGTGGGGCTGTCCACCGGTCGCCGAGGTGCTGATTGTAGAATAGATGAAGTGGTATTATCAGGGGTGCATATTTCCATAGTTATCTCAATTGTGGAATTCAGGAATTAAGGTATTTGGGAATTAAGGATTCAACTGACTTTAAAAAAAGTTATCATTTGATTTCCAATCCCAAAATTCCCTAATTCCAAAATTCGGAATTCGCTACATTAGTGCCGCTTCGATAACATTCATCACCGTAAAATCTTCATTCTCCCCCATCACCGTGGCGCTGTTGGGGCAGACCGACGCGCAGGTGCCGCAGCCCTGGCAGGCGACCGGGTCTACTTCCACCTGTCCAAGTACCGGTTCCACGAAACGCGCCCCATAGGGGCACGAATCCACGCACAGGTAGCAGCGAGAACAAATGGCGTGGCGCACCACGGCGCTGTGGCGCTGGGGGGCCAGTTCGGTCCGGTTGAGCAGGCGCAGGGCGCGCAGGGCCGCGGCAGTTCCTTCGGCCACGGCCTCGTCGGCACGCAGTGGCCCCTTGGCCAGTCCGCAGACGAAGACACCGGGATTGATCGTATCCACCGGCCGCCACTTGGCGTCCGCCTCGTGCACGAATCCATCCGGGGTGACCGGGACCTCCAGCAGCCGGCAAAGGTCGTGAATCGGCTTAGGCACCATACCCACGGCCAGGGATACCCAGTCCGCCTTCAAGTGAACCGCTTCGCCCATGACCGGGTCGAATCCGTCCACGACCACTGTGTCCCCTTCGGTGCGAACCACTGGTGGTTTTGACTTGTTGAAAGGGATAAACCGGATCCGCCGGGTGCGTGCCTTGGCGTACAATTCCTCGGACTTGCCATAGGTCATGATATCCCGGTAAAAGATCACAATGCGGGCATGGGGAAACAGTTGCCGAACCCGCAGGGCGTTGTCCAGGGCTTTGACGCAGCAGGTGCGGCTGCAGTAGTTGCGGGGCTCTTCCCGGGAGCCGGCGCACTGGATCATCACGACGGTGTTTAGCGTGTCTTCGGCAAACCGGGGATCGAGGACTTTTTTCTCGAAGTCGAAATGGCTCACCAACGGCGGGTGTTTTCCCATGCCGTATGCCTCGGTGATGGCCGGTGTGCCGCCGGTGGCGATGATCGCCGCCCCAAAGGAAAGAGGTATCTCCATATTTTCCTTCACGACCCAGCCCTCGAAATGTCCCGGTCGTCCGGACAGAGCGCCCAGCGTGGCACCGGTGTGAATGGAAATATTGGGGTGGCCTTTTGCCCGGACTATCAACTGGTCGATGGGCCGGCGCTGATGTTCGTCCTGGATACGGGGGCCGTTTCCACCAATGCTTATTTCCTTTTCCACCAGGTGGACGACCACTCCCTGTTCGGCCAGGGACACGGCTGCGCTGAGCCCGGCGGGACCGGCACCGATCACCAGGGCGCTGTTTTCCACAACCTGGGCCATTCCCCGACTGGGCCGTTTGTGCAGCAGACGCATCAAGGCCACCTGGATGGGCTTCATGGCGGCGTCCGGTTGGATGGTTTCAGTGCCCATACTGACGTCGTTGCGGTTCAGGTCCACCCATTCCACCAGCGGTGCACTGAATCCTGCTTCTTCGAACCGTTTGGTCAGCGTGGCCCGGTATCCGGCTATATGGTTGGATACGACCAGCAGCCGGTTGCCCCGGGTTTCTTTCAGCACCGTTTCCAGTTCAAGCGACAGATCCTTGCCATCTATGATGGACAGGCGGTTCACGAAGATATTTCCAGGCGACCGCTCAAGTCTCCCTTCGATGGCCGGCCACTCCACCTGCGGCGCTTTGACGACACCGTTGTCCAGGACCAGTACCTGAATCACTGGCTGCTGCATGAACCGATTGACAGACTTATCCCCTGCCCTGCCCGTTTTTGGTATCGTTTTTGCGCGGCTGTCCATATTGAGCTTTTCCAGCAGAGACGACACCGCGCCATGGGCCCGCAGCACGGTTTCCCGGATGTCCTGCAGCCCGGCTTCGGGGCCGATGGTAACCACAGCCCCCTGATCGGTCTTGTCTGCCAATAACGGCGGTAACTCTTTTTGGACACCAGCTCCCGTGGAGAGCACGACCATGTCGAAGGTCGCTTCGCCCGGCTGGCCCAGATCGTCCAGATAGGTCAGCTTCAGATCGCCGGGATCGTCGGCTGGATCCACGCTGTGGATCCGGCAACGGATGAAGCGCACGCCGGATTCTTCCTCAGCCCGGTCACGATAGCGCTGGGAGTCGCGCCCGTAGGTGCGCATGTCCATGTAAAAGATGGTCGTATCGGTGTCCGAACCCAGCGTCTTCTTGGCCAGCAGCGCCTCCTTGACGGCAAACATGCAGCAGGTGGAAGAGCAGTGGCCGGCGCCGATCATCACATTCCTGGACCCCACACATTGGATCCAGGCCACCCGGCGGATGGGATGGCCGTCCGAGGGCCGCACCGGTTGCCCCCGAAAGGGTCCGCTGCCACTTAAGATGCGCTCGAAGGCCGTGGCCGTGACCACGTTGGGAAGCACACCGTAGCCGTAAAGATCGGTCACGGCAGGGTCGTAAAGGGGGTTTCCGCCGGCCACGATGACACCGGACACGGGTGCCACGCTTTCGGTGAGTTCGACGCGCTCCAGATCGATGGCACTGTTGGGGCAGGCTTGGGCGCATTCACCGCAGCGGGTGCAGTTGTCCCAGTCGATGGTGGGCAGCGCTTCGGGGTTGCCGAAAAAGGGCTGGTAAATGGCATTGCGGTCACCGGCCCGATCGTTGAAGGCATCGAGGACACTTACCGGGCAGACGTCGATGCAGGCCATGCAGCGGGTACAGCGCAGCGCATCGACACCGCGGGAGACACTGGTCAATACAGCCGTGTAGTCCCCCGGATTTCCGCTCAGATCGGTCAAGGTGGTGTGGGTGAGAATACGGATATTAGGATGGGAAAGTCCACGCTTCAGGCAAGTCTGTGCCCCAGGTTCCCGATCCACCATGGGCAGCATGCGGCACATGCCGCAGTGGTCGTCGGGAAACTGGTGATCTAACTGAGGCATAATGCCGCCGGTACGCGGCCCCTTTTCCACCAGAGTCACCGAATATCCGGTCTCGGCCAAGTCGATGGCACTGCAGATGCCGCCGACACCGGCGCCGAGAACGAGAAATTGGGATTTGGTCTTTTCCACGATATCGCTATTCTACTTGCTTGTCAGTTTCGACCACCAGAAACGGCCAGGGACGCTGGGGATCCTGCCCGGGGATGTATCCGTAATGCTCCTGAACTTTCTCCGATACGGTGATGAACAGGTCCGCCACCGGGATGCTGCTGGGGCAAACGCTGGAGCACTGGCCGCAGCCTACGCAGGCATGGGCGATGTGGGCCATACGGGTCAAATGAAACATGGTGGTGTCCGTGGGAATCTTCACGGCCCCCTTTTTCATGGCCCGGCCCATCAGGATCTCCGGCCGGTGGGCAAATACGTCGGTGACGAAGACACACTCCTTGCAGTAGCACACCGGGCAGGCCACCCGGCAGTTGTAACAGTTGAGGCAGTTGGCGATGGTCTGCTGAAAGACGGCCATGTCCGCCATGCGCGCGGCGGCCCCCGTTGTCATTTCCTCGCGATGGGTCTGCCGCCGGGCCATGATGCGGTCGATATCCGCCTGGCGGCCGAGGGGCAGATCCGTCGATGTACCGCCCAGTTTCTTCAGCACCTTTTCCCCCTTGAGGCTGCCGGACACGAGCGTGACTCCCTTTTTGTCCGATTGCCCCGCCAGGCAAAGGGTTACATCGACATTTTCGGGAATGAACCGCAAACAGGCACGGCAGCTGGGGCAGACGGCCTCCTGCAAATCCGGTGTCGCATAAAAGGCACTTTCAGGATCGTCTTGGGTCGCAGCCAGTTCCAGGTATCGATCGTTTTCCATCCGGCCGAAGCAGTCCATGGAAATAAGAATCGCCGGATCCAGGGTGCACTGACTCAATTTTTCCATTTCGATCAAAGCCCGGATCTCACAGGGTCGCAGGACCACCGCGATACGTTTTCCGATATCTTTGGACAGCACCCGGGCTGCCATGCGGGCGGTATTTAAAGGGGCTGCCGGCGCAAGGGGGACGGCCCGATCCAGAAGCTGCGAGTCGATCATCAGGGTGGGCATGGGCAATGGCGAATGGGGGGAAGCGAAGGCCGTCAGGACCGCGTCAGCTAAAGCGTCATCGAGCAGCCGTTTTAAAAAGGCGCGAACCGCATCAGGCGTGTTCAACGTGTTTTCAAATTCGACAATCATCCAAGTTGTTCCTTATTCATGTCATGCATTCAACAATGTTAATTATCTTACTATAATATCATCATATCGGATTCAATCTGGGGACCCAGTTCGGCGATGGTCCGGGTGAATTCTTGCATGTTTCTCTGAAATTCGGGCCCCTCGCTGGCGCCGATCCATTTGAGTGTGAACCGCTTGGGGTCAATGCCGAACTGCTCCAGCAAAACCTGCAGCCCGGAGATTCGACGTTCAGCTTTGACATTGCCGTTGATATAATGGCAGTCCCCCGGGTGGCATCCGCCCACGAAAACACCGTCGGCGCCTTCGAGAAAAGCCTTGATGATGTACTTGACGTCGATCATACCCGTACACATAAACCTGACCATGCGTACGTTGGCCGGATAGATCAATCGCGACGTGCCGGCCAGGTCGGCGGCCGTGTAAGTGCACCAGTTGCAGACCAGGGCAATAATTTTCGGTTCGCGAGTGGCCATGCTGGAGCCTTCCATTTTTTAGTATATGTCCAAATCAATCGGGTAACCTCTGCCAAAATCGATTCTCGAAAACGTTAATACATACCTCGTTAATGGTCAATCCGAAGTTTTCTACAAAAGATTCATGCCGCCATGCGCGGCAGTACGGCCACAATTTAATCGTCCAAACAAAGAAAAAAAAGAGCTGGTTGACAACACGACCTACAGCCGATATTCAATTTTGTTACCTTACCGATTTATTTGACACGTCGGTGGTTTCTTATTAATAGGCCGGGAACAGGGAAATAGAAGGAGCAGTAACCATGACACTAACGGACCTGTTAGGTGAAAATGAGTGGAACAATTTTGTAAAAGACCTCCATGAGAAGTTTGGCATATGCTGTGCGGTCTCGGACGCGGCGGGTGCTCACGTGAGCCATTATGAAAACTGGTGCAACCGGATTTGTCCGGTCATCAAGAGGAAACCCGAGGCAATCGGGGCCATCTGTGCTGTGGCAGCGCAGAATTTTACTGCGGAAACGAAGGCGACCCGAAAACCGATGATCGGAGAGTGCGATCTCGCCCTGATTAAAGTGGCTGTTCCGATTTTCGTGGGTGACACCTTTCTTGGTACGGCCGGTGGATGCGGCCTTCTTCCTGAGGATGGGGAGGTGGAAGCGTTTATGGTCCATAAAACAACCGGATTGGAGGAAGAAAAGATCTTTGAGCTGGCGGACGGCATCGCGACAATGTCCGAGACCCAGGCCAAGGAGTTTGCTGACTACATCGCTGCACGCATCGCGGAAATTGTAAGCCGGTATGAATCGAAGTAAATCATACCGATTGGAGGCAACAGTTATGCAGGAGATGGAACATTTTATCGAATCCTGGCAGGATACTAACGGCATGAAAAGCATATTCCTTCGAATGAAGAGCTTTCTTGCGGCCCAAAAGGAAGCTAACCTTTCATTCAATGCCAGGCAAGGAGTAAGCTACTCACTTCGCGCAGCGCACCCCAGCCAGAAAGATAGATCCTTGTATGTTAGACCTGATTCCCGGCGGCCTGCTTGGTGAGGATGGATATTGCTTCGATATAACAGAGCCCGACGACAAGCTGGCAGCGTATGTGGAAGCCCGGATCGAGGAAGCCTATCACAGCGCAGCAGGATAGATTATCGATCCACCTATAATATTGCCTCCAGTTCGTCCATCACCTGGCGATCGGTGAAATGGTCCACAGAGGCCGAACTGCTGGGACAGATGGCCGAACATGCCCCGCATCCCTGGCACAGGGCTTCGTTCACCTGGGCCACATTCAAGCCTTCGTCGAAGGTGATGGCCGAATAGATGCAGGTGTTCAGGCAAAGCCGGCAACCACTGCACAGGTCCGGATCGATATGGGAGATTTCCGCCCGGGTGGTCACGGTGCCCCTGGCCAGCAGGGCGATGACCTCACCCGCCGCCGCCGATGCCTGGGCTACCGTGTCGGGGATATCTTTGGGTCCCTGGCAGCAGCCGGCCAGGAAAATGCCGCCGGTAGCCGTGGCCACAGGCGCCAGTTTGGCGTGCAGTTCGGTAAACCAGCCGTCGCCATCCATGGAAATGTTCAACAGCCGGCTCAATTCCTTGGCCCCTGTGGCCGGCTCCAGCCCCACGCTCAGGATCACCATATCCACAGGCAGGCGCATGGTTTTGCGGGTCAGGGTGTTTTCGGCCACCACGGTCAACCGCCCCTGGTCCGCTTCCCGCTCCGCGATGTCCGTCACTTCGGCCACACGGCCGCGCACGAAATGGACACCCTCCTCCTGGACGCGGTTGTAAAATTCTTCGTACAGTTTACCGGGGCTGCGCACATCAATGTAAAACTCCCACACCTCGGCGCCTGTCTTTTCCCGGATCAGGTGGGCGAATTTCATCGAATACATGCAGCAGACGCGGCTGCAGTAGGTATGATGGCGCGTGTCCCTGGACCCCACGCAGTGGATGATGGCCACGCGCGCGGGCACCCGGCCGTCTTGCATGGTGATGGCACCGGCGGTAGGACCGGTGGCGTTGTTGAGCCGTTCGAAAGCCAGACTGGTATAAACCTCGGGGTAGATGCCGTAGCCGTAGCTGGCCAGCGGCGTGGGGTCGAAGGCCTGAAACCCTGTGGCAACGATCACCGATCCCACGCTGATTTCGATATTCTCGGACTGCTGGTCAAAATCGATGGCGTCGGCCTCACAGAATTTTGCACAGGCCCCGCAGCGCTTGTTCAGCGCCAGCACCCGACAGGTGTCCGGATCGATCACCGGGGTCTTGGGCACGGCTTGGGGAAAGGGCGAATAGATGGCCGTGCGGTTTCCCAGCCCCTCGTTGAATTCGCTGGGGATTTTTCGGGAGGGGCATTTTTCCATGCAGGTGCCGCAGCCAGTGCAGCGGTCTTCGATCACATACCGCGGCTTCTTGCGGATGGTGGCCGTGTAGTTGCCTACGAACCCGGAAATGCCGGTCACCTCGCTGTACGTGTAAATGGTGATGCCCGGGTGCTGGTCCACCACCACCATCTTGGGAGTCATGATGCAGGCGGCGCAGTCCAGGGTGGGAAAGGTCTTGTCGAACTTGGCCATGTGGCCGCCGATGGACGGCTCCCGCTCCACCAGATAGATTTTATAGCCGGCATCTGCGGCCGTGATGGCTGCCTGCATGCCGGCGATGCCGCCGCCGACAACCAGAACGACCTTTTCCACCTTTACCTCCCGGGATTCCAGGGGACGGTGGTTGACTACCCGGGCCACGGCCCCTTTGACCAGGTCCATGGCCTTGATGGTGGCCTGCTGCGAATCCTGGGTCACCCAGGAGACATGCTCGCGGATGTTGGCCATCTGAAAATAGTGGGGATTGATGCCGGCGCTCTGGCAGGCCTTTCTGAAGGTGGGCTCGTGCATGCGCGGGGAGCAGGAGGCCACCACCACCCGGTTCAAGCCATGGTTCTTGATATCCGCTATGATCATCTCCTGCCCGGGATTGGAGCACATGAACTTGTAGTCACGGGTCACGGCCACGTGGTTCAGAGTACCGGCAAAACCCGCCACTTTTTCCACATCCACTTTGGGGGCGATATTCATGCCGCAGTGGCAGACGTAAACGCCGATTTTCGGGTCACTCGGGTTCATGAAGCCTTCTTCTTTTCAGTACGCAGGGGAATCAGCAGCTTGTTCAATCCCAAATCCTTTGGGGCGATGCCAAGGGCCAGTCCGATGATTTGCGTAAAATAGGTCACCGGCAGGGGATCGGTTTGCCGATCCGTCTGTCCGGCGTCCAGGTTGAACTGGCACATGGGGCAGATGGTGGTGATGATCCCCCCCCCTTTGTTGCGGATCTCCCGGACGATCCGCCGGATCATGGGGCCGCAGGCGTCGGCATAGGGCACAGCGTGGGAGGCGCCGCAGCACAGGGTGCCGGCGGAATGGTCCACGGCGTGAATGCCTATTTTTGTAAACAAACGCTCCAGCATGCGGGGGCGCTGGGCATCCGGCCCGCTGATCCAGGGGCGGGTGTACTGGCACCCGTAATAAACGGCCACCGCCCCTGCCGTATCACCATTGTCAGCGGCTGCTTTTTCCAGAACATCGGAAACATCCGCGACCAGCACATCCAGATAGTGGCGCACATCGGGCAGCGAATCGGCAAGTTCAAGCCCCTGATCGGCCAGCGTATGGGCCACCGCCGCAAGCTTTTGCGGATCTTTTTCCATGCGCTTCCTGGCTTTGAGAAGCGTGGTGTAGCAAGCGTTGCACACGGTGACGATCCGGGAAAACCCTTCTTTTTGGGCCAGGGCGAAGAGTCGCCCGCACAGGGCCAGCCCGTCCGGCTCGTCAAGGCTGAAGGCCGCGGTGGCGCCGCAGCAGTTCCAGTCGTCCAGTTCTTGCAGCTGGATGTCCAATCGGGCGTTGAGGGCATCCACCGACTCCCTGTAGCCGGCGGCACTTTGATAGGCGCATCCGGGGAAAAAGGCATAGACCGTCACGAGTCACTCCCCCTTTTGCGGCACATGGTCGTCAGGGCGGCGATCTGTGCGGGATGGTGGGTCCGGTTGGGAATTAGGTCCAGGCGGCCGCGGGCCAGCAGCTTCAACGCCGTAGCCATGTTGGCGGCCGCATCCATGGGGTGCTTCAGGCTGTAACGTGCCATGACATGGGTTTCGGTCATGCGGCCGTTTCTGCCCATGTCGTCGGCAAAGGCACGATAAAAATCGGGAAGTTTGTGGGACCGGGGCTGGCAGCCGGCGGCGATGGCCATCTGTTTGAGTCGGTACATGATATCCGCCACCGGGATTTCCTGGGGGCAACGGTCCATGCACTGGTAGCAGGAGACGCAGTACCAGGGCGTATTGGAGCGCAGGGCGATATCTATTTCGCCATCACGAATCAGCGCAAAAAGCTCCCTGGGCGCGTGATCCATTTCAGCGGCAAGCGGACAGGATCCGCTGCAGGTGCCGCACTGGATGCAGCTGCGGACTTTACGGCAGTCGGGGTGCGTGAAAAATTGGTCGAGCAGATGTTGATCATCCATTTTGGTTTTTCTTCGGTTGCGGGTCAGAAACCAGTTTTAAACATCAGCCCGGCAGCAGGTCGTAAAAATACATCATGACATCGGAACGGGTAATAATTCCGATAATCCGGCCATCCTCCACCACGGGAATACGGCCGATGTCATTGCTCACCATAATCCTGGTCGCCTGAATGGGGCTTTTACCCGGTTCGATGGTGATAACCCGGGTGCTCATGAAGGCCTTGACCGGCGCCTGGAGTTGCGTTTCCTTGCGGATTTTTTTGAAATCCCGCCGGGAGATAACGCCTATCAGCATCTCATCGTCCACCACCGGCAGGCCGGTACAGCCCCGCTGACGTAGTATTTTCGCCGCCTCTGCCATGATGGTATCCGATGGAACCGAAAAAACGGGAAACGACATGAGGTCGCTGATCTGAACCGACGACTGCTGGTTGCCCTCGATGAGATCGACGATCATCTGTTCGGCTGCTTCAGGATTGACGCCTTTGAGTATGGCACTGCCGGCACCGGGGTGGCCGCCGCCGCCCAGACTTTTCATGAGGGTGCCCACGTCCAGTCCGTCGTTGTCACTCCGGCCGATGACCATGCATTTACGGTTGTCGTTTTTATCATCGCTCACGAACAGACCGAAAGCGACATCCACGTTGATGATGTCCCGGTACATGCGCACCACCAGGGCCAGGTTGCCCACGTGACCGTGGATATGGATCCGGCTGATGCTCACCGAATAGCCGTTTATTTTCAAACGTTTGGTGTTTTGCAGCATCTCGAAGAGCACGTCCTTCTGTTTTTCCCCATAAGCGGGCCGAAGAAACTTGTTCACCAGGGCGAGGTCCGCTTTTCGATCCAGCAGCCAGCCGGCGGCATAAGCATCTTCAGCTGTGCAGGAGGAGAAGGTCAGGTTGCCGGTATCTTCGTACAGACCGGCCAGGAAAAGCGTGGCCTGGATGGGGGTGATCAGCTTTCCCATAGCTTTGAGCCGGCGCACCATCAGGGTGACGGTGGCACCGACGGCTTCCTGGCATTTCCACGCTGCATTGATATCCCCACCGGTATGGTGATCCCACACCAGCACCTCCAGGTCCGTTCGTTGTTTCAGCTTGGCGATGGGGCCCAGTCGCGCCCATTCTGCCGTGTCCACTACGATGAGGCGGCTCACCTTTCCGGTCTCGATGCGCCAGCGGTCCACATAGTCGAAGATATCCTTGTGGATGGATATGAAGGTTCGAACATTGGGATTTACTGTCTTGGGAACTGCGGCAATGGCCTCGGGATAGATCAGCGTGGCGGCGACCAGGGAAGCAAAGGCGTCAAAGTCGGTATTCTTGTGGGTCGTGATGATCTGAGTCATGGATCAGTCAGCCGTTGGTCAATACGTGCTTTATCCAACTGAAATGGGTTGTTTTCTAATCTTCCGTCACCGCCTTCCGTTAACGCCCCGGATGGCGCTTATCGAAGTGGCTGACCCGTCAGTGAGAATCGGCGGACGAGAGATGTTTTTTGTCGGAATGATCCCAGTCTAGGGAATCCCGTGGACCGTTATCCGCTGAAGGTGCATTCAGTTGCAGCGGCAAACCGTGTTGGGCCTTGTATTCAAGAGCCAGGCGGTGTTTTTCGATTTCCGTCCGGCTCTCGATACTCTTTTTGGCCAGCAGGTAGCGAAGATAGACAATCCAGACACCAATGCCCGCCACCACCGCCCCCAGGGTGATGAACACCCACTTGAACCGGATGATGGCATCGATGCCGGTGCGACCAATGAAGGTGATCATGTTGGGGATAATCCAGTAGGAAATCACCCCAACGAAAATCAGAAACCCGATGATGAAAATGTTCATCCGGCTGATGCGGTACAGGATCGATTCCAAGCGGGATTCATACCCCGGTTCACCGGCGGGCTCGGATTCATCCCCCTGCAGTTCGCTGCCGTGGAAAATGGCCACGTAAGCCTTCACCACGAAGCCGAAGAGCAGCATGGCGCCCACCGGGATGCCGATGGCCGCCACGAACCACGCCCGAAACGGGAACGGGTTTTCCCGGGTTTCCAGCCGGACCTGGTAGTTCTCGAAGGGGCCGAAGGTCTTTTCGAAATAGTACTTGTTGAATTCGCTGAGGTTCTTGCCGCTGGTCTCATGGATGACATTGCCGTTGGCATCGATCACCTGCAGCCACGATTTTCTTCCGGATTTCATGGCGGCTAGGGCGAAGATCTCCAGTTCCAGCAGAAACAACCCAACGATGATAATAATGAACAGGGTCTTGTTTTCCTGGATCAAATTACTGATGCGCATCGTTTTCACAGTGGGTTTCCCTGCAACCCTTTCAGCGGCACCGCAAGGCGTGCGGTTAAGATTCTTGTTTTTCCGATGGCCACCATACAGACAAAACCAATGGGACATGTGTTCAAATGGAATGGGTAATTTACCACAGCGGGGCTTTTGTGCACAGTCTTTTTTCGTAAGCGTTCACAGGTTCAGCGTTCTGGGTTTGATTTCATTCGTTGACCTTGCTCGTAGTCTACCAAGTTCCAGATGAAACCTCGAATCGCAGCGCGAGTATCTCCTGCATGTAACCGTTCACCGGATCAGCGTTTGCAATTAATGGTCACTTAGCTGAAGTTTTCGGTGAACCCTTGAACCCTGAACCGTTGAACCTCTGAACGGCTACCCTTCCCGTGTATTGACAGTCACCTCCAATTGTTCCATAAGGATGCTTCGTTGCCACCTGTCACCCCCTTTGGAGTCCATTCTATGAAGAAAATGATCATTTCGGTCCTGGGCAAAGACCGGCCCGGCATTATCGCCGCCGTCACCCGTATTCTGTTCGAACAGAACTGCAACATCGAAAATGTCAGCCAGACCATCCTTCAAAATGAATTCTCCGGTATTTTCATTGTCGGCGTCCCCAAATCCCTGTCGGAAGCTGACTTGCACCGGCATTTGGATGACGGGCTCTCCCCCATGGGGCTGCATGTTTATGAAAAACGGCTTTCTGAAGCCAATGAATCTCGGACCGCCGTTGAAAGCGAGCCCTTCGTGGTCACCACCATGGGGCCGGATCGCAAGGGGTTGGTGGCGGCCATCACCGCCATCATGGCAAGCCATCGGGTGAATGTGACCAACCTGCAGGCAGTCTTCAAAGGGGGCGACGACCCTTATGCCAACATCATGATCTACGAAGTTGACATCCCCAACGACGCCAACCACCAAGCCCTTCGTCAGGAGCTGCGGGAAAAGGCCCTGGCGTTGTCCCTTGATATCTCCATTCAGCACAAACTGATTTTTGAAGCGATCAATCGCATATAAGGACCTTTGCCATGTTCAGTGAACGAGAAATCCTCTCCGTCGTGGAGATGCTGAAAAATGAAAACCTGGATGTTCGGGCAGTCACCTTAGGGATCAACCTGTTGGATTGCGCCAGCGACGACATCGGCCGCTTTACGGACAACGTTTACGCCCGCATCACCGGCGCCGCCAGAAACCTGGTTAAGGAATGCGACGAGGTGGAAGACAAGTACGGAATCCCGGTGGTGAACAAGCGCATCTCAGTAAGCCCCATTGCCGTGGCCGGCGCCCCATTCAACGCCGAACAGATGCTGATCGTGGCCAAAACCCTGAATGAAGCGGCCACCGATGTCCGCGTGGATTTCATCGGCGGGTTTTCCGCCCTGGTGGAAAAGGGCATCGCCCGGGGCGATCGGGCACTGATCGAGGCCATGCCCCAGGCATTGACCGACACCCAGCGGGTCTGTGCGTCAGTCAATGTGGCCTCCACCCGGGCGGGCATCAACATCGATGCGGTGCTGCTCATGGGCAAGACGATCAAAGAGGCAGCCCGCCTCACCGCTGACCGGGACGGTCTGGCCTGCGCCAAACTGTGCGTGTTTGCCAACATTCCCCAGGATATCCCGTTTATGGCCGGCGCCTACCTGGGCGTGGGCGAGGCCGATGCGGTTATCAACGTGGGAGTCAGCGGCCCCGGCGTGGTGAAAAAAGCCATCGACCGCGCGGTGGGATCCAACCCAGATCTGAACCTGGGGCAGGTCAGCGAAATCATCAAACACACCGCCTACAAGGTTACCCGAATCGGCGAGCTCATCGGCCGCGAAGTGGCCCAGCACCTGGGCATCAAATTCGGCGTGGTGGACCTTTCCCTGGCCCCCACCCCCAACGTGGGCGACAGCGTGGGAGAGATTTTCCAGAGCCTGGGTCTGGCCAGCATCGGCGTGCCCGGCAGCACGGTAGCCCTGGCCCTGTTGAACGACGCGGTGAAAAAAGGCGGTGCCTTTGCCAGCTCAAAAGTCGGCGGCCTGAGCGGCGCCTTCATCCCGGTCAGCGAGGACCTGAACATCTCTCAGGCGGCCGCCCAGGGCCACCTGTCCATCGAAAAGCTCGAGGCCATGACCTGTGTGTGCTCGGTGGGCCTGGACATGGTGGCCATACCCGGCGACACCAGCGAAGAGACCCTGGCCGCCATCATCGCCGATGAAATGGCCATCGGCGTTATCAACAAAAAAACCACCGCCACCCGCCTGATTCCCGTACCCGGTAAAAAGGCCGGTGACCACGCCTTTTTCGGCGGCCTGCTGGGTGAATCCATCATCATGCCGGTGAACAACGCTACCGGCGAAAACCGGTTCCTGCGCCGCGGCGGACTGATTCCGTCACCCATTCACAGCCTCGTCAATTGACGGATGAAAAGGATTAGAGAATGATCTGTGCCTCGCAAAAATCTGATCCGCAGAGTTTATATCCAAGAACCACGCGTTTTGGCGGCAGTCTTGACAAAGCTCACTATAAAGACTAGACTAAGTTGAACTAATCTGCGGAAGAGGGGTATATGCCATGAGTGCTCAAATGCTAAACATTCACGAAGCCAAAACCAAGCTCTCAGCTGTTTTGATGCAGATTGAAAAAACTGGTGAGAGCTTTGTTATCTGCCGCAACGGCACTCCAGTAGCAGAAATTGGTCCCTTGAAGAAACGCCAAGGCAGCCGGCTTGGTGTGCATCCGATGCTGAGCGACATTCAGATAAATTATGATCCAGCCGAAGATCTAACAGAAGAGGAGTGGGGAAAAATCGAATGATCCTTGATACCTGTGCTTTACTTTGGTTGGCTGGTGGTGAACACAATCGAATTTCGGAAGAGGCTTTGGGCAAGATCGAGCAAGCGCCTGTGGTAAACATAGTATCGATCACCGGATTTGAGATCGGTTTAAAGTATCAGGTCGGCAAACTGCACCTGGCCACGACACCAAGTGAGTGGATCAACTTAGCTATCGAGTTTCATCAGCTTGAGGTCATTCAATTGGATCTGGAAATGTGCCTGCGGGCTTCGGCACTACCTCCTATCCACAAAGATCCTTGCGACCGCTTCATCATCGCAGCAGCTATACTTCGAGGCATGCCGGTCGTGACCACGGATCGGCGTTTTGCCGAATACGGCGTCAAAGTTTTATACTGACTGCCTCAGACCTTGATCCAGCCCCTTTCAATGCGCTGTCAAAATCGAACAACTTGTGTTCATCGCTGCAAACCAATCACCACACGCTCCCTGTTTCCAAGGGAATACCAAATCATGTGCCAACGGTTTCGTTGAAGCTTTTTGGGGGCTACATACCGAGCTTCGATCGGATTGACAATTGACGATCCAACTTCCCCATCAGTATAATTGCACATAAGGGACGGCATGACGGTTTATGTTCCCGTGTGCCGGTAAAAAGCCGACGGTACGGAGATCGTTGCATGAAGATCTGCAGTCAATGTGGTCAGGTTGTGGCCGAAAAGGTTAATATGTGCCCTGCTTGCGGCGCCGAGGTGGTCGCCGGCCGCACCGCCATCGAAGACTTTCGCATCCTGGAGGTGCTGCACGAGGGCTATTCCAGCACTTTGTGCAAGGCGCGCCGGGATGGGGAAGACACGCCGGTGATGATTCGCATTTTTACCCCGAACTCCGGGGTCGATGCCCACCTGGCCGATCGACTCAAGCACGAGTTGGAAGAGCTCCAAGCCCTCCCGGATACCTATTTTGTGCGACATTTGGCCATCAGGCAATCCACCGACGGTCTGTGGTATCGCATCAGCGAATGGGTCGATGCCTTGAACTGGGGAACCCTTCTATCCACAGGGCGTCTGAAAGATTCCCGCACCACACTGCGATTGTTTGGTCAGATCGCCTCGATTCTTGATGGACTGCATCGCATCGGCCACATCATTCCCCACCTGATCCTTGACGATATTCTTTTTTACGAGGACGACGCCGGAGCACTCAAGATCAAGATCGACTACAAGCTCTCCCGCTTCCTCGATCCGCAATTGGACCGGCCCGGATCGATGCTGGCCCGCTTACTCGCCATGCATCCGGATATCGTCAACCGGCGCCCCCTGGACCGTCACAGCGACATCTGGTCCCTGGGCAAAGTCTTTGTCGAAATTCTCTGTGCCGATCCCGGCGTAGTGGATTTGCAGAACAGGGTGGACGACCTACCCGTGCCGACGGAAGTCCGGACCTTGATCCGGCTGATGCTCAGCGACGATCCCGAACTGCGACCGCGCTCGATGGCTGACGTCGCCGCCACCCTGGCGCGGGTTGACGACTGGGCCATCCAGGCCGCCGCGCAAATGCACGAGGATGAAACCAGGACGGCACCCCGGGCACTGTTGCGGCGCGTGAACGTACGATTGGGGCTAATGGCGGTTCTGCTGGCCGCAGTGATCGCAGCCGGCAGTGTGCTCTGGTACCACTTGAATGCATTGCGCCAAGATAGCGAGGTCGCCTTGGTTGGTTACGCCAACCAGTACGCCGGATCGGTGGCTTTTGTCGTAGTGGACTACTGGCTGCAGTTGGGGGACCGCAAAATATACCGCAACCGGGCAGAAGGAACTGCGTTTCTGGCGGACGATAAGGGGCATTTGCTGACCAACCGCCATGTGGCCTGCCCGTGGCTGGAAGACGGACGGCTGACGGTGCTTATCGGTATGTTGGGACAACATCCGGAGAAACTGCATTTCGGCTACCGGCTTTACCTGTGGTTCGATGGCCAGCGCGCCTTCAGCCGTTTGCCGGCCCTGGCTGACAGCGATGAGGTGGAAGACCTGTATATCACCGAGTCGGCCTTCAGCACACAAGGTCCCCGCCGGGTATGGATCGCTGGTGTGGCCCCGGCGCCGGTGAAAACTCGGGAGCAGGTCCGTTCGCCGTTGCGCGATGACTTTGCCGTTCTAAAGATCGATACGGTCCCACCGGGCCTGCAGCCACTTCCCCTGGCAAAAGGATTCAGTACCGGTAGCATTCCCAAACTGACCCCCCTGATGACCCTGGGTTTCCCTCTGGGCAGCAAAACCCAGGCCGAGACAATCAACGTAAGCGTGACGACAGGACATGTGCGCCGCACCTTTGAAAACATGTTCCAGGTGGACACCTCGCTGCATCCCGGCAACAGCGGGGGGCCGTTTATCGACGCGCAGGGACGGGTGGTCGGGTTGGCAACCATCGTTGCTATCGCGTGGGCCAGAGGACCGATACCCGTCGCCACACCGCTCTCCGATATCGGCCTGGTACTTCCGATAACCAAGGCAGCCGCGTTTCTGGATGAAATCGGAGCCGGAAAGATCAAGTGGAACGGAGAAATCGATGTGGCATTGGAACAGCGCCTGAAGCAGATAACGGACACCGCGCACCGGCGCGATTGGGACGATGCACGCGATCTGGCGGACAAGGCGATTGAAGAGACGCGAACACCGCCCCTGGTCATGGCCGCGGCCGTGATACACCTGTGCGCCGGCGATCATGCCGGCGGCCGGCGGCTGTTCGACCAGGTTCTGTCCATCGATCCGGAGAAGAACATGGCCCGCCTGATGATCCTGCTGACCGATTGGCTCGATGAACGAGAATTAACCGAAGGCTACCGGCAGTCCTTGACGGCACTGGACTGGCGCTCGCCTGACGAGTTTTTGGGGTACCTGACGAAAATACTGGCCGGTGAAGTGAATGCGCAAGAGGCAATCGTTGGTGGCTATAGCTTCGCCGAAAAAAGCTGGCTGCACCTGATCGCCGGTTTGGTTGAGGTGCGCCGCGAGAACATGGACGCGGCCTGGTCCCTTCTGGAAAAGGCGGCGTTAAGCGCCGACACCGATGACTGGAGCCTTTACCTTGCGCTGTCCCAGTTGGATCGGATCCAGCGTTGGCGCATGGTGCAGTCGATCGATAGTTCCACGCGTCGGGATTACCAGACTCAGTTGCAAGCCTTCGAAGGCCGGTTGGAACAGGCCATTGCCGCCAAGGAAGAGCTGAGCACCAAAATGGCCCCCATCATATTGGCGCTCCAACGAAGCGAAATCGATCTTGAAACACAGCGATCGCTGTTGAAGAACCTCCACGATACCGACCGTGACAACAGTGACATTCTAATCGCGGGCGAACAAATGCCGGCAAGTTAAGCGTGGGACTGCTCGAACCCGAAATCCTCAACAGACAGGGCGAGACCGCACAGGCCCACGACCGCCTGAAAGCCTTCCACGAACGCATTGCCGACCCATGGTACCGGGCTTTGAGCGGGTGCCTGCTGGATCCCGAACTTCAAGTGGCGGTCACAGCCAAAGCCGGTGATAGCCCGGAAAATCTTTTGACCGGACATACAGCACTGGGCCTGTGGGCTGAAGGCAGTGGTGACGTGGCCGGAGCCATCAGGCATTACCGGGAAGCACTGATGTCGTATATGGATCACCGGATTGAGTACGATTTTGCCCTGGGCCGGATGAAGCGCTTGCGGCAGACGGTTGAATAGTCGTCTCCAGCCAGGGTCACTCCATGACAGCAGCTATTAAATGGCGACGCGACTCTCATCGTTGGGGGTCAGGCAGTTACCCAGGTTAAGATTACATACCAATAGTGACGGATTCGTAAAAAGTCCGATATCTGCGTTACGCTTCATCCCTCGTCACTGCGGAGTACGCTAAGTACACTGCCTACGGCACCCGCGATAGCGGTATTCCTAGGGACTCGCAAGCCTTGATCTCGGGCTTTTTACGAACCCGCCTGAAACGCGACTTTTTACGACTTCATCAATAGTGGAATGCCGCCTTGTCCACATCCCACCAGCACCACTGGTTGTCGGCCTTGAAACGAAAGGCCATGGCCTGTTTCGGCATGGGAGCCGATTGGATCACCGATCGGCTTTGAAATCATACGGGATAGCTGGCAGGGATAGTCCATATTTTCAGCAACACCGGTGCCGAAGGTCAGGCTGTCACCGAAACGGATGATATTTTCTCCCAAATGTCAGACATATCACAGGTTTGTTTAGACGGATGATATTTTCACCTTATGGCTGGTTATCTCAGTTTTCTTCTTGACATGCCAAATGATTTCATTAAGGATTACAGTTAGATTGATTGGTTTTTCAAGTCTTTAATGAAAAATTGATCCTCATTTTGATGTCTTTTAAGGGATACCAATCAATTTTTCTAATGGTATTTGCTTTATTTACCCCGGGTCCATACCACGGGGTCGCCTTTTACGGCATACAGAGTTCCCCCCGATTACCGAATTTGATCCTTCATATTGAGAACACAAAACCAAAGGAGGTTTACAAATGAAAAGGCTATTGATTGTATTGTCGGCTCTGATTCTGGCGCCTTCGGCGTTTGCCGCAGATTCCGGGCTCGCAAAGAAGGCCAAGGCTGAGGGACAGGTGTCATTTTACGCGAACATGACGGCTATCCAGCCGATCATGGATGTGTTCAACACACAAACAGGCCTCAAGGGTAAATATACACGCATTTCCACCTCTAAATTTCTGCCCACGGTGTTAACTGAGTTCCAGGCCGGTAAGCTCATGGCTGATGTATTGCAGGCGCCATTACCTGTTATGCAAATGCTCAAGGCAAAGGGTGTCTTAGCTCCCTACACATCCCCGGCCGCCGCCAGCTACCCTGCCTGGACCCGTAAGGACAACCAGATCCAAACGTTCGGCATCGAGTATGTGGGTCTGATCTACAATAAGGAACTTGTCAAACCAAACGATGTTCCCAAGCGCTATGAGGATCTCACTGATCCTAAATGGAAGAATAAAATCGTCATGGCCAACCCGGGGGCCCATGCAACCACGATTTCATGGCTGGTCGGGCTGAAGGAAAATGTCTTCAAGTCCGAAACCGAATGGATGCAGTTCCTTAAGGGACTCGCGGCGAACAGACCCATGCTTGTTAAATCGTTCGGCCCCACACCGGCACCCGTTGAGAGTGGCGAAAAACACATCGCTATCTCCATGCCTAAGTACATCATCACCAAAGCCCCGGCCCCCCTCGACTGGGCCAGGGTGGAACAGCCTCTGATGGGAACGCCTCGCGGCATAGCCATCTCTTCCAGTGCCAAGAACCCGAATGCCGCAAAGCTGTTCGTTGACTTCTGGCTGACCAAACCGGCCATGGGCAAGCTGTCAACGGAGGTAGGTGAATATGTCCTGGCTCCCGGTGTGTTTCCACCCATCGACGGCATGGCAAAGGCCGAGGTCATCCCCATCCGCACCTTGTCCGAAAAGGAAATCGGCAGTTATGGCGCCATGTTCAAGAAAATATTCGAACTGCCATAAACAACAATCCCGGGCCTGCCCGATGAAGGATGAAAATCGGGCAGGCGGTCGGCGCCGGGCACAGCAGGGCCTGTAAGCCCTGCTTCAGGCCAGGCAGCTCGGGAGCCCCGTCAAAAATAGCACTCCGAATTGCTTATGGAAATCAAGATCAAGAACCTCAGCAAATATTATTACTCCGGGGGCAAGACCATCAAGGCTCTGGACAACGTGAGCTTGTCTATTCCGGCCAACCGGATATTCACCCTTCTCGGCCCGAGCGGATGTGGCAAGACCACTCTCTTGCGCTGCATCGTCGGCCTGGAAGCCCCGGACACCGGGGAAATCGAAATCGGCGATGACGTGGTTTTGTCCACTGAAAAAAATATCTTCGTTCCCACGGAGAACCGGGGTCTTGGCATGGTCTTTCAGACCTACGCCATTTGGCCGCACATGAACGTCTTCAACAACGTGGCCTATCCGCTCCAGACCCGCAAGGTGCCTAAGGATATCATCCGCAGCAAGGTCGAAAAAACGCTGCGCTTCGTGCAGCTGGAGGGCTTCGAGGACCGGCCGGCAACCAAGCTTTCCGGCGGGCAGCAGCAGCGCGTGGCCTTGGCCCGTGCGCTTGTGGCCGAACCCAAAGTCATCCTCTTTGACGAGCCACTTTCCAACCTGGATGCGAAACTCAGAGAAGAAACCCGAAAAGATCTGCGTGTCTTTCTCACCGAACTTCAGATCACCGCCATCTATGTGACCCATGATCGGATCGAGGCTTTATCCCTGTCCGACATCGTTGCGGTGATGAATAAGGGTCAAATTGTCGAAACAGGCGAACCCCGGAATATTTATTTAAACGCTAACCACCGCTTTGTGGCCGACTTCATCGGACGCACCAATCTGATCGAGGCCACGGTGACATCCCAGGAGGAATCCGTGACCACCGTGGACTGTGCCATCGGCAGGCTCGCATGCCGCAAGCGGGCCGACATAAAACCCGGAGACAGGGTGACACTCTGCCTGCGCCCAGAATTCATCCGTCTGAAGCGAGGCAATGCAAGTGAGGCACAGAATGTCTTCAACGGGCAGATCAAGTCACTGGTTTTCATCGGTGAAGCATTCGAAGGCGAGATCACCATTCATGAATCGCAACTCTTTATCAAGACCGAACCACACTCCGATATCGAGGTGGGGGACCGTGCCAACTTCACCGTTGACCCGGACCATTGCCTGCTGGTCACCAGGTAGGAAATGGAAAAAACAATGGTCAAGAAACGATCGGTCTTGACGCCGACCTTGATCGCCATCGTCGGCTTCCTGACCGTATGTCCCATTGTCATGCTGGTCTTCGGAAGCTTTTCAACGGGCCTGGGAGCCTTTGGCGAATTCACCCTGGACAAGTACATCCTGGGATACACCGATCCCGAATTAGGCGGAATTATCGTCAATACGATCATTTTCGTACTCGGGTCCTCCATGGTGGCCACCGGCCTGGCGCTTTTCCTGGCCTACCTGAACACGCGCACGGATATCCCTTTCAAATTTTTGTTCAGGATTATCTCCATCATCCCGATGATGATCCCACACATCCTGTTCTCTGTCAGTTGGGTGCTCCTGTTGAATCCGTCCAACGGGCTGATCAACCTGTTTCTGCGCCAGATTCCCGGTTTCGAGGATCTGGCTATCAATATCTATTCCCTACCGGGGATGATCCTTGTAGAGGGACTCCTCGACCTGCCCATCGCTTATCTCATCCTTGCGCCGGCCATGGCTTCCTTCGATATCGCACTGGAGGAGTCTTCCAAAGTCTGCGGGGGTACCACACTGCGCACCCTGTTCCGGGTTACCCTACCCGTGCTGAGACCTGCGATCCTGGCCGCCTTCATCCTGTCGCTCGTTCGCAGCCTTGCCTCCTTTGCCGTGCCCTCTGTTATCGGTATGCCTGGGCGAATCTACGTTCTGGCCACACACATCTACCAGTCTATCGCCACCGGATTTGCAGCGGATTTCGGCAAGGCGGCGGCCATCGGCATGAGCGTCCTGGCAACCTCCATCACACTGATCTACATCTACCGCTACCTGACCTCGGAAGGAGAAAAATACGTTACTATCTCCAGCCGTGGATACCGGCCTACCGTAATAGAACTTAAAGGGGCCAAGTATCCTCTGTTCAGCGTTGTGGGCATCCTTTCTATGATCCTCATCGTTCTGCCGGTACTGGTGCTGTTCTACACCTCGCTGGTGCCCTATTCCATGATCCCTAGCGCCAAGGCCTTCTCCATGATGAGTTGGAAGCATTGGATCGAGGTGGTCAATGACCCGATCTCTCTATTGTCTCTGAAAAACAGTGTGTTCCTCGGGGTAGTCGGCGCGACCCTCGGGGTGATGTTGTCCGTATTCGTGGCGTACGTCATCGTCAAGATCCGATCCCATGCCTCCGGCATTCTTGAGTCGCTCTCCTTTCTATCTTTCTCCTTCCCGGGGATCGTCATCGGTGTGGGATTCATGTGGTTTTTTGTTCGCACGCCATTGTACGCCACCATCTGGGCCCTTCTCATCGGCTATATCGCCACTTATCTGCCCTACGGCGTCCGACCCCTGGCCAGTGCCTTCGTCCAGGTCCACAGCCATCTGGAGGAATCTTCCCAGGTCTGCGGCGCAGGCTCATTCACTACCATGCGCCGCATCGTCATCCCCCTGCTCATTCCAGGTATCGTCTCCGGGTGGATACTCATGGCCACCATGTTCGTTCGGGAACTGACCCTCTCGGTAGTGCTCTCGCGACCGGGCACCGAAGTTCTTGCAGTCCAGATTTTCCGCTTTGCCGAGGATGGTTTGTGGGGCCAGCTGTCTGCCCTGGGCATTATGATGATATTCATCTCCACCGCCCTGGTGCTCTTAGCGACATTAGTGGGTATGAAATTCAAGCCTGTCGAAGAAGGAGAATAAGCGCACAAATCAGGGTGACCCTGCTTTTCTTTTCCGCCTCGATCTTTTCAACATAATAACGGACGGCATTTTCAAGGACTGCCTTTTTGCTAACATTTTGCGCATACCGCGAGATTTGTTCGAATAGTAGCCATAATAGCGCACCATCTGCATTGAGCGAGGTGCCCAAGTCTTCGGAGGCGGCCACCATTCGCAAGCACTTTTCCCGGCTCCCAGCTATTTATTCCACGAAAAAGCCACCGCCCCGATGATAAGAAACCCCATGGTCATGGCACAAAGGACAGCTATTTCAGGCATCACGGTGATCAGACCGCTACCCTCGTTCATCACTTTTCGTGCCGCCGTCAACAGGTGAGTCAGTGGAAAGATCTTCGCTGACGCCTTCAGCCACGCCGGTGCCCCCTCAATGGAGAACCACACTTCGGATAGAAACATCATGGGCCAGCAGATAAAATTAAGGACGCCGTTGGTAAACTCCTCGCTGGTCCCGCGGGAGGCGATAACCAACCCCAGTGCGGTCATGCAGGCGCTGCCTGCCAGAAACACGATGAGCAGGTCCATCAGACGGCCATAAATTCTGAAGTGAAGAATCAGATCGCTTCCCACCCATACGATCACCAGGGTGAACATAAGCAGAAAAATCCGCGAAAGCAGTTGGGCAGACAGATATTCAAACGCCGTTAAAGGGGTGGCCTTTAGCCGCTTGAGCACCCCGTTCTTGCGGTAGCGCACCACCACCCAGCCAACACCGTACAGGGCGCTGAACATCATGTTCATGCCCAGCACCCCGGGAAACAGCCAGTCAATGTAGCGGATCTGTAATCCCTGAATGTCTTTTTTTTCGAATCGGCTGCCGGTATCCGGCGGCGCCAGGGCACCCTTTAGAAGCCTTTCGACAATTGCTCCGGAAGGGGATGAATCGCTGACCCAGTATCGGACCGGCTTGGTTCCCGCCTCTATCAGCAGGTCTATTTTATGGTGCTTGAGCTTATCCATCCCCTGGATCCTGGTTTCGAACCCCACAAAGGAGATGGCCTTGAATGCTGCAAACGAATCGGGAAGGTTGTCAACTGACTGGTGGACGGAAACGCCATGGGGTATCGGGAACACCCCCACTTTGAACTGAGATTTGTAGTCGCCTTTGAAGATGACACCAAAACCCAGGATGATCAGAAAGGGAAAAAGGAAGTTCCAGCCGAATGCCTCGCGGTCCCGGAAAAATTCACGGTTTCTGGCATTAAAAATGGCCCAAAGTCGCTTAAATCGCATTCATTCTCCATATCACTCCCGCAGGCTTCGCCCGGTCAGCTTCAAAAAAACATCCTCCAGAGTAGGTGTTTTTACGTCCACACCACGCATATCCACACCGTGGGACAACAGCTGTTCGATGATCGCGGTGACGTTTTCCGTTCGAATCTGAATCCGGTCTCCCCGCTCTCTGCTGAATCCTTGCAGGCCGTCTATCTTTTCAGGAAACCGGTCTTTTGGCACCGACAGCGTCGCCCGTTTGCAATGGGTCCGGATCAGGTCCTGGGGGGCGCCGCGGGCAATGATTCGCCCTCTGTCCATGATAACGATGTCGTCGCAGAGCTTTTCCGCCTCTTCCATGTAGTGGGTGGTAAGCACGATGGTGCGCCCCTGGGATTTTACCGTTTTGACGATATCCCACAGGTTGCGCCGGGCCTGGGGATCCAATCCGGTGGACGGTTCATCCAGAAATACCAGTTGTGGACGGTTCACCAGGGCAAGTGCCAGCAACAGGCGCTGTTTCTGGCCCCCGGAGATCCTGTCGTTCAACTGATTCTTGACTTCGTCCAGGTGGCACAATTGGATGAGGTGGCCAACGGTCTCGGTGCTATCGTACAGCCGGCTGAAGGTTTCCAGGGTTTCAGCCACCGTTAAAAACGAAAACAAGGCGGTCTGTTGGAACATGATACCGACCTCCTGCCGGAACTGTGCTGCCCTGCTCTCGCCTTTGTACAGAATGGTTCCGGAAGTGGGGGAAATGATGTCCTCGATAATCTCGATAAGGGTGGTCTTTCCTGCACCGTTGGGTCCCAGCAGGCCGAAACAGCTTCCCCGCGTGATGGTCAGACTCACGCCATTCACTGCACAAAGCCGCTTGTAATATTTTTCGATATCGATGATCTCGAGTAGTGGTCTCATGATTAAACGGACTTGTCTCGTGCGGCCTTAAAGGTTTCCCTTTTGAAAGAATATTATTTAAAAAAAAGGAGTTGCATTTGTTTGACGGTTGACACCAAACACATGTTTTTTTATAGTCGCAACGCAACACCAAATCAAGCCGGATTGTCCAGGAATCAAAACCGCGAGCCCTTACCGCCGGGTACATGATCATCGAAGGATGGGGATTGGGCGATGCCATGTACATGACCGTCATTACCCTGGCCACGGTCGGCTATGGTGAAGTGCACCAGGTCAGCCAGGTCGGGCGGATCTTCACCGTCTTCCTCATCTTTATGGGTGTCGGCTATTTTATGTATGTGGGCGGCAATATTGTACAGTTTCTGGTGGAAGACCGGATCAGAGTCATTTTTGGGAGGCGCAAATTGGACAAGCAGATCGCCAAGCTCAAAGACCATTACATCATCTGCGGGTATGGCAGGATCGGCCGAGTGCTGGCTCGCTATCTCACCAAACGATACCTGAATGTGGTGGTCATCGAAAAAAATGCTGCCCGCCAAGCGGCCATGGATGAAGACGGCGTGCTCTACCTGGTGGGCGAAGCCTCGGACGAAAACCTTCTGCTCAAAGCCGGAATCAAGGATGCCAAAGCGCTGATGACCGTCGTGGCCACCGATGCAGACAACGTTTTCCTGACGCTTATCGCCAAACACCTCAACCCCAGCCTGTTCATCGTGGCCCGGGCGATCCAGAACACCGCCAAACGGACCCTTGAGGCCGCAGGGGCCAACAAGGTCATCTCTCCTTACGACCTTGGCGCCAGGCGAATGGCCCATGCCATCTTGCGGCCCACGGTGATCAAGTTTCTCGAACTGGCCTTTATCGACGACAGCACGGACATCCAGTTGGAGGAGATCCATGTGTACTCCAACTCCCGTCTACTGAATGTTGCACTCAAGGATTCGGGTATCCGCCAGCAGTTGGACCTGATCATCCTCACCATTAAAAAGGCGGACGGCACCATGATTTTCAATCCCAAGGCAGACACCCGCATCGAGACTGACGACACCCTGGTCCCCCCGCATATCTGAACGCCCTGAAGACCGGTACCCTCGAACGCCGGGCAAACCAGGGTCTCGAGGCACTGGCCCACTGCACCCTGTGCCCGCGCCGCTGCGGCGTGGACCGAACTGCCGGGGAAACCGGAATCTGCAAAACCGGACGCCGGGCCGTCGTGGCCTCCTATAGCGCCCATTTTGGCGAAGAGGCGCCCCTGGTGGGCAACAACGGTTCGGGGACCATTTTCTTCACCCATTGCAATCTGCTTTGCAATTTCTGCCAGAATTATGAAATCAGCCACATGGGAGAAGGCAGCCCGTTGGATGACGACCAGTTAGCGGAAATCATGCTGGCCCTTCAACAAACTGGGTGTCACAACATCAACTTCGTCACCCCCAGCCATGTGGTGCCCCAGATTCTCTCGGCCGTTTATCTGGCCGCCCAACGGGGGCTGACGGTGCCGCTGGTGTATAATTGCGGTGGCTACGATCGCGTGGAAACATTGAAGCTGCTGCACGGCATCGTGGATATCTACATGCCGGACTTCAAATTCTGGGATTCAAAAGTGGCACAGGACACCTGCGATGCCCCCGACTATCCTGAAGTGGCAAAGAGCGCGCTGATCGAAATGCACCGCCAGGTGGGAGACTTGTGCATCGACGAAGCGAGCGGGCTGGCCTTCAAAGGCGTGCTGGTGCGTCATCTGGTGCTTCCCGGCGGATTGGCGGGGACGGCAAAGGTCATGGCATTTCTGGCCAAATCACTGTCCCGGAACACCTATGTCAATGTCATGTCCCAATATCGCCCCTGCGGCCGTGCTCGGGATATGAAGGTGCTTGCCGTCGCCCTGTCCACTGCAGAATATGATCAGGCCGTAAAGGAAGCGAAAGCTGCGGGCATTAACCGCCTAGACAAACCCCGACGGGTGTTTCAAGGGTGGTAATATATTTATCTTTAGAGAGCCTGGTCCTTTGGGCCAGTCTCCTTTACACACAACAATTCAAGAGAGGTTGAGATGAAACGATGGTTTGTGATGATGATTTCGGTCCTGTTGGTTTGCACGGGCTCGGCCCTTGCTTCGGATCCCCTGCCCCGGGTGAAACTGACCACCAGCCGGGGCGATATTGTGGTGGAACTGGACAGCGCCGCCGCGCCCAAAACCGTGGACAATTTTCTATCCTACGTCAGAGATGGCTTTTACAACGGCACCATTTTTCACCGGGTGATCGCCGGGTTCATGATTCAGGGCGGCGGGTTTGACGCGAACATGAAGCGCAAGGCCGCCCGGCCGCCTATTCCCAACGAAGCCGACAACGGGCTGACCAACCGAATCGGTACCATTGCCATGGCCCGGACGTCGGATCCCCATTCGGCCAGCGCCCAATTCTTCATCAATGTGAAAGACAACGGCTTTCTGAATCACCGAAGCAAGACATCCCAGGGCTGGGGGTATTGTGTATTCGGTAAGGTGGTGGACGGAATGAACGTGGTGCGGGCGATCGAAAACGTGCCCACCACATCACGCTCGGGTATGCGGGACCTGCCAAAAGAGCCTGTGGTCATCAAGCAGGCGACATTGGTTTCGGGCAAATAGGTTTATGCTTGACAAAGGGTGGGGCCTATCTTAGCCTAAAGGCACGCCTTCATCCTTTTGGCCGGTCCGTACTTACTGACCTTGCCCCAATCACCCATGCACCACCGAATGCATATTTAGTGAAATTCGGGTTCGGCGCATTCACTTCAGCAAACAGGCGTGGGATTGCAGAGGGTTTTACCGAACACCAAGAGCCTCTTTTCCCTGCCCGGAAGCCGGTTTCGCCCCTGGTGTAAACTGGTGAGCGGCAGCGGGAATCTTTCCTCCTTTTTCGGAGTCGGCGGAGGAAAGGCTTTGCCATCATCGCTGTGGAATACGACGGTTTCTGCATCCCACGCTTGTTTCATCTTTTTTGGAATATCTCCCCTGTACCGCCGCCATATACCCGCTGCCGGGCCTTTGCCGCCGCCACCAGCGGTGCCACCCGCTCGTCCACATAATCATAAACCCGGGCCCGGGCTTTTCCCTGGGCAGGCCTCAAGATCCGCCCGAGGTATTGCACCACCCGCCCACTGAATCGGATGGGGGTGGCCATGAACAAGGTGGACAGATCTGAACAGTCAAAGCCCTCGCCGATCAACTGGCCGGTGGCAATCAGCACCTTAACCTGACCCTGATTGAGACGCTCCAGTACCGTCTTTCGCGCGTCATCGTTCAGATCACCGGTGAGCAGTTCCGAATGAACGTTAAACTTGTACCGCAGGATTCCTTGAAGGGTTTCACAGTGCTTTTTGCGGTCGGACAACACCAGGCAAACTCCCGCGCCGGACCGCACCTCTTTTTTCACATCCGATGCGATGAGCCGGTTGCGCTCATCATCGGCGGTCAGTTCGGACAGCATGCGGGTGTATTCGTTGACCGGGTCGAAATAGGGCTCGAATGAGGTAAGTCGAACAACCACATCTGCCTTTAGAATATGGCCTTTTTCCTCCAGCTGGACTTTATCCACCTCGTGGTGCACATCCCCCAGATGCCAGAAAATGAGCTTGGACAACTTGTCCCGCCGCCACGGAGTGGCGGAAAGTCCCAGCATGTAGCGGCAGTCGAAGGCCGTGACCGCCTCGGTGAATGTTCGGCTGGGGGCCCGGTGGCATTCGTCTACTACGATGTGGCCCGTGTGGGGAACGATTTCATCAGTGCACCGGTAAAGGGTTTGAACAAGCGCCACGGTAATCCGGTCACCGATTCTTTTCTTTCCCGCACCGATCAACCCCACCTGGTCCGAAGGGATACCGAAAAACTGCTCGATGCGCTGGATCCATTGAAAGGCCAGATCCTTGGTGTGCACCACCACCACGGTCGGCTGACGCCGCTGGGCAATCAGATAGAGTCCCATAACGGTTTTGCCGCTTCCCGTCGGTGCATTCAATGTGCCGAAATCCTTTTTCACCATTTCCGAAACGGCCGCTGACTGGAACGATTTAAGCGTACCGTTGAAGGTAAAGGCCACCTCAGGCAGCAGTCGGCGCTGATCATCAATGCAATAGGAAAGATTCTCCCGTTTGAGCAAAAGAATCAGCTGGCGGGCATATCCGCGGGGTATGATGATCCCGTTTTTCCCGAACCGCCGGTAAAAGCGGAGAATCTTTTTCGTTCCCCGGTTCCAGCGCCCCATGCGTTCATTCTCCAGCCATTTGGGGTTGGTCATCTGGAACCGCTCCGCCAGCATTTCCAGCAGTTTGACAGGGGCATGATTCAGCTTCAGGGAATGATCAATGGTGATTTGCAATTCACCATTTTCAGTTTTTTCAGCACACAAAGCAGACTCTCACCGGATTAATGAAAAAATCGAATGTAGACGGGAATCATGAATGTGATAATGATCAAAATTCCCGGGATCGTGAGGTAGGGCGCATACCAGGGTTTTCTGGCCGCTTTGGCCCTTCTGGCTTCGGAAAGAAACCAGTTGCCGAGAAAAAACGCGGCCACGAGGATCGGGATTGCTTTAATGATGGACATATCCGAAAAATTACTCCCATTATTATATATTATTTATCAAGATCCGACCGTTACCAACTCTCTCCTTCAGGCATCCTTGACGATGAGTCGACTGGCGATCAACCCGTGAAAAAAATGGCCATCAGGTGCGGAGAAGCGCCATCCAAGGTGAACATGGCAACTGGCACAAACAGCAATGCGCCAGACGTAACCGACAAACCATGTGAATTCGGGCGATGCAGGCCCCACATAGCCGCAGCCCCATGCATCCCGGTAACAGGCGATTTCAAAAACGATGCCTTCCGGGTTGGCAAAGGTATGCGAGTGCGCGCCGTCGATGACTTTGCGCTCGGCGGACGAGGTGATCACGTGAAGGCATTGGCGGCAGACAATTGCATTCGCGGTTGCCGGTGATTTGTTGCCTTGAGGCGCACCAAACGAATCAACGTCCACCTTTTCCGGCTTGGGGTCCGGTCGAAACAGATACAGGAACCGGTTTTGCGATAACGGATAGGGCCAGAAGCAGCCAGCCTGTACAAGCGGTCTGTTCATCGTCGTCTGTCGGTCTTTAGGGCCTGTCTAAAAACAACTGCCGCCATCTTGCACCACTTATTTTCGGACAGACCCTCAGTCGGGTGGACAGGCACACACATGGCCGGTGGGAATGGACTTCCCGTGCCCTGAATGGGCATCGAAAGGCAGGCCCATAAGGTGTTTTTCTAAAGATGTATTGCCTTGGCGGCCAAGTTACAACAAGAAGGGGATAACTGGGTGCGGACAATCAGTTGTTTAGATTGTCCACCCGCTCTTTAAGTTCCTTTCCACACCTGAAAAAAGGCAGGCGCTTGGACTTAACCATGACCGATTCACCCGTCTTTGGATTTCGCCCCCTATAGGCATCATAATGTTTCACAAAGATGCTGCCGAACCCCCTGATCTCTACACGGTCGCCATTGACGAGCGCATTGGCCATCTCTCCGAAAAAGAGATCGATCACCCGCTCAGCTTTCTCTCGAGTAAAGCCGTTTTTTCTTTTCAGTGCTTCGATCAGATCCCCCTTGTTCATGTCTACCCCCCTTGGTATCGTGAATTATATCAGTATCGTAAAAGTTTATCGGCGGCTTGTCAACGGGTGGATGATCCCATTGCCGTTTTTTATTGGAACGGCTCCGCCTAAAATTCAGTTTGGTTAAACTTCACCCCGACTCCGCCGGAACCAGTCCATGCGATCACACCCGTTACCTCCACCGGTGGATCGAGGTAGTGCAGCGGGAATTTCAGCCGGACCACTTCACCTACGTGAAATCTTTGTCGGGTTTCAACAAAGGCTCCCGAGCGATTCAAATTTCTTATCAGTGCTGAATCCACATATCCGAAATAGCCGAACTCTGAAGTGATCAGACATTGGTTGCGTTTGTCTGATCGGTCATATACCATTTCCGAGTCCGGTTTCAACCCAAATAGTCTGCCCAGATTCACCCACCATCGTTCGATTCCCATAACCCGCCTTTCTTCAATTGCGTTGGAACTTCAATTATCTCAGCAAGTCATGGGCCAGTTTGTTAAAAAAACTGTATTTAATAATATTTCAATATGTTAAATTATTTTTACTTCTCCGTTATGGATGATACCAACACTATCCTATCACAGAAATTGAGAGTTTTTTTTCCTACGTTGGGGAGATTTTTCCGCGGCCCTTAAGCCATCAACCCGGATTGCCGATGGATTTCTCGTTTCAGGGCAGTTTGAAATGCAGCCGTTGTCCCGTAAACAATAAGACGTCGGGAGGCGCGTGTGGTAGCCGTATAAATGATTTCCCGGGTCAGCAGCCGATGCCCTGGATCTTCGGGCAGAAACAGCAACGTGTCGTCAAATTCCGAACCCTGGCTTTTGTGAACGGTCATGGCAAAGGCAAGGTCCCAATCGGATAGCCCGGAGGCGGGAAAAGCCACAACCCCGCCGGAACGCTTGAAACAGACCTGATAGATACCGTCGGGCTGCCGCAGCACCACCCCCACATCCCCGTTGTACAAGTCCCGGGTGTAGTCGTTGCGGGTGACCATCATCAATGCGCCGTTGAACAGACGGTTGTCCGGGTTGCTGCCAGGATCGAGGATCCGCCTCAAACCGACGGAAATCCGGTCGTTAACCCATCGCGCACCGGTGCGACCATGGCGCAGCAATGTCAAGATTCGGCATCGGTAGGCAAACGTGAAAAGCCGGTTGAGCAGTTCTGTCCGTTCATCCACGTCCATGGTGGTTTCCGACGGATCCACCGAACGGTTGAGCTGAAGCACCAGGTCCACGTAGCTATCGATATCTCCTTTTTTTTGTTGGATATAGTGGTGCATTACCCACCGATCTATATGCCGGTCCATCGTGCCGCCATCTCCGGCTGTCACAAATGCCCACCGCCCTGCTTCCAGGGTCAACGCCCGGTCGAAATCCATCGGTCGCAAAGGCACCGGATGACCGGCGTTAATAGCCTGCGCCAGTTTGAGCAGCTTCCCGGCAGAACGGTAAACATTGCGCAGCACTACGAAATGGTGGGCAAACGCGCTGCCGACAGCCGGACTCATATCTGCCAGCACCGATCCGGCCTCCACAGAAGGCAGCTGGTCCTTGTCCCCCAACAGGATCACCCGGGTGCGACCCGGGTCGATGGCCTGGAAGAGCCGGTCCATCATCACCACGTCAACCATGGACACCTCGTCAACGGCGATCACATCGGCCGGTATGGGACGCCGCTCGCCGTATAAAAAGCTGCCGGTGCGGCTGCGGTAAGCCAGAAGCTTGTGCAAGGTGGATCCACTCAACCGCCCCAGGATCGGTGCCGGTTCGCACCAGGGCCCTGAGAATGTTCACCAGCATAGATGTTTTGCCGGTGCCCGGCCCGCCGGAAACGACGAGGAGTGAGGTGGTCAGCGCCGCCCGGATTGCATCGACCTGAAACGGATCCCGGACGATCGGGTCGCCACCGGCACCCTTTCGGATCACCGCCCCTTCACGGTAAAGCTCGTCAATCACCGCCAGTATGGTTTCGTCGGGCAGTTTCCGGTCTCCGCGCAGCGACAAAAAGGATTCCAATCGCTGCTTCAGCCGCCTCTCATGATAATGGAATTTCTGAAAATAGAGCAGCCGGCGGCCGGTGGTGCCATCTATCACCATGGGTTTGAAGTCACCGTTGCCGGTGCGGTCGATCAGATTGTCGTACCGGCCTTCATCAAGGCGCCGAATAAATTCGGTCACCAGGTTTACCACGGCAGGATCGGCTGTTTTCAGCCCGATTTCATGCAGACAATCTCTGTTCAGGGACACACATAAGCTGCCTTCACCAAGGGCCGAAAACATCAATCCCAGCATCCCGATGAAATAGTCATCGTCAGGTTCAGTGCCGTACCGCGCCAGATCCCGAATGGTCATCAGGTCCAGGTCGGAAAGGTCAAGTCCCTCGAACAGGATTGGCAAAGCATTCCTCTCCTTTCGTCCGGCATCGATACCGTAGCGTCGGAGTCTCTCCCGCAAAGTTTCGTTTTGCATGCTTAATTACCATTTAAGACCCGCAATCTGTTGTTGTATGGTTTTCTGAAGGGCTCCCAAAGGCAGCAGCTGTTCCGGTGTCACATGAAAAATGCCGTCCTGCCCACCGGCGCCCACACCCCGGATAAAAAAGTAGAATGCCCCCCCGAAATGGTGATATGGGTCAAAGCGGTCCCCGAGCTGGCGCTTCAGCCATCTCAGCGCGGCGACGGTGTACAGCTGGTACTGGAGTTCGTAACCGGCCGATGCCATCTCCCGGGCCATGGCTGCTTGATGAAATCCCTCCTCCAGCCGGTTGGATTTCCAGTCAGCAATATAATAGCGCCCCTGCCATGAAAACACCAAGTCGATGAACCCCCGGATAAACATCTCCCTGGAAGGGTCGCCGGATGCGGTACATCCGGGAACCGGTACACGTGTCGGCAAAGAAGCCACCAGGGGAAAATAGAATTCCATTTCATGCCGCCGCTGTGTCGGGGTAAGCCGCCCCAGGACGAAAGACGTGCCATTGGCGTCGATGGGCGTTCTTAAGGTGGTGGCAATCATCCAGGCAATCTGCGGCGACCATCGCGGCTCTATCCGGTAAAGCGCGATCGCCGACTCAATAACGAACCGGGCGCCATCATTCGCCAGGATATCCGCCGGTCCGGTCATCACCGCCTGAAAATCGATGTTTTCGAAGATGTGGTGGAACATGGACCCCATGCGCGTTCCGCCGGGAAGCCCATCAGACAGGGCCGGTTCCATCGGTTCGGGGTGCGCGCTCGCGGCGGGCTCGTCATCTTCCCGCCGAATCGCGTCTATCAGGCAAAAAGGGGCCGGCCGGCCGTGGACGTCACGCGATTGGCGGATGCGGTGGCCGATGCTGGAAAAGGATTCCAGGGAGACTTTTCGATGCCGGAAGTCAGCAGGCGTCGGCAGTAGATGATCGGCCGGCAAACGTATTGCCGTCTTCCCGTTTCCGTCCCTGGCGGGCTTGGTGTCTGGCGTCCTCGCTGCATTGTCGGCAACTTCATGCCATCCACCGGGAAGGGGCGTGTTTCCGGCATTCATAAACGTCTGGCCGATGCTTTGGGAGATGAACCGGCAGATGGGTCCGAGCCATCTGTAGTTTCTGCTGTCGGGATAGTAGGGAACATAAAGCTTGACCCGTGCGCGGGTCAGTGCCACATAATAAAGCCGTTTATTTTCGTCTTCATATTCTTTTGCCACCTGTTCCTTTCCGGTGCTGGCCGTCAGGTCAATCACCTTCCGGTAACCCCGTTCGGGATACGCTGCATCCGCGATGTGATACACATGAATGCCGCCGTTGTTGTTGCGGACGGTCAACCCGCCGGCAATGAAAACCATCGGAAACTCCAATCCCTTACTCACATGCATGGTCAGGATCTGGACTTTGTCTCCCTCGCCCTCGATCTGATGTATATCAGCATCGGATCCGGTGCCGATGTCGGAAAGGCGCAGGCTGTCCAGCATTGCCACCAGGCCGCCCAGATCCAGATTCATGGTGTGCGCCGATGCCTCCAGATAATCGAAGAGCTGCTGGAAATTGGTTTCGGCGCGCCCCCATCCGGGATCCATGCAGTGACGGAAAATCAGGCCGGAATCTTCCATCAGCGACTGGAACAGCGGCCCCCAGTGCCGTCTTTGTGCATGGACGTGCCATCGCTGCAGCAACATCTGGCTGGTATGGTTCGACGGCAGTTCCTGCCATTTTTCCAACGATGCCGGGGAAATATCGAAGAAGGGGGTCAGCAGCACCAGTCTGACCGTGGCGGCCTGTTCCGGGTTGCAGACCGCACGGAGCACCATGCCCAGCCAACGGGCTTCCTGGCATTGAAACAGCCCGGGCTTTCGGTAGTAGGCGTAAGGGATAGACAATTCGTTCAGAAGGGGTTCGATCAGGGCGAATTCCGATTGGCTTCTCACCAGAATGGCAATATCACCAAAATGAAGCACCCGATCACGACCATCGCGATCGGTAATACGGATTCCCCCCTGCCCCACCAGGTAACGGATCTCCCGGCAAATAAAGCCGGCCAGCAGCACTTTGGCGGATGCATGGCTTTTCGCAGCAGTCAGGTCCATGACATTGAATGGCGGCCGTTGTGACCGGTCGCAGGTAATCGGGGCAGGCAGTTGATTCGCATCCGGTGAACCTGCCGGTGTGTAGCCGATCTCGAAGGGGCCTTGCTGTTCCCGGGTGCCGAACCAGGCGTCCTGTGAAAAAATCTGATTGAAGGTTTCCACCAGACCCGGTGTGCTGCGCCAGTTCACCGTCAGATCATACAGATTGGCCAGCCCTTTGCCAGCAAGGGTTTTCATCCGTTGCCGGGCACCCAGATAGGTGAACACGTCGGCCCCACGGAACGCGTAAATGGCCTGTTTGGGGTCACCGATAAGAAAAAGCCGGTTGTCCGGAGCATCATCGCAACCATCGAGGAACAGGGTGCTGAATATCCGCCATTGCACTTCATCGGTGTCCTGGAATTCATCCACAAAGGCCACTCGATATCGGTTGCGGATTTTACGGATTCCTTCGTCGGCCCCCTCCCCCATCAGAAAATCCGCCACACGGGTAAGCATGTCCTGGTAGCTGATCCACCCGTTTCGCCCCTTCATGGCGTAGGCGTCTTTCCGCAACTGGCCCACCGATGTCAGCATCAGAACATGGGAAAGGCGAACGAACAGCCTGACCAACTCGTCGAGTCGGTCCTTGATCGCCACCAGGTTGGGGCATTCATGCAGGTTTTCCCCGGCTTTCAGCCATTTTTTGGGAATCAGACGGTCAATGTTCGCCTCACCTGATGAATGACGAGCGCCAAGGGTTTCAACAACCGTCATAAATTTGGAGAGCTGGCAGGAATCGACATCCGCCTGTTCAAGCGCCCGTTCGATGGGTTCCACCATATCCCGGATGATGGCGGCTTTGGTCCGTGCGTTGATGTTGAGCCGGCCATAACCGCCAGAAAATCGTGGTGGCGTCCCCACCAGCCTCTTGAGTGCCAGCACCGTCTGCTGGGCCGCTTGCCACAGGTCGTCCACATCCATCTCCGCAGGATCAGGAATCAGCATTTCACAGACCGGGTCATCGGAAAGCCGCTGAGCCAGGTTGACGGCAGTCTCCACAAATACATCTGCGTTGGCTGAAAAGTTGGAAAGGGTCAGCAGCGCTTCCAGGCGATGGCCGTATCTGCGTGGCCAGTCCGTGCGCATCTGCGCTTTGAGCAGTTTCTCCAGCAGCGGGCCGTCGTCGATCACCTCCTGTTGAAACAGGTTTCCGGTTTCAAAGGGAAATTCCTTCAGCAGCGTGTGACAGAAACCGTGGATGGTGTAGATGGCGGCATTGTCAAATCCGTCCAGAGTCTCCCCCAACTTTTTTCGGACGGCATCGGTCAAACCTTGATCGCCGTCCAGGGTCTGTTCAATTTTCTGGCGGATGCGCAGCTTCAGTTCGCTGGTGGCTTTTTCCGTAAAGGTCACCAGCAGGATGTTTTTCAGGTTCAAATCCGGGGATTCTTTCAACAGGCGGACCACCAGATTCTCAATGGTATACGTCTTTCCCGTACCGGCAGAGGCCTCCACCAGGGCATGACGGGAAAGATCCACCGCGTCGATGTCGCCTATGGGGAGAAAGGATGTGGATGGGTTACCGTTCAAATCGGATATCCCTCAAGGTTGCTTTTTCCGCTCGCCCCGGCCCTTTTACCCAGGGGCGATTAAACGATTCGCGGCAACGGGTTTGCGACTAGGGTAAAAACACCCTGAAACGCCGCCGGGCCCGGTCCAGGATGTCCGGCGTCACGACAGCCCCGATCAGTTCGGCCCTCATATCCGCCGCCGCATTCATGGTTTCAACCATTGATTCGTAAAAAACCTTTCGGTCGCCATCATTCACCTCATCCTGATCGATGAATGCCCGCAGGCCGGCGTGAGTAAAGAGGGCCTCGAAAGGCAGCCACACCAGCGGAAACGATGTAAAAAAGTCTACAACCAGCCCGGCCAGATAGTCTGCGGATCGCTTCGGATCCAATGGGTAATCGAGATTAAGCACATGCTCCCGGTAGACGACATGCACGGCCATCCGGTTGACATCGGACCACGGATACGGTTCACCGCCGGCGGAAATAGCCATGAGTGTCAACAGGGGGGCGATAACGTATTTATCCGGGAACCTGGATCTTTTATTGGAACCGGTGACCACTAGGCAGTGCCAGGCGTCATCGGACGTCTGCCAGACCCATGGCATGCCGCCGCTGAGTTGAACGGTCTGCAAAAACGGGTTGGTACCGGAATCAGGCAGATCGATCGAAACCGGATTGAAACTGAGGTGAACGCCGCCGGTCTCTACCATATCGTCCATGGCCGTCCCCACCACAACGGCGGAAAACAGTTGGCGGGCCGATCGCATCTGGTCGACGAAAGGATACAGGTTCTCTCCCACGGCCAGTACCTGCTGTTTTAATTCGGATTTGTCATGGACGGCAAAAGCGCCGGCCGGGACCAGACTTTTACGTGACAGATCCGCATACACTGATTCGAATTCCCTCTCCAATCGAGCCCTTGACGGTTCGCCACACAAATCACTCAACTGGGCCACCAGCCAGTTTTGCACCGGTGTGGTGCGAATTTCAAAGTCTATCGGGAATTGGGATGAAAGGGGTTCATCCTCCATTTCAGCCAGTTCGGCCGTGGGGTCCGTCTGCTCACCGATCCCCAGGTGATATCGTCCGACAACCTCAACCGGGTCCAGCAGAAAGCGTCGCAGAAGGCCGATGATCATGGGAACGACCTCGGCAGCTTCGGTTTCCGGCGAATGGTCAGGCAATGAAAAATCCGGGCGGTACCGTGCAGCCGTCTCCAAGTCTGCGGATGTCGCCTGACCCACAAATGCATCCCACAGTCCGCTGCGGCGATAACAGCTGAGCCCTTGGGCAGCACTGGTGTTGACCATAACGTCCGACCAGGCGTTGGCGGCATCGGGGGCGATGTAGGCCGGGCTATCTGCCTTGATGGGGATCTGGCTGATCTTGAACGATCGGCCACCCAACATCTGCTGCTCCACGTACCGCCGCAGCTGGTGGACCACTGAACAGGGGGCCAGGTCCCGGTCCTTTTGAAGATCCCGGGACACATAGCCCAGATAAAGCTTGCGGCGCACGGAAATCAGAATTTCCAGGAACAGGTAGCGATTGCGTTCGGCAAGGGTGATATCGCCGATGTGGCGTTTTCTGCTCCTCAAATCCAGCAGGCTTTCGGGCACACGTCCGGGAAAGCGCCCCTCTTCCAGCCCCAGCACATAAACCACTTTAAAGGGAATAGGCCGCATGGGCATCAGGGCGGAGACGGTCACACCGCCGGTGAGGTAGTCTCCCTGCCCGCCGGTGATCCCCTCCAGATGGGCCCGCACAAAGGCCCACAGCGCATCGGCCGTCAGCGGGCGGGCGGGCTGCACCTGCCCCAGTTCATCGTATCGTATGAAATGGTCAAAGGCACGGACCAGGGATTGAAAGACGGTCTCCTCTCCCCGCATGTCCGCAGATATCTCGAAGAACTGATCCACCACGCGGAAAAAGGCGTCCCGCCAGGCCTGCGCCGACGCCGATGCCATCTTGAGGGACCCCATGGCCCCATGCAGGGATTCCACAATCTGGCAGAATTTTTCTAAAAGCCGGTCGTCTCCCGTGTTGATGTCGGCAAATGGAACGATACCGTTGAAATGGGGTTTGGGAGAACCGGCGGTGGTGGCGGGCGACGTCATGATGCGGGAGATCCGCAACCGTTCCAGTCCCTGCCGCCAGGAAAAGCGCCCCCCCGAAGGGGTATCTTCGGCTTGGGCCTTCTCGTTTTCATAACCATGAAAGATGCCTAAGGCGTCGGCCCAGCCGATCCAGATGGAAAGCACTTCCGGCCCGTAGCCCCACCGCTGCATGACACAGGGGTTTCGCAGCAGGTCGAATACCTGTTTTCTGGAAAAGTTGCCACGGGACAGCTCCATGACAGCCAGCACCGCCCGGGCAAAAACACTTTCCGTCCGGATACCATCACGGCGATATCGGTCATGCGCAGGTCCGGATCCTTCTCCAGGTTGTAAAGGATGCTGTTGTAAACGGTTTCCACTTCCCGTCGAATTCCCGGGCAGGCCATCATCTGAAGAGAGGTGTCCTGCACCAGCGGCAATGGGCTGTCGCCCTGCCCCTCAAGGGTGAGCAGCCCATGCCCGATGGCGGTGAGCACGCTGTCCCGCTGCGGGGTTTCGGAAAATCCGGCGTTAAAATCGTAATCGGTCAGCTGGCAAAGCAGACGAATGCTCTCCCGGCCGGTTTTTCCCCAGGCGGACAGCAGGGCATGGTCCGCTTCCGAAAAAAGATCGCCGGCTGACAGTTCATCTTCACTGAGCTTCAGACCATTGACCTTTTTCCGTTCGATCCATTTTTTTTCAAATGGTGTCTTGATGTCTTCCCAATATTCACGAGACGGGTTGAGGCTGTATATGTGGATCTCGAAACATGATTTGAGCCGGTCCAGCAGCTGCAAATGAAAGGGGGATATCTGAGACAACCCGAAAAAATGGACCCGTGAAAGCGAGTGACAGCCATTTCGTTTTCCAGCGGTATCGCAGAAGAGGACCTCCCGGGCGTATTCGACCATAGAGCGAAGCGGCCGGTCAGTCGACCGGTCCAGCTGGTCTTTTAGAACCCGCATCTTCCGGTAAATCCATTTCTGACATCCTTCCATGGGATCGGTTGTTGGGCTGTCGTCCAGCCAGCGTTGGACCATGTCCGACCGGTGGTATTCATACTCCTGGAACAGTCGGGCGAGTTCCTCGGAAAGCTGCCAGCAGCGGATTTCAAGATCGCCGCGCTCCCCGCCATCGGCCAAGCGAAGATATTGGTTGACGGGAATTAGATCCGGTGCCTCCCGGTCCGGGGCCATGAGGATGAAAAACAGCAGGATTTTCAGGCTGTCGCTGTCCAGCAGCTCGGACGCGGGGTCTGGATTTGGGTCCAAGGACCGGATCATCTGCCACAGCCCGGTTTCCAGGTACTGAAACTCCACGTTCATGAAAATGGCGGTTTTGCGGGCGAGGGTGAGCTTGAGCCACTTGGAGAGGTTCATGTTGGGAACGATCACCACCGGCGGGTCCAGGATGTTAGCGCTGGCATCTTTCGGCATCAGATTTTCGTGAAGCTTGTCCGCCAGCGGCATTAACTGGTTGCTGAAATAAAGTTCTAAGCCCATGGTCTGTGTTTCCAGTAAGGAAATCGCCGGTTGCCTGCGACTTGGATTGTTTGGGAAAAGGGCAAAAACTGAACCGCAAAATATCAGTTCGGGCCATATTTTGCAATTTCATTTGAAGGGGTTGGCAGGGGTGTAAATGGAAGGCGGGAAAGGAGAAGGTTAGGGTCTCAAAAACTGATCTTGTGCGCGCTCACCATAACCATGGCGAGCGCGCCAGACGCTCGGGTCAAGCTTTACGTATATCTTTGACCCCCTCTTCGACGACAGCTTTGCAATACTCATCTCCGACAAGATCAACCTGACCGGTTTCCTTTGTCTGAATTAGTAAGGGCTGTGATTTCTGGCGACCCATACCCGTTCCTGAGTCCAATGACCATCTTCGGTTTTTACCTCAATCCAGTGTCCCGGCACCCAATGGCCCTTTCGATTGTAGTGGCGCCGGTACCGACAGGTCGGTTCCGGCTCAACATAGACCACCTGTGGCCGCTGCTCGGCCCTATGGGCCTGGTAAATGGCATTGCCTAGGATCGCGGCCCCCACGCCGATGGCAACCCCCTCCCATCGGTGTCTTTGTTTGCTTCCTGCCATCGCGGATGATGAAACCAGCGTGATTCCGAACACGACCATTATCAGGCTGATGAGCAGCTTTTTCGTTTTCATGGCGAATCTCCTTTAGCGTTACCTTTACCCCTTTAGACACCGCATTTCCAAAAAAGTTCAACCGGGTTGGCGTTTTTTCAAGGCGCTAAATGGCATCCGACGGCAAATTTAACCACATGTAACCTATTGATATTTAAATATCTTCGTGCAGATCCGTCCAGGATTGTCCTTAATAAGCACTGGAGATTTTGAAGATAAGATTGCCGTTTTGATATTTAGGGCCACCGACGAACAGGCTTCCCCGGTTGAGGAGTTGGATCTGCGTCTGGAAAACAGTCCGTTTCTGCTTCATCATCTGCAAAGAGATGTCAGCCCGGCGGCTGTGGATTTGGTGGAGAGTGATCTTCAGTCGGCGATCACCGGGCAGAGACACCATGCCCGACTGGCCCACTCTCAGGTTGAGGCTTTCGCTGCTGAGCAGACGGTACGAGGTGTAGTTGAACATGGATTGCAATTCGCCGATGTGCCGTTTCAGTTGCGGATCGATCCCGGAGTCATTACGCGCGGCAAGGATGGTATCCACGCTGATCCGGCAGCTTTCTTTGGCCAACAGGGAGTCAGGGGCGCCGTACCATGAGAGCATCAATATCGCAAACATCAGCAAACAGGGAAATCTAAACCGCATCTTGTTCACTTTCCGTGTTCGTGTCTTCATTGTACCAGAGGATGGTTTGTCGCGTTTCGGGAGTTTCAAAAATCATAACAGATGACATTGATCCTGTAAAAGAATTTATAATTGCGCTGGGTACCGGCGCCGTTTTAGGCATGTAGTTGGAATAGGCAAAAAAGAGCAGCAGACCGGCCGTGGCAGCGGCCGGGATGGTATACTTCAGGGAGCCGATAAAGGTGGATAAGCCGCCTCGAGAGCGACGCTGCCGAAGGGCTTTGTTCAGCACCTGTTTTTCAAGGGCCATAAAATCCACCGAATCGGTGGCCTGCTGAACCCGGTCACGAAGGTCTTGTGAAAAGGCCGCTATGGCGGCCACCTGGCGGCGGCATTGCCGGCAACCTTCAAGATGGGCTTCCATCCGCGCCTTTTCATCGGCGCTCAGGTCTCCGTCCAGATATCGGTCCAGCAGGGCTTCATCGCAGGCGTTTGAATATGGATTCGTCATTTTTCCTCCTCCTCCACCAGCGGCTGCAGGATCTCTTTGAGTCGCCTGCGTGCATGGAACAACCGGGATCGCACGGTTCCCAGCTTAATTCCGGTGGCATCTGCGATCTCTTCGTAGGAAAGGCCATCCAGTTCCCTGAACACGAAAACCGTTCTGGCCTGATCCGGCAGCATTTTCAGGGCATTGTCTATCTGCTGCCGGGTTTGTGCGCTAACCACCCGGGTTTCCGGTGTGGGCAGATCGCTTTCAGGCTCTGCTGCCGGCTGTCCATCGGTGCTGTCGGTAGAAACGTGCGGCCACTTGAACCGCCGGACCCATCGCCGCTTCCAGTTGAGGCACCGGTTCACCGTGATGCGGTGAAGCCAGGTGGACAGCGACGCATCTCCCCTGAAATTGCCGATGGTCCGATAAACCTGCAAAAAAACCTCCTGCACGATATCCTGGCTCTCCTCGACGTTAAGGGTGATTCCGAAGGCAATGGAAAAGATCTTTTTGCGAAACCGGCGGACCAGCAGCTGAAACGCCCATTCGTCACCCCGTTGCAGCTGGAAAACCAGCTCCTCGTCGTGCACAATTCTGTTTTGTATGGTTTTAGACACCGCTCAGAAGAAAAAGTTCAATATTTTCGGGTTTAATGGCGCACTACAGACGGTGCGGCAATATCCGGTCGATTTCGATCCGATCAAAAGGGTAAAAAAAACGCGTCATCATCCTTGGGCATTGGGATTGATGCGGATTTCCACTCGACGGTTCATCTGGCGCCCTTCCGGTGTGGCGTTGGTGGCCACCGGGCGGCTTTCTCCGTAACCGATGGTATTGATCCGGTAGACCTGGACCCCGCGCTGCACCAAAAGATTCTTCACGCTGTTGGCACGGCGTTCGGAGAGCTGCTGGTTGTAGGTGTCTGAACCGGTGCTGTCCGTGTGGCCTTCCACCAGAATCGAGGTTTGGGGATACTTGATCAGGACCTGGGCGATTCGGTCCAATTCATTGTAAAGGCCGGGCCTGACTAAATCGGAATCCAGATCGAAGCTGACAATCATGTGGCCGACACCGGCACCGGCGGCAGCACCCACGGCAGCACCGGCCGCCGCACCGAGGAGTGTCGCTTCCGTATTGCCACCAATGGCCTGGCCCAATACGGCACCGGCCACTGCGCCGCCGGCGGCACCATAGGCAGCCCCCTTTCCGGTTTTGGTCTGCGGTGCGGCACAGCCGCTCAATGCGAACACCCCTATCATACCGATCAGGATCAATCTTCTCATTGCTGCGTTTTCCTTCCTCATTTTAAAAATACTTGTGTTCATTGCCCTGCAAAATCACCAGTTCTCGGAGTTTGCAGGGTCAAATCAAATCTCAGAAGGTGAATGCTTCTCCGGATGAAATCTTAACCCCTGACAATCAAGATGACATACATCTCCAACGCGGCGGTAATATAAATCAGGGAAGCGTGGATGTCTAAGCTTTTTTAAAAGCAACCCGGGGCACCAATCCTGCTGATGTCCCGGGTTGCTGATCTTGAGTCAGTTCACGCATGTTGCGGAAGGACACACACCTACATCCCCCGTCCCCCGTGACCGCGGCGATGGCTTCTCTGACCACCGTGATGCCCTCGGTCATGTGATTTCCAGCTCCCCTTGCGCCAATTGCCATGGGTGCTCCGATGCGGGTGATGACCTCGATAATGGTGTCCCCGGTAATGGGGGCGCCAATGGTTATGGTGACCGTAATAGTGGGGTTTCCAATGGCCGTGATGCCTTGCGGAATGCCGATGATGTTCACGGTAGTTAAATGAAAACGCCATCGGCGGTCCCCCAGGATAGCCGGTGGCATGGTGGTTGATGAGGGCACTGCCAACGATCGCCGCACCGATACCGATGGCCACCCCTTCCCACCGATGCTGCTGTTTGGACCCTGCCCAGGCCGAGGTGGATATCAGACAAAAACTTAAAACCGCTGTAACCGCTATAATCAACTTTCTTGTCATTTTCAGCCTCCTTTGCATTGTTTGAAACGATAGACACCGGTGACCGGAAAAAGTTCACCTTTTTTCAAAATGCGAGGATGAGCCTGGCAGGATACATCGAAACTGTATCCTGAACGAAGTTCCTCCACGGTCCGGCCCAGATCATATTCAAACCGCGAGTGGTCGTGGGTCACCTCAGCGCCTCCCCGCCCCGTCAGCCGCCTATTGAGCCTTTGCCCGCCGGCCCCAGGCCGCCGCCGGGCGGTTGTCCTTGACAGCAAGAGTCGTTTTTCATATTCTTTTTAAGCGGATGCGCAAGACGGAATTCCACCTTTTTCTTTTCTGCCTCTTTTTCCTGCTTTTTAACTGGCCCCTGCTGACCCTGATCGAGAAGACCCGCCCAACGGCCGGTTTTCTGTACTTTTACCTGACATGGTCCGCCCTGGTGGTGCTGCTGGCGGTTATCGCACGCCACTGCCGGCCGTCGTCGACCGACAGCGCAGACCAAGAGAAGCCGAGGAAATAGGAATGTTCGATCCCCTGGTCGCCATGCTCGTGTTCCTCCTTTACGTCGGGGCCCTTTTCCTGGTGGCCCTGTGGACCGAGCGCCGCGCCACCGGCGGCAGGAGCCCCGCCAACAACCCCTGGGTTTACGCCCTCTCCCTGGCGGTTTACTGCACCGCCTGGACCTACTACGGCAGCGTGGGCATCGCGGCCTCTTCAGGGCTGCTCTTCCTCACGTTTTACCTGGGCCCCACCCTGGGCATCATCCTCTGGTGGAAGGTGCTGCGGCGGATGGCGCTGATCAAATCCCATCACCACATCACCAGCATTGCCGACTTCATTTCGGCTCGCTACGACAAATTCGAAACCCTTGCCGCGCTGGCCACCGTGCTGGCCCTTTTTGCCATCATCCCCTACGTCTCGCTGCAGCTCAAAGCGATCATCAGCACCTTTGCCCTCATCACCACCCCGGGCCAGGGCTTTTCCGCCTGGATCGGCGGCCACGTGGGTCCCATCGTGGTGGCCCTGATGATTCTCTTCACCATCATCTTCGGGGTTCGACGCCTGGACCCCACCGAACGCCACGACGGCATGGTGATGACCCTGGCGGTGGAGTGCGGCGTCAAGCTGGCAAGCCTTCTGGTTGCGGGCGTTTTCGTCACGTATTTTCTCTACGACGGCTTCGGGGACCTTTTCCAGCGTCTGGCGCAAAGCCCCCATCACCACCTGTTTTCCCTCAGCGGCAGAGCCACCTCGCCCTACCTGCTCTGGACCACCTACATCGTGCTGGCCATGTCCGCCAGCCTGTTTCTGCCCCGGCAGTTCCACGTTGCGGTGGTGGAAAACCCCAACCCGGACTTTATCTCCTCGGCCATGTGGATCTTTCCGCTCTACATGCTGTTGATCAGCCTATTTGTGCTGCCCATTGCCGCCGGCGGCCTCCTGCAGGGGCTGCCGGCTGTAGGGGCCGACACCTTTGTCCTGGATCTGCCGCGCGATCACGGCAAACCCTGGCTGGTGATGCTGGTCTTTATCGGCGGTTTTTCGGCCGCCACGGGCATGATCATGATCAGTACGGTCACCCTGTCCAATATGCTCACCAACCACCTGTTGCTGCCGCTGATCCGCTGGGTGCGCTGGCTGGGGTTTCTCCATCACCACCTGCTGCGCTGCAAGTGGGCGGCCGTGGCCCTGGTGCTGGTGCTGAGCTACGGCTTCGAGCGCCTGATCGGCCAGACCTTTATGCTGGCCAACATCGGGATGATCTCCTTTGCGGCGGTCTTCCAGTTCGCCCCGGCCATCGTGGGCGGCATGTTTTGGCGCAAGGCCAACAAATGGGGCGCCCTGGCTGGGCTGTCGGCGGGATTCGCGACCTGGCTCTACACCATGCTGCTGCCGGCCCTGGTCCGGGTCGGCTGGTTTTCCCGCACCATCCTGGAAGACGGCCCCTGGGGGCTTTCGGCCCTCAACCCCGAGAGCCTCTTCGGGTTGCGGGGGTTGCCGGCGCTCTCCAACATGCTCTTCTGGTCCCTTTTTTTCAACGTCGGCGCCTACGTGCTGGTGTCGATCTGGCAGGAGCAGAGCCCCACCGAAAAACGCCTGGCGGCGGCCTTTGCCGGCGAGGGCCGGAGCGCACCCCTGCCCCCCGTCGGGGACCGCCGCACGGCCACCATCGATCCGACGGCCAAACGTATGGAAGTCGAAAAGGTCCTGCGGCACTACCTGAACGAAGCCGAAACGCAGACCATCCTCTCCCGCTGCATGGCGGCGTGCCACTTGAACGGCAAAGCGCGCATCACCATCGTCGAATTGATTAACCTCCACAGCGAGGTCGAAAAATCCCTGGCCGGCGCCATCGGCGCCCCCGCCGCCCACAAAGCCCTAACCGGCTCGGCCATTTTTACGCCCGAGGAGTCCATGGAACTCAGCGAGGTCTACAAGGACGTCCTCTCCAGCCTGCGTATTTCCCCCGATGAGCTCTATGCCAAGCTGGATTATTACCGCGAAAAAGAGACCCTGCTGACCACCCACGCCAAGGAGCTCCAGGAGTACAGCAAGGCGCTGGAGCTGCGCATTCTCGAACAGGAAACAACCGAGGCGGCCCTCGCGGAAAGCGAAAACAAATACCGCAGCATATTTGAAAACGCCCCAGAGGGCATTTTCCAGTTGACCCCCGAGGAGCAGATAATCAGTGCCAGCCCCGCCATGGCAACGATCCTCGGCTACGGATCCCCCGGCGAGCTGATGGACGCCCTCCGGACACTGGGCGAAAACATCTACGTCACGCCCGCCGATAAACAGACCCTGATGGAACGGCTGACCACCGATGGCGTCGTGACGGACTTCGAGTGCCAGCTCAGGCGCCGTGACGGCAGGCCCATCTGGACCCTCATCCGGGCCCGGGCGGTGCGCGCAGCGGACGGCAGCCTCCTGCTGATCGAGGGCTTTCTCCGGGATATCTCCAAACGCAAGCGTTCCGAGGCCTCCCTCCAGGAGGCCTATCGCAATATGGAACAGCGGGTGGCCGATCGCACCGCCGAGCTGCAGGCCGCCAACCGCGAACTTTTGGCGGCCAAGGAAACCGCCGAGGCCGCCACCATGGCCAAAAGCGAATTTCTGGCCAACATGAGCCACGAGATCCGCACACCCATGAACGGCGTCATCGCGGCGGCGGAACTGGCCCTGAACGAGTCCCTTTCACCCAAGACCGCGCATTTCCTGAAAATCATCCACACCTCGGCCATTTCGCTGCTTGGCATCATCAACGACATCCTGGACTTCTCCAAGATCGAGGCCGGCAAGCTGGACCTGGAGGCCGGCCCGTTCAACCTGGAAAACACCCTCGACGGCGTCACCAGCATGTTTCTCAACAAGGTGGCCGAAAAAGACCTGGAGTTGATCGTCGCCATCCACCCCCAGACACCCGCCGACCTGGTCGGCGACGCCCTGCGCCTCCAGCAGGTGCTCAAGAACCTTCTTGACAACGCCATCAAGTTTACCCACAAAGGCGGGGTGGTCGAACTGGGGGCGGCGCCGGCCGAAAGCGAGCCCGGCGTGCTGCGCTTCCATGTCCGGGACACCGGAGTGGGCATCGACCCGAAATACCGCCGCACCCTGTTCAACCCCTTCACCCAGGCGGACGCCTCGATCACCCGAAAATACGGCGGCACCGGCCTGGGGCTCTGCATCTGCAAACAGCTGGTGGACATGATGGGGGGCACCATCGGGGTCGAAAGTACGCCGGGGGTCGGCAGCACCTTCACCTTCACGGCCCGTTTTGAGCAGTACCGCGCCGTTGCGCCCCTCAGCCCCGGGGTGTCGGCGGAGTTTGCCGGGCTACGGCTGCTATTGGTGGACGACTGCCCGTCAGCTTTGACGGCCCTGAAGGCCATGCTGAGCGCCTGGAACCTGCGGGTGGAAACCGCCGCCTCCGGACCGGATGCCGTCGAACGCCTCCGGGCGTCCGCCGCAGAGGGCGCCCCTTTTGAACTCGTCCTGCTGGATCAGAAAATGCCCCGGATGGACGGCCTGGAAACGTCCCGCCGGATCCGGGCGGAAATCGACACCTCGGTGCCGCTTCTGCTGCTGACGGTCTTTGGCCGCAGCAACGACCGCAGTGTTGCCCTGGCGGCCGGCATCAACGGGTTTGTCGCCAAGCCGGTCTACCCGACCCTGCTGTTGAACGCGATCCTGACGCTCTTCGGCAAGCCCCGCGCCGTCGATCACCCCGCGGCCGCAAGCCCCCTGGCGGTTGACGAAAGCCTGCTGGACGGCGCCGAAATCCTGGTGGCCGAGGACACCCCCACCAGCCAGGAAATCGCCCGGGCGGTCCTGGAGGAGGCAGGTGCCATCGTGCAAATCGCCCCTGACGGCCGCCAGGCCGTTGCCGCTGTTCGCCGCGGGCGCTTCGACGCCGTGCTGATGGACGTTCAGATGCCGGTCATGGACGGCCTGGAGGCCACGGCCCGAATCCGGCGGGATCCGCTTCACGCCAAATTGCCCATCGTGGCCATGACCGCCCATGCCCTGAAAGGCGACGAGGAGCGCTGCCTCGCCGCCGGGATGAACGCCTACATCGCCAAACCGATCAGCCGGGACACCCTTTACAAGGTGTTGGGGAAGCTGCTGGAAAGCCGCAGCGGTCGTCCCCGGCCGCCTTCAGCGCTGCCGCGCGCCCGCCGCCCAAAGGCGGCGGCACTCCCGGATCGGCTGCCCGGTCTGCAGATCCACGAGGCCCGGACCGCACTGGGACTGGATACCACGATCTTCAGCGGCATCCTCCAGCGGTTTGCCCGCGACAGCGTTGAAACCGCCATAACCATTGAAACCGCCCTGAAAACCCAGGACCGGCCGGCCCTGCACCAGGCGGCCCATGCCCTCAAGGGCAGCGCCGCCGGTATCGGCGCCGCCGAACTGGCGGCGGCCGCCCGCGAGCTGGAATCCGCCGCAGCCGACCCGGCAGCGGACGCCACCCGTTTCGGCCCCCTTTTTAAACGCCTCAAAAACGCCTTTACCGAGGTGCAGAAGTCGCTGGAAACCCTTGCGCGCCCGGCGGCGTCGGAAGCGGCTGAAGCGCCGAGCCGGCCCTGCGATCCGGCCGTGCTGCGACCGTTGATCGCGAAACTGGAAGACGCCCTTGAAATCGCCGACCCGCAGGAAATCAGACGCTGTCTGAACGCCACCTGCGGTCATCTGGATCCCGACACCTGGCGTGAACTGGACGACTGCATCAATGCCTATGAATACGACCGGACCCTGGCCGTCCTGCGGACCGCCGCTGCGGCCCTTCCCCAGCTTGAAACCGCCGAAGGAGAAGATCTTGCAGAATCACAAACCGCTGGTACTGATCGTTGACGACAACGCCACCAACATCGACCTGCTGGTGAACACCCTCAAGGAAGACTACCGGCTGGGTATCGCCAAAAACGGCCCCAAGGCCCTGGAGTATACAGCACGGCACCACCCGGACCTGATCCTGCTGGATATCATGATGCCGGAGATGAACGGCTACGAGGTCTGCGCCCACCTCCAGAACGATCCCTCCACCATGAAAATCCCCGTGATTTTCATCACCGCCCTGGACGAACCGGGCCACAAGACCCACGGGTTCGAGGTCGGCGGGGTCGACTACGTGACCAAACCGTTTCACGCCGCCGAGGTCAAAGCCCGGGTCCGAACCCACCTGGCCCTCAGGCAGATGCGGGAGGACCTCAGCAACCAGAACATTGTGCTGGAGAGAAAGGTCAGGGAAAAAACCGCCGAACTCCAGGAAATGCTCAACGCCACGGTCAAGACCATGGCGCTGGCCCTTGAAATGCGCGACCCTTACACCGCCGGCCACCAGCAGCGGGTGGCACACCTGGCCTGCGCCATCGCCAAAAAGCTGGCGCTCTCCGATGAGCAGCTCCAGGCCATTCACTTTGCCGGAAGCCTGCACGACATCGGCAAGATTCGCATCCCGACCTCGATCCTCAACCGCCCCGGCCGGCTGCTGGACGTGGAGATGGAGATGATTAAGCTGCACCCCCATGTCGGTTTCGAAATCCTCGAAAACATCCCGGCCCCCTGGCCGCTGGCAGAAATCGTCTACCAGCACCACGAGCGCCTGGACGGTTCGGGCTACCCGCGGGGCCTGAAAGGGGACCAGATCCTGCGCGAGGCCACGATCCTGACCGTGTCCGACGTGGTGGAGGCCGGCAGTTCATACCGACCCTACCGCCCGGCCCGGGGTGTTGACGTGGCCCTGGAGGAAATATCCAACCACCGCGGCGTGCGCTACGCGCCCGACGTGGTGGATGCCTGCCTTGAGCTTCATCAAAAGGAAGGTTTCAGGTTCGAACCCAACTGAGCGCCGGTCCCCCGGCCCGGCGAAAGGAAAACAGCGGGTATGAACACACGCTTGCGTACATCACTTTTTATCGGTCTTCTCATCCTGGCCGCGGCCTTTGGGCTGCCCCCCGGCGCCCAGGGCGCCCAGGACCTGCAGCAGGTCCGGATCGGCGTTCTGGCCAAACGCGGCGCCGAACGCTGCCTGGAAAAATGGTCCCCCACGGCGGACTACCTCTCCACTCGGATCCCCGGCAAACAGTTTGTCATCATCCCGCTGGGGTACGATCAGGTTTACGATGCAGTCAAGTTTCAGCCCTTTGACTTTATTCTCTGCAACCCCTCATTCTACGTCGAGCTGGAAACCTGGTACGGCATCATGCGGATCGCCACCCTCAAGAATCTTCACGCCGACAGGCCCTACACCCGCTACGGGGGCGTGATCTTCAGCCGCAAGGAGCGCACCGACATCCGCACCCTGGAGGATCTTCATGGCAAATCCTTCATGGCGGTGAAGGAAACCTCCCTGGGAGGCTGGCGTGCGGCGTGGCGGGAGTTTGCCGCCCACGGGATCGACCCCTACCGCGAGTTCAAAAACTTTCACTTCGGCGGCACCCACGACGCCGTTGTTCTGGCGGTCCGCGACGGCCTGACAGACGCCGGCACGGTGCGCACCGACACCCTGGAGCGGATGCAGGCCGAAAACAAGATCAATCTCTCGGACTTTTTTATCATCCCCGTGGACAGCGTCACCGTCGACGATTTTCCGTTTGTCTGCTCCACCCGCATGTATCCCGAATGGCCGATCGCCAAAATGGGCCACACCTCCGACGAACTGGCCGAGGCCGTGGCCATCGCCCTGCTGCAGATGACGCCCGACATCCCGGCGGCCCTTGCCGCCCGCTGCGCGGGCTGGACCACCCCGCTCAACTACCAGAGTGTGAACGAGTGCCTGCGGGAGCTGAAAGTGGGCCCCTACCGGGACCTGGGCAAGATCACCTTTGCCGATGTGCTGCAAAATTACTGGTACTGGCTGGTATTGATCACGGCCGGATTTCTGATCCTCATAAACCTCAACTGGCGGTTGAAGGCCTCCCGCTACCGCCTGGAAGCCGAGATCGGCGAGCGACGCCTGGTGGAAAAGCGCCTGATCCAGGCCCGGAACCAGGCCGAGGCCGCAACCCGCACCAAGAGCGAGTTTCTGGCCAACATGAGCCACGAGATCCGCACCCCCATGAACGGCGTGATTGCCGCGGCCGAACTGGCCCTCAGTGAAAAACTGCCCGAAAGGGCTGCCCATTACCTCGAAATCATCCACACGTCCGCCTATTCCCTGCTGGGCATCATCAACGACATTCTGGACTTCTCCAAGATCGAAGCGGAAAAAATGGTACTGGAAACCCGCCCCTTCAGGATAGATGAAATCCTCGACCGGGTGGTGGACGTCTTCCATACCAAGGTGGCCGAAAACCGCATCGAGTTTCTGGTGGACATCGATCCCGACATCCCCAAGGCCCTGGTGGGCGACCCCCTGCGCCTCCAGCAGATCCTCACCAACCTGGTCAGCAACGCCGTCAAATTCATCGAAAAAGGCGGTGTGATCCTGGTCAGCATCAGCGCGACGGAGACCACCGAGGACAGGGTTTTTCTCAAGTTTTTCGTCAAGGACACCGGTATCGGGATCGCGCCGGAGTACCTGCCGCTGCTGTTTCAGTCCTTCAGCCAGGCGGACGCCTCCTCGACCCGCAAATACGAGGGGACCGGCCTGGGGCTGGCGATCTGCAAGCAGCTGGTGCACATGATGGGCGGAACCATCTGGGTGGAAAGCGAGCTGGGCAAGGGGAGCACCTTCTACTTCACAGCCGGCTTCGAGCGCTGCGCGGGGGTGACGCCCCATAAATTCGTGCCGCCGTCGGATATCCAGGGGCTTTACGTGCTGGTGGTGGACGACTGCAATGAAAACCTGGTCATCATGCAGAAGATACTGAACAGCTTCGGGTTCCGGGTGCGGACAGTCACCTCGGGCGAGGAGGCCCTGGAGCGCCTTCAGGAAAACCAGACCCGTGAACAGCCCTTCGACCTGATCCTGATGGACTGGAAGATGCCCGGCATTGACGGTATCACCACCGCCCGCCACATCCGCCGCGACCTGAAGCTATCCACCATCATCATCCTGATGACCGCTTTCGAGGATCAGAGTGTCCGCAGCAAGGCCCAGAAGGAGGGCATCAACGGTTTCCTGGCCAAGCCGATCTACCAGTCGGAACTGTTCAACGCGGTGATGGACGCGTTCGGCAAAACCGCCGTGAAAAGCGAAACCGCG
>JABZFO010000111.1 GCA_014237405.1 Desulfosarcina sp. | reverse complement strand
CCCTTCATACCACTCAACTTCGTGATCGCGGCCGTCAAGGTCGTCTTGCCATGGTCAATATGCCCGATGGTCCCTACGTTTACGTGCGGCTTCGTCCTCTCAAACTTTTTCTTCGCCATCTCCCGGCCCTCCTGTTAGCGGGGACTGTCACCCCAACAAGGCAAAAGGCTTTGATCGTCAGGCAATTGGCTGGCCTGATCTGCGCTCAAAACCTAATGCAGATAATATATAATGGATGTAGATCGTTACCAGCGGTAGTGGGCAAACGCCTTGTTGGCATCTGCCATCTTGTGGGTATCCTCTCGCTTTTTCACGGAAGCACCGCGCCCATTGGCGGCATCCATCAACTCCCCGGCCAGCTTTGTACCGAATCCTTTTTCACCGCGACCCCTTGCATGGCCGATGATCCATCGAATACCCAAGGCCGTTCGCCGGGCCGGGCGGATCTCAGTGGGGACCTGATACGTGGATCCGCCAACGCGCCGGGACTTGACCTCAATAAGGGGCTTCACATTCTCCAGAGCCTTTTCAAAAACCTTTAGCGGATCTTCATTGGTTTTTTCACTGATCATGTCAAAGGCTCCATACAGCAGCGATTCGGCAACACTTTTTTTCCCGTCGCGCATGATGGAGGCGATAAACTTGGAAACCAGCTTGCTGTTGTATTTGGCATTCGGGATGATCACCCGTTCAGGCACTTCTCTTCTTCTCGGCATAACTCACACCATTTCTATTAAATATCGAATATCAGCCAGCTTATTTTCAGTATGGCTATTTCGGTCTCTTGGCGCCATATTTAGAGCGCCCCTGCCGTCGGCCTTCCACACCCAGAGTATCCAGCGTTCCACGAACGATATGATACCGAACACCAGGCAAGTCCTTGACTCGCCCCCCCCGGACCAACACCACCGAGTGTTCCTGAAGGTTGTGCCCGATTCCCGGAATATACGCCGTCACTTCAACGCCGGTGGTAAGACGGACCCTGGCGACTTTCCGCAACGCCGAGTTGGGTTTTTTGGGTGTTGAGGTATAAACACGGGTGCACACCCCTCGTTTTTGAGGTGCCCCTTTCAGTGCCGGTGTATTGGTCTTTTTTTCAACCCGTTTCCGACCCTTACGCACTAGCTGGTTGATTGTTGGCATATTATTCCCTTCAACTGCTCATTAGCATCAATTTTCTTCGCGCACAGAAACTGGCTTTGTATAGTTTAAGCCTTCGACTGTCAAGATAATTTTTTACATTCCATCAGCGAACCATCATTCCGGTTGACTCGCCACCACGGAGAGGTCTCGATATGCGGCTACACCCGTTCCGGCGGGGATGATTCGGCCCATGATGACGTTTTCCTTGAGGCCTCGCAGCTCATCTTCGGCACCGGCAATGCTGGCATCGGTCAACACTTTGGTGGTCTCCTGGAAGGATGCCGCCGAAATAAAGCTGTCCGTGCTCAACGACGCTTTGGTGATGCCGAGGATCAGAGGATCGGCAATGGCAGGTTTGCCGCCCTTGGCGATGATCGCCTCATTGGTCTCTTCGAAGTTGATCTTGTCCACCTGCTCTTCCAGGATGAAATCCGTGTCTCCAAGATCCATCACTTTGACTCGACGCATCATCTGACGAACGATCACTTCGATGTGCTTGTCATTGATGCGGACGCCCTGTAGCCGATACACTTCCTGGACTTCATCCATTCGCCGGCCCGGATGTAATCTCCTTCGTATACATTGATATGCTTGCCCCGCGGAATCAGATATTCTTTCTTTTCACCCACATCCACCGGGGTGATCGTGACCCGCTGTTTGCCTTTTTTAGTGGCCTTGGCAATGGAGACATAACCGTCGATTTCACTCAAGACAGACACTTCTTTCGGTTTTCTCACCTCAAACAGTTCGGCGACCCGGGGAAGACCACCGGTGATATCTTTGGTTTTGGTGGTCTCCCGAGGCAGTTTGGCGATGATGTCACCGGCTTTTACCGGGTCGCCCTCTTCCACCATGACAATGGCATTCACCGGCACCATGTATCGCGCCATCCCGGACCCCTTGGGGAGCTTAGCCGTTTTGCCGTCCTCACCCTTGATGGAGACACGGGGACGCTCTTCGGCGGTTTTGGATTCGATCACCGTCCGGCTGGACTTGCCGGTAACCGGGTCAACTTTTTCCTGAATGGTTTTGCCCGGGATCAGATCCCCGAACTTGACGGTCCCATGGACCTCGGTGATAATCGGTGTGGTAAACGGATCCCAGACGGCCAACAGGTCCCCCGGGCTTACGGCCTGGCCATCCTGCACCACGATATGTGCACCGTAGATGACCGGACACCGCTCGTGTTCACGTCCGGTTTCACCGATGATGGCAAACTCTCCACCCCGGCGGTTCATGATCACCAGCTCATTTTCGGCGTTTTTCACCACATTAATGTCGATGAATTTAATTTTACCGGCATTTCGTGCCCGAATGTCCGCCTGTTCGACCCGACGGCTAGCCGTGCCACCGATATGGAATGTCCGCATGGTGAGCTGAGTGCCCGGTTCGCCGATGGACTGGGCGGCAAGGATACCCACCGCCTGTCCCATCTCAACCGTTCTTCCATGGGCCAGATCCCGACCATAGCATTTGGCGCAGACACCGTGTTTGGTGCGGCAGGTCAATACGGAGCGGATCAGGACAGTGGCGACGCCGGCGTCTTCAATTTTTCGGGCATCCTTTTCATCGAGTTCTTTTCCCGCATAGACAACCACTTCATCGGTAAACGGGTCCAGAATATCTTTCACGGTTGTCCGTCCCAGGATACGTTCACTGAGGCGCTGAATCACCTCACCGCCTTCGAGCAGCGGTTCCACCTCCACGCCAAGCATGGTACCGCAGTCGTGCTCCACCACCGCACAATCCTGCGCCACGTCTGCCAAACGGCGGGTCAGGTATCCCGAGTTAGCGGTCTTCAACGCGGTATCAGCAAGACCTTTCCGGGCACCGTGGGTGGAAATGAAGTACTGGAGTACGGAAAGGCCCTCCCGGAAGTTGGCCTGAATGGGCGTTTCGATAATTTCGCCGGAAGGTTTTGCCATCAACCCGCGCATGCCGGCCAGCTGACGCATCTGGTCCTTGCTGCCCCGGGCGCCGGAGTCAGCCATCATGTATATGGGGTTAAAGCTTTCCGCCAGCATCGGCTGGCCGGATTCGTCCAGTCTGGGGTTGCCCTCGCTGTCATAAAGGGTTTCAACCTTCATGGCGTCCATCATCTCATCGGCCACATCGTCGGTGGCCTTGGCCCAGATATCCACAACCTTGTTGTATTTCTCACCCTGGGTGATGAGGCCCTCAGTGTATTGACGGCCGATTTCGATCACCTGCATATCTGCCCGCTTGATAATCTCCCCTTTTTTCTCAGGGATGATCATGGCGTCGATGGAGATGGAAAGCCCGCCTTTGGTGGAATACTTGTACCCGATGTCCTTCAGCCGGTCAGCCAGGATAACCGTGGCTTTGGAGCCCAGATTCCGGTACACGTAATCGACCAGTCCGCGAAGGGCGCCCTTGTCCATTACTTTGTTGATAATTTCAAAGAAAACTTCCGGGCGTCGCTCCACCACATGGAACAGGTGGAACCCCGAATCGGTGGATATGATGGAAGAGATGTCGTTTTCGGAAAGGAGGAACAGGTCATCCGCGTCACCGGGAGCCGCACCGAAGGCCCGTACGAGCTCTTCTTTCTTCAGAAGCCCGATTTCACCATCGTTTTCTTTATCCGGACTTTCGGAATAGGTGGTCACAAGATCTAAGAAATCTTCACCGGCCAGCGCCTTTTTTGCTATCTTGGTCATGGTTTTCTCATCGCTGACCATGATGTGACGCAACCGAACCACCTCCTCTTTGGGCATGATCTCCCACAGGAGAATCCGGCCCACAGTGGTCTCCACCCGCTTGCCATCGATACGAACCGTGACGTTGGCGTGCAGTTCGACGACCCGGTCGTCATAGGCAACCCGCACTTCTTCCGGATTGGAAAATATCTTGCCCGCCCCCTTGCAGCCATCTTTTCCACGGGTCATGTAGTACAACCCCAGAACGATGTCCTGGCTGGGGACGATGATGGGGCTGCCATTGGCCGGGGAAAGGATATTGTTACTGGAAAGCATCAGTATCCGGGCTTCGATCTGTGACTCCACGGATAGGGGCACATGAACGGCCATCTGGTCGCCGTCGAAGTCGGCGTTGAAGGCCGTACAGACCAGCGGATGAAGCTGAATGGCCTTGCCTTCGATCAAGGTGGGCTCAAAGGCTTGAATACCCAAACGATGCAGGGTCGGCGCACGGTTAAGCATCACCGGGTATTCCTTGACGACTTCGTCCAGGGTATCCCACACCTCCGGGACCTCCCGCTCAACCATCTTCTTGGCACTTTTCACGGTAGAGACCAGGCCTTTTTGCTCCAGCCGATAGTAAACAAAGGGCTTGAACAGTTCCAGCGCCATCTTTTTCGGCAGACCACACTGGTGAAGCCGCAAGTTCGGGCCCACGGTAATAACTGTACGGCCGGAGTAATCCACCCGTTTTCCCAAAAGGTTCTGGCGGAACCGGCCCTGCTTGCCTTTCAGTGTGTCGCTTAAGGATTTGAGGGGTCGTTTGTTGGTTCCGGTAATCACACGGCCGTGACGGCCGTTGTCAAAAAGCACATCCACCGACTCCTGAAGCATCCGTTTTTCATTGCGGACAATGATTTCCGGCGCCTTCAGATCCATTAACCGTTTGAGTCGGTTATTGCGGTTGATGACTCTGCGGTAGAGATCGTTCAGATCGGATGTGGCGAACCGCCCGCCTTCAAGCGGCACCAGGGGTCTGAGATCGGGGGGCAGCACGGGGATAACGTCCATGATCATCCAAATGGGTTCCAGGCCCGACCGCATGAACGCGTCCACGATTTTCAGCCGCTTGGACAGCTTCTGCCGCTTGGCCACGGAATTGGTGGCCCGAATATCCATTCTCAGTTGCTTGTATAGCTCGTCCAGCTCGATGTTTTCCAGCAGGGCCTTGACTGCCTCCGCACCGATTCCCGCTTCGAATTTTTCCAAGCCGTAGGTGTCGATGGCCTCCTGATACTTGTCGTCGGTCAACAGCTGGCCGCGGGTCAGGGCTGTCTCTTTGGGGTCGATGACGATATACGAATCGAAATAGAGCACTTTCTCCATGTTCTTGAGCGTGATATCGAGAAGGTTGCCGATCTTGCTGGGCAGACTCTTGAGAAACCAGATGTGGGAAACCGGGGTGGCCAGTTCAATGTGCCCCATGCGCTCCCGGCGCACCTTGGACTGAATCACTTCGACACCGCACTTCTCGCAGATCACGCCCCGGTGCTTCATCCGCTTGTATTTGCCGCAGTTACATTCGTAATCCTTGGTCGGCCCGAAAATCTTGGCACAGAACAGTCCGTCACGTTCCGGCTTGAATGTTCGATAGTTGATGGTTTCCGGCTTTTTGATCTCGCCATGGGACCATTGTCTGATCTGGTCCGAGGCGGCCAGACAGACCTTTACGCCGGTATAACGCCTGGGATCTGTCGGTTTAGAAAAAAAATCATACAGTGTTTCCATAACTATTTCCTTATAAAGGCGTTAAGGGGTGGCACGCTAAATTCGTCGGAATCACCCGATTACTCCTCCAGCAGGGTCACATCCAGACCCAGGCTCTGGAGCTCTTTGGTAAGCACCTTGAACGATTCGGGGATGCCCGGCTCCAGGACGTTCTGGCCCTTGACGATTTTTTCGTACATTCGGGTACGGCCGGCCATATCGTCTGACTTGACCGTCAAGAACTCCTGCAGCGCGTGGGCGGCACCGTATGCCTCCATGGCCCAGACTTCCATCTCGCCCAGCCGCTGACCACCGAACTGGGCCTTGCCGCCTAGGGGCTGCTGGGTGACCAGCGAATAGGGCCCGATGGATCTGGCGTGAATCTTGTCATCGACCAAGTGATGGAGTTTAAGCATATACATGGTGCCGACGGTGATCTTTTCCTTGAAAGCCTCTCCGGTATGGCCGTCATAGAGGGTCATCTGTCCGGTGGGACTCAGACCAGCCTCGACCAGCAGCTTCTTGAGTTCATCCTCTTTGGCACCGTCGAATACCGGCGTCGCCATATGCACACCGTTGCGGTAGTAAGCGGCCAGGCTTTTCACTTCCTTGTCGCTCATCTTTTTCAGGTTGCCGGTGGCATCGGCAAAAATATTGCTTAGCTTTTTGCGAAGATCCTGGACCTTATTTTCTTCATACAAGGCATTGAGCTGATCGCCAAGCCCCTTTGCCGCCAAGCCCAGGTGAATTTCAAGAATCTGCCCCACGTTCATTCGTGACGGGACGCCAAGCGGATTGAGCACCATGTCGACGGGCCTGCCGTCTTCAAAGTAGGGCATGTCTTCAATGGGAAGGATTCTGGATACAACGCCCTTATTTCCATGGCGCCCGGCCATCTTGTCACCGACGGAAAGCTTACGCTTCATTGCCACGTAAACCTTGACCATTTTGATTACGCCCGGCGGCAGTTCGTCACCCTTTTCATAACGCCCCCGCCGGCTTTCAAACTCTTCCTGGCAGCGGGCCACTTGCGCACGGTAGACGTCCAACACTTGGTAAACCTTTTCGGTGAGAACCGGGTCATCGAAAAGCAGTCCTTCCAGATCGGCAACGGAAATCTGAGCCAGGCTTCCCGCCTCGATGGGGGTATTTTGGGCCAGATAGACCTTTTTCCCCTTTTTCAGTGGCGCCGAGCATTTCTGACCATCCAGAAGCGTCTCCAACTGAGACCGAACGCTCTCGCCGATAATTTTAATTTCGTCGTTTTTATTCTTCTCCATGGCCGCCATTTCGGCAGCTTCGATGGCCTGGGAGCGCCCATCTTTTTCGACACCACGCCGGGAGAAAATCTTTGCATCGATGACAATGCCTTCCACACCCGGCGGCACCCGCAAGGAAGTGTCTTTGACATCGCCGGCTTTTTCGCCGAATATGGCCCGAAGCAACTTCTCCTCGGGCGACAGTTGCGTTTCACCTTTGGGCGTAATCTTGCCGACGAGAATATCACCCTGTTTCACCTCGGCACCCTGCCGGATGATCCCGCTGTCGTCAAGATTTCCCAAAGCCTCTTCGCCCACATTGGGGATATCGCGCGTCACTTCTTCCTTGCCGAGTTTCGTGTCCCGGGCCACTACTTCGAACTCTTCAATGTGCACCGACGTATAGACGCCGTCTCTCACCAACCGTTCGCTGACGAGAATAGAGTCCTCGAAGTTGTATCCGCCCCAGGGCATGAAGGCCACAGTGACATTTTTCCCCAGAGCGAGTTCTCCCAGCTCGGTGGCAGGGCCGTCTGCGATGATCTCCCCGGATTTGACGAACTGGCCTTCCTTTACGATGGGACGCTGGTTGAAGCAGGTATTCTGGTTGGAGCGGACAAATTTGAGCAGGTTGTAGATGGTCACCTGCTTATCGGCACCGGCCTCGGATGAGTCGTGCTTCAAAACAATTCGCGACGCATCCACATCAACCACTTCGCCATCCCGGCCGGCCACGACCGTGACGCCGGAGTCCTTGGCCACCACCCCTTCGATACCGGTCCCCACCAGCGGGGCCTCCGCCTTGACCAGGGGCACCGCTTGGCGCTGCATGTTGGAGCCCATCAGCGCGCGGTTGGCGTCGTCATTTTCAAGGAAAGGAATCAGTGAGGCTGAGACGCTCACCAGCTGATTAGGTGAGATGTCCATCAGCTCGATATTCTCCCGTTCGACCATCATGAACTCGCCGGCGACCCGGGAGGTAACCGTCGGGTTGACATATTGGGACGCCTCATCGATGGGTGCGTTGGCCTGGGCGATGGGATGGCCCTTCTCTTCGAAGGCGCTTAAAAATTTCACATCCTTGGATACCGTAGCGTTTTCAACCACCCGATAAGGAGTCTCGATAAAACCGAAATCGTTCACCTTGGCGTAGGTGCTTAAAGAGACGATGAGCCCGATATTGGGACCTTCAGGGGTCTCGATGGGACAGATGCGTCCGTAGTGTGACGGATGAACGTCACGGACTTCGAAGCCGGCCCGCTCTCGAGTCAAACCCCCCGGTCCCAATGCGCTGAGCCGCCGTTTGTGGGTGGTCTCGGACAAGGGGTTGGTTTTGTCCATGAACTGGCTGAGCTGGCTGGTGCCGAAAAATTCTTTGACGACCGCCGAAACCGGTTTCGGGTTCACCAGGTCATGGGGCATCAGGGCATCGACCTCCTGCAGGCTCATCCGCTCTTTGATGGCCCGTTCCATGCGGACCAAACCAATGCGGTATTGGTTCTCGAGCAGTTCGCCGACGGCCCGTACCCGCCGGTTTCCCAGATGGTCGATGTCATCCACCACACCCTGGGTGTCCCGAAGCTCGACCAGAGTTTTAGCAGTGAGCAGAATATCCTCTTTTCGAAGGGTCCTGACTTTGACCGGGGTATTGACTCCCAAACGCAGGTTGATCTTGAGCCGCCCCACGCCGGAGAGGTCATAGTAAGAGGACTTGAAGAAAAGATGATCGAGAAAATCCTGGGCCACTTCCGGCGTTGCCGGGTTTCCGGGACGAAGCAGCCGGTATATTTCGATCAGCGCCTCTTCCTTGGTGGCCACTTTATCCAGCAGCAGGGTTTTTCTGATGGAGTCGCTGCTGGAACCACCGTCAATAAAAAGCACTTCGAATTCTTTGATGCCGGTATCCTCAAGCCGCTTCAACAAGGTTTCGTCCACCACGTCATTGGCGTTTGCCACCACCTCCCCGGTTTCCGGATTGGCAATGGAAACCGCGATGACTTTATCAAGCACATCTTCCCGTTCGATGGGAACCCGTGTGAAATTGCCGGCGACAATCTGCTTGAGGGCACGCTGGGTAAACATGCGCCCTTTCTTGACGATAACATTCCCGGTTTCCGGGTCTATAACATCTTTGCTCGCCCGCGTTCCCTTTAAAAAGTCAGGGGCGAGCTCCCGGTAGTATTCATTGCCTTCGAAGATGATCTTTTCAGTGCTGTAAAAGTAGCTCAAAAGATCTTCGGTGGAGTATCCGAAGGATTTGAACAATACGGTAACGGGAAATTTCCGGCGGCGGTCAATACGGATGTAAACGATATCCTTGGGATCGATTTCCAGATCGATCCAGGACCCCCGAACCGGGATGATTCGGGAGCTGTAAATGATTTTTCCGCTGGAATGGCTTTTCCCTTTGTCATGGTCGAAGAAAACGCCCGATGAGCGATGCAGCTGGCTCACCACCACACGCTCCGTCCCGTTGATGATAAATGTTCCCTTTTCTGTCATCAGCGGAATGGTGCCGAAGTAAATCTCCTGCTCCTTGATATCTCTGATGTTGGATACGCCGGTTTCTTTATCGGTATCATAAACCACCAGCCGGACCGTTATTCGAACCGGAAGGTCATAGGTCATGCCACGGTGGACACACTCTTCTTCACTATGCTTGATTTCAGCAAATCGATAAGACACAAACTCCAGAGAAGCACTGCCCGTGAAATCCTTGATGGGAAATACGGACTTGAAAACCGCCTGCAAACCGATGTCTTCCCGTTTTTCGGGAACGACGTTCATTTGGAGAAATCGCTGGTACGAGTCGCGCTGCATACCGATCAAATCAGGGATTTCTACAATTTTCTTTATTTTGCCAAAGCTTTTTCGAATTCTCTTGTTCGCCGTTGGTCTTTTCGACATGGCCACTCCGATAGATAGATTTAGGAATATGAAAATGGGATCAAAGGAAAATTAACCTTTGTACCCCATTTTCATATTCAGTGCTTTTATTATAAAAAAAATGTTATGCATACTTATGGCGGTTGACACCATTTTTGTCCTACTTGAGTTCCACCTGGGCCCCCGCTTCTTCAAGCTGCGCTTTGATCTTTTCGGCCTCTTCCTTTGGCACGCCTTCTTTCACCGGTTTTGGTGCTTCGTCAACCAGCGCTTTTGCTTCTTTCAGACCCAGGCCGGTAATGGCGCGGACCTCTTTGATCACGGCAATCTTCTTGTCGCCGATAGTGGTCAGCACGACGTCGAATTCGTTCTTTTCTTCGGCTGCATCCGCACCAGCACCCTCGCCGGCAGGACCGGCAGCCATCATGGCAACGGGGGCAGCGGCGGAAACGCCAAACTTCTCTTCCATCTCCTTAACCATCTCGGAGAGCTCCAGAACGGACATATTTGCAATAAACTCAATAACATCTGCTTTGGTAATATCAGCCATTGGTAAATTTTCCTCCAGATTTAATAATTTTGCAGTCTTACAATCTCGGTCGACTAAATGGGTTAATCAGGCCTCCGCTTCCTTCTTGTCCTTGATTGCCTGAAGCACGTTCATAAATCGCCTCGGCACATCACTCAGAGCAGTTACGAGTGCGGTCGGCACGGCATTCATGGCAGAAAGCACCTGAGCCAAAAGGACTTCCCTGGACGGCAGCGAAGAGAGTGCCTTGATTCCGTTAAAATCGATGACTTTACCGTTGAGCACACCCACCTTGATTTCGAACTTTTTGTTTTCCTTTACGAAATCGGTGAGTACCTTCGCCGGTGCGACTGGATCGTCATAGCTTAAGGCGATGGCGCTTGGCCCCTTGAACTGATCTTTGATCAGTGTGACGTCGTTTCCTTCCGAAGCGCGCACAAGAAGCGAGTTTTTTGCCACCTGATATTCGGCATTGGCTTCTCTGAGCTTTCTCCTCAACGCGTTCATCGATGAGACGTCAAGCCCTTTATAGTCCGTCAGAATAACGATGGTCGACTTTTCAAAGCGCCCTTGAAGGTCGTCAGCGATCCTCTTTTTTTCGTTAATATCCAATGTTTGATTACACCCCCTTCCTTAATCTGCAAAAACCGGAGGACACATGATGGCGTTGATTTTAGTGAGGTCCTTCTATAACATTCGGGTTGGTAACAAAGGCGTTATAGGAGGGGCTCATGAAACAATCCAACTCCGTCTCGGCAGGCCGGTATGAACCGATTATACACACAGTCCCTTTTTGAAACGGGCCTTTGTGAACCTACAGTCTTTGACAGTGTATTTAGGCAGGCTGTTTCAAGCCTGCTGTAAAAAATGATCTTTCGCCAATAATCATAAGGAGGCCGATGGCGCTCCTATTTTACAAAATCCTTTGCCAGTGCAGTATCGATTTTGATTCCGGGTCCCATTGTCGTGGAGACGGCAATCCCTTTCAGGTAGATTCCTTTGCTGGAAGCTGGTTTCAACTTCATGATAGTCTCAAGAAATGCGGAGAGATTCTCTACAATCTTTTGCGATCCAAAGGATACTTTTCCCATGGGAGCATGAACAATTCCTGTTTTCTCCACCCGGAATTCAATCTTACCGGCTTTGAGCTCCTGGACCGTTTTGGCCACATCAAAGGTCACCGTTCCGGTTTTCGCGTTGGGCATTAACCCCCTGGGGCCAAGGAGCCTGCCGATCTTGCCGACAGTGCCCATCATGTCCGGCGTGGCAACGGCTTTGTCGAATCCGAACCAGCCCTCTTTGATTTTTTCAACCAGATCCTCGTTACCGACAAATTCGGCACCGGCCTCTTTGGCCTCCATCTCTTTTTCACCTTTAGCGAAGACAAGCACCTTGACTTCTTTTCCAAGGCCATTGGGCAGGACAACGGTTCCGCGAACCATCTGGTCGGCATGTCTGGGGTCAACTCCGAGGCGCACAGCCACATCGACGGTTTCATCAAATTTGGCGTAAGAGGAGGAGAGGGCGGCATCAATCGCTTCAGTAAATTCGTAACGCTTGGTTGACTCGATCTTGCTCGATGATTCTTTATATTTTTTACCACGCTTCGGCATTTTAACTATTGCTCCTTGATTTTTATTGCTCAGCGCCTTCGTCTTGCTACGATCTCGTTGCTTCAGGATCGACAATCAGGCAATACCCGAACAGCTAATTTACCTCAATCCCCATGCTTCTGGCGGTGCCGCTGATAATTTTGCAGGCGGCAGCCAGATCGTTGGCGTTAAGATCTTCCATTTTTATTTTGGCAATTTCCTCGACCTGCGCCATGGTTACCTTACCCACCCGATCGCGCTTGGGATCGCCTGCTCCCTTGGCAATTTTAGCGGCCTTTTTCAGCAGCACGGCCGCCGGCGGTGTTTTGGTAATGAAGGCGAATGAGCGGTCCTGAAATACGGTAATGACCACAGGAATGATCATACCTGCATCATTAGCGGTCCGCGAATTGAACGCCTTGCAGAAATCCATGATATTAACACCGTGCTGCCCGAGGGCCGGACCGATGGGAGGAGAGGGGTTTGCCTTGCCTGCTTCAACCTGAAGCTTGATCTGAGCCATTACCTTTTTAGCCATTTTTCGATCGATTCCCTTAAAATTCTGTTAAATTGTAGCGGTGAAACCGCCGCCGGGGGCGGCTATAATTTCGATACCTGGACAAAATCCAGTTCCACCGGTGTCGACCGGCCGAAGATACTCACCAGCACCTTGATCTTTCCCTTTTCGGGATTGACATCTTCCACGGTTCCGTTGAAATTGGTAAACGGTCCGTCAATGACGCGAATTTCGTCGCCGGTTTCGAAGAAGAATTTGGGTTGCGGTTGGTTTTTACCCGCCTCCATCCGGTTAAGTATGGTATCCGCCTCTTCCTGTGAAATCGGCGTAGGCTTTTCCCTGCCGCCCAGAAAACCGGTAACTTTTGGGGTATTGTTCACGATGTGCCATGTTTCGTCATCGAGTTCCATCCTGACGAGCAGATAGCCGGGATAAAACTTGCGAGATGAGGTCCGTCGCTTGCCTTTAACCAACTCAACGATTTCCTCTGTCGGGACGAGGACCTTGTCGAACTTTTCAGGGTTGGGCGACGAGGCTATCTTTTCATCGAGGGAAGCTTTCACCTTGTTCTCGAATCCAGAATAGACATGAACAATATACCATTTTTTTGCCACTATAAACGCTCCTGCGTTATTTCAATACTGTCTGGATCAGGCCGGAAAGGCCTGCGTCGACAACCCCAAGGAACAGTGAAATAATCGTCACGATCACCAGCACCACCACCGTAGAGCCCATGGTCTGTTTCCGGGATGGCCACGTGACTTTTTTAAGCTCAACCTTCACTTCTCTGAGGAATTGGATCCCCTTGTCGATAAAGGTTTTTTCCTTGACAGCCGTGGGTTTGCTAACCGGGGTATAAGTTTTTCTTACCACCGGTTGCGTTTTTCCCTGTGCAGCGGGGGAACTCAGTTCTCGGCCGTCTTCATCCGGAGATTGCCTTTTTTTAATCTTTTTGCTTGGATCTTTTTTTCGAAGTAACCGTCCCATCATACCCCGTTATAATCAACGGCGGATAGCCGGAAACCATTCCAGCCTTCAACTATCGGCGCCATTGCGGATTACACCTATAAAATGTGGCAGGCCAGGAGGGATTCGAACCCCCAACACCCGGATTTGGAGTCCGATGCTCTACCAATTAGAGCTACTGGCCTGCATAAAATCCTAAACGTCTGATTGTGGGCTTACTTTGTCTCTTTGTGTGGCGTATGCTTCTTACAGAAGCGACAATACTTGCTGAACTCCAGCTTATCAGGCGTCGTGCGTTTGTTTTTAGTCGTTGTATAGTTTCTACGCTTACACTCCGTACAGGCTAGTGTTATAATAATTCTCACTTGAAGGCACTCCTTGGGATACTATTCAATTATCTCGCTGACGACACCGGCACCCACCGTACGGCCACCTTCTCGAATGGCAAACCGAAGCTCTTTCTCCATGGCTATCGGCGTAATCAGTTCTGCCGTGATCGCCACGTT
>JABZFO010000068.1 GCA_014237405.1 Desulfosarcina sp. | reverse complement strand
AAAATGCAAAGCTCACTAAGCTGGCTGAATGGTGCGCGCCTGAATCTGGTCTTTCGGTGATGTTGGGTGAAAATTCTTATATTGCTATGACGGTTAAAAGCAACGCGAAAATCGGTGTTTAATCAAAAGAATTCCTCGAAGCTCTGCATCGGGATTTAACGAAAATTCCTTTTGATACCTCGCAGATCTGCTGCGGGGTAGTTCATCGTTTGTGCCTTTGCGTCTTTGCGTGAAACGCTTTTTTCAAAACACGAATTTCAGGATTAAGATACTAAGGGCTCATTCAAAAATACTTGACATATCCAACGGGTATGGCTGCGCAAATTGAGGCTCGTATCAGGATACAAAGTTCGAAAAATGCGCAACTGCCAACTATTTGGTGGAGTGGTTCGAATTTAAAAAATACAAATTAAACAATAGATTATGAGTATTCTTAGTTATGGTACGCACGTTGCAGTATTACCTAATCCGGATAAACCGGCGCAGTTGGAAAGGTGTACGCCGTAAACAACAAATTGCAAGCACCACCTGAGCTTAAAATTGGGTCAAATAAATTCCAAATTACAATATCCCTTCGTCACGGGCCCGAGCATCGCAGACATTAGCGCAAAGGGCCGGTGGCTGTCTGAGCGCAGCAAGTTCCACAGGCCCCGCTGATATCGAGGAGCAAAAAAGTTCTGGACATTCCTGCAGACTGTTTGTATAGTAAAAATTGAAGTAAATATAAGTGGATCTTTACCAATATAGTTGGCTTGATCCAGAGGGTTCAAGGGGTCAAGGATTCTCGGATTCAAGTGAATTACTGCGTACGTTCAGATTGTAAAATCAACCTAATCCAAAAAAGTTCTGGACATTCCTGCAGGCCCTTTGTATAGAAAAAATTGAAATAAATCGTAGGAGTCAAAAGACAGCGCCGCCGCCCCGTCGGACGACGGGGTTTAATCGGAAATGAAACCATATTCCTGGAACGCTGGGCTGTGGTCTTGATTAAAAATTGAACATCGAACATCGAACATTTAACATCGAATGATGAGGTCGCTACGCTCCACCGATTTATGAAATGGATAGAATACCTTATTCGACGTTGGACGTTGGACGTTGGATGTTCGATGTTGGGCGTTCAGCTATTTAATTACGGATATTGAAGTTTCATAAAAGAAGAACTCGGATGTCGCTGCGCTCCGGTAAATTTGATTTTTTATTGACTGAGCCGAAGGCGAATACCTTATTCTCTCGTATGAAACTACGCCAGAATGGCACAGTTTCTTTCCCGATTTAACTGATCGCCTCGGCGGTCAGCGGCGGCGCTGGATTCTGACTTCTTTGTTAGTCTTTTCCTGGCCGAGCCAAATATCTCTGACCTGGCCCATCAAAAAGCCCGCTATGCGGGTAAGGCCCATGCTTTCTATGGTTAAATAAAGAAAAAAGTCTGGACATTCCTGTAGATCGTAAGTAAAGTAAAAATAAATACACTTTTTAGCAACGCCTACTGCAATGCGATCAATGTCTTCTGAAATGTTTTGTGGCAAAGTGATCAGTCCGGATCAACTCAGCGAAATTGCGCTGATTGTTGATATGTTCCCAAAGCTTACCCGCAACGAACTGGCTAATACCATTTGCGAGCTGTTTGAATGGAAAAGGCCGACAGGCAAATTAAAAACAGTCGAGTGCCGCCAATTTCTCGAGCGCCTGGATGCCAGGGGCATGATTCAGCTGCCTGCGTGCAGAATCCAAAATACCAGGCGGATAAAACCCGATGTCGACAGGAAGGCAGCTCTGGTATGAGTACATGGATCGATATCATTACCTTGGATATCGAATACCTTTTGGCGCGCAGCTGCGCTACTTCATCAAGTCCGACATCGACCAAACCAAACTCGGATGCCTGCAATTTTCCAGTCCTGCATGGAAAATGGCAGCAAGGGATCACTGGATTGGCTGGAGCGAAGAACAACGCAGCAGAAATTTGCAGAAGATCATCAATAATAGCCGGTTCCTAATTTTTCCTTGGGTTCGGGTTAAAAATTTGGCCAGCTCAATTCTTTCCCTGGCTGTCAAAACTGTGCCGAATGATTGGATCGACTGTTACGGTTGTCGTCCGGTTCTCATGGAAACACTGGTGGATCAGAAACTATACAAAGGCACATGTTACCAGGCCGCCAATTGGGTGCACGTGGGGGAAACGACCGGCCGGGGCCGGATGGACAGGAAAAACGAACGCAAAGGGATGGCCGTCAAGGATATCTATCTTTATCCATTATCGAAAAGATTCTCAGACGAAAACTTTTTCTCGAAAAGCACAATCAAAATCGATTCTGAATTAATAAAAATATAGATATTACAGATAGATAAGAAAGCTACTGGTCGTAATCGAAAGGGCGGAGCTATATCGAAAGTAAATGCTATATAGTGAAAGAATTGAAGATCTCCATAGATTACTGACTTTATGATTTCGACCCAATTTGTGCACCTCTCATCCATAACACTCCCTGCTCATTTTCGTACCTTCCCATATGATTTTTGGTTAGCACGATATGCACAATACCTTTGGATTTGAAGAATCCAAGCAAAAAACCGGTTCCGGGATACGCGAACGACTCCTGAAAGGAATTGGTGCGCAGGGTTTCTCCCAGGTGGTGCAGATTTTCATCCGCCTGGCGGAAGTGCCTCTGCTTCTATCGTTTTGGGGCACGCAGCTCTATGGCGAGTGGCTCATGCTGTCGGCCATACCGGCCTACCTCAGCATCGGTGACGGTGGGTTTGCCGGAGCCGCTTGCCGCGAAATGACCATGCGAAGTGGAACAGGAAATAGAAACAGCACCTTGATTGTTTTTCAGAGCACGTGGGTTTTGTTAGTTGTGGTGTCCATGGTCATGGGTCTCCTGGCGTTCGGCTTCGTGCAGGTCGCACCACTTGATGATTGGCTCGGTTTTTCATCCATGACCGCCTTTGAAATCAAGATCGCCCTGCTACTTCTCGTCTTATTCGTACTGGTCGGTTTTCAAATCGGGCTGCTTAACGGTGGTTTTTGGGTTGCGGGACGCTACTCGAGCGGCATGTATTTAATCGCCGTCACGCAGGTTCTCGAGTTCGGTGGTCTTGCCACTGCTGTATTATTGGGAGGCGGGCCGGTCCAAGCGGCTTGTGGGTATCTTTGCGGAAGGCTTTTAGGGACCGGGCTCATGTGGCTCGGTCAGTGGCGGGTATGTCCGTGGCTGCGACATGGCGTATCTTACGCCTCGCTTGCAGAGCTACGGCGACTTGCCGCCCCGGCTTTCGCATCTCTATCTTTTCCCCTTGGCAACGCATTAAACATCCAGGGTATGAGGCTGGTCGTTGGCCTGGTCCTGGGCCCTTCAGCCGTGGCCCTGTTCGTCCCGTTGCGCACGCTAAGCCGCCTTGTAATGCAACCGGCTGCCATCATCAATCGGCTGATAGAACCTGAATTAGCCCTGGCTCACGGTGCCGGAGACAGCTCTCTTTTCCAGCGGCTTTTCGAAAAATCCTGTCAGCTTGCCCTGTGGGGATGCCTCGGGGCATGTTTCCTCGTGGGGCCGGGAGCATACTGGATTTTTCCGGAATGGACTGGTGGCGAGGTCACGATGCATTGGCCCACCTATCTCGTTCTTCTAAGCGGTGTGCTGATCAACAGCATCTGGTATACGGCCTTGATGGTCCCTTACGCCATCAACCGCCATGGCCGTATCGCGCTGCCTTACACCCTTGTGTACGGGGCCGCTGCCATTGGTCTCGGATTCTTCGGAGCAGCCAGTTTGGGACTCTGCGGGGTGGCCATTGTGCTCCTGCTCGTGGAAAGCGCAATGGCCGTAATTGTTGTACAAGATTCCTTGCAGATAACGAGTGTAAGCGTGGCCCAGTGGGCTGAAAGTGTTCTACACCCGCCTCTCCACCTGATTGGTTGGGCTGGTGGAGACTTTTGGAAACGAAAAACGGCCACGCCCAAATGATTCGCCCGAGACGTAAAACTGCCGCATGACGCAGTTGGGAGGATTGGCATACTACGGCGAGGAGATAGCTGGGATTTTCAGTTCGTCAATAAGTGAGAAATCTGATTTTGAATATATAGATCATCGGTGTTTTGCAAAGAGAAGGGGGTGATTGTTTCGTATGAAAAAGATGGATAGAAGTAGCGTCCGCATAGCATACCTCGTTACCCATCCGATACAGTATCAGGCACCTCTTTTGCGGCGAATCGCCAAGGATCCGAAATTTGAGTTAACTATTTTTTTTCGTTCTGATTTCTCTACCAAGGAATTCATGGACCCTGATTTCGGAACGCAAATAAAATGGGATACGAGTCTTTTGGATGGCTATCATTATGAAACATTGCCAGCAGTTGGACCATCGGACAGATTTTCCTTTTGGCAACCATGGAACTACGGGCTTTGGAAAAGATTAAGGAAAGGTAAATTCCAGGTATTGTGGATTCATGGCTATGCCATGTCCTTCCATTTATACGCCATGATTGCAGCCAAATTTCTCGGGATCAAGGTGCTTATAAGGGATGAACCTACTCTTGTCAGTAAAAACCGAGGGAAATTTAAGAAGGCGATAAAAAGAGCTTTCTTCAGCTATATAAACGTATTGTGTGTCGGGTTTCTTGCGATCGGCAAAATGAATAAAGACTATTACCTTGCTAACGGTGTTCCTAAAAAAAAGGTATTCCAAATGCCCTACGCTGTGGATAACAATTTCTTTCAAAAAAAAGCCAGGCTATGTCCGCCAAATCGAGAAACGTTACGGGCATCGCTTGGCCTTGTACCGGGAAGACCAATTGTCTTATACGCAAGTAAAATGTCTCAGCGCAAAAGACCTATGGATTTGTTAAATGCTTTCAGCCATATCGTTAGAAATCTGACACCGAATCCTTATCTTTTATTCGTAGGCGATGGCGAGATGCGAAGCTATTTGGAAAAGAGCGTTACGAAAATGGGCTTAGGAGGCGATGTGCTCTTTCTGGGGTTTAAAAATCAAGGCGAGTTGCCTTGCTATTATGATCTTTGCGATGTTTTTGTTCTGCCTTCGCTTTTCGAACCTTGGGGGTTGGTCATTAATGAAGCCATGAATGCTAGCCGGGCAGTGATTGCAAGCGACCGGGTCGGTAGTGCATCTGATTTGATCCATCCATGGCGGAATGGGTTCGTTTTCAGGGCAGGAGATATTACGGAATTGGCTTCGGCTCTGATAAAAGTACTTTCCAATCCTGATCGATGCCGTACTATGGGACATGAGAGCAAGGATATAATTTCAAAATGGGGGTTTGACGAAGATATTAAGGGGCTTAAGAGTGCAGTCAACGCCGTGCTATGAAGCCAAGTTCCGTCGACCGCTGATAGCTGGCTAACTGGTAGTGGTCATAAATAAACTATCTTAAGAAATGCACTTATCGTCCATGCAAGGAATACCTAACTTCTTAATGATGCGAGCCCATAACCTGCCGGACGAACCTCGTTTATTAACTCAACATCACGACAAGGAACCGCATACACTTTGGCAATGAAAAATACCTTGCGGATTCTTTTCATATGGGAACGATCATAACCGCACTTTCAAAACGAGAACCTGAGACTTTATATTTTCGAAGCAGATCTGGGAGTCATCAGCCATGAGACGCATTTCGTCACGCTTGCACAGGCTGACGCCGGCAACCCACCAGGGCCGCCTGCTGGTGAAAGGCGGGGGCATCCTCACCGGGATTGCGTGCGTCCTGCACATCGCTCTCGGCGCGGATTCCATCGTGGCCTGTTCTGCAGGTCTGGCTGTACTACTAAGCATCTATCCTATTGCCATCTATGGCTTTTTGAATATTGGGGCTGTGCTGATTGCCATAGTAGGTTTTCGCTACGTCGGTTTTCCGATTCTCGCTAAACTTGCCATGGGCCAGCCTTTGGATACCTACTTGCTGGATCCCGTTGGCTCATATGGGGTCGTGCTTTTAGGGCTTTTGGGTTACCTATCCGCCTTGTTCATGGCTTCAAATTTTTCAGTCGGCCGGCCGTTCCTTCAGATGGCGTCCAACAAAGCGATATTGGGCCGCATTTCTTTCCTTGCTGCGGCCATCGGCATAACGGCCAACTTGACGGTGGCCTTTCGAGCCGGCGGACACTATCAAGGGATTACTATCGCGGAGTTCTTCGTGCCTTTTCTCCATCTTGCCTTGATCAGCTCTATTGCGCGGGTCCTCCAGGCATCTGAAAAGCAGCGAAGCTTCGATGTGTGGGTTGTCATCCTGTTAATCCTGGAGATTGCTTTTGCGATGGTCCAAAATTCACGCATGGTTTTAATGGAGACGTTCCTGTGCTTTATAGCGACTGTTATCGCATTTGAGATTCGGATAAAATGGAAACAGTTCTCAGTTGCAGTTTTCGCCATAGGGATGATTATTATACTCTCTACACCTGTTTTTTTATATGTGCGAAATTCACGCGACGACCTTTCCTGGACCCAACGTATTGATGCTACCCTTGAGATGATATTAAAGTGGCCAGAGGCCTTTGCCCATTACCAAAAATACAGAGATTTGGTGGATCGACTGGGATGGCATCTCAACTATTATGGGAGCCCTCAGAACGTGTTTGAACGCATGACTCTCGTAAATCATGTGGACGTAATCAAGGCCGGGTCGGACAGTCACGGTAATGTGGGGTTGGAAGACTTGAGATTGTCTTTTGAACGGGCCATGCCGAGAATTCTTTCACCCGATAAGCCTCGCAAGTATAGTCAGGGATCATGGTTGTACGAGAGAATCGGCCTTCCTAATCAAGGTCCTTTTGCAACGGCCCCTTTGATTGGCACCGGCTACGCGGCCTTTGGTTGGAATGGCACGTTTTTCTACCCTTTTTTTCTCGGCTGTTCCTGGCTTCTCATCGTTAAGAAGATTTCAGGCTGGCATCTCCAAGGCAACGTCTGGGTGATCTACTTACTTCTTCGTGTACATAATCAGTTTGTCGAGGGATCCTCGGACGCATATGTAGTACACATACTGAGGAGTCTTCCCCAGGACTTCCTCTTGCTATGGATGGTTGAGACGGTGGCAAGAGGCCGTTTCCTTCATCCATGGCGCAGAAAGGCTGTCCAGGTCTATGGAAAGTAACTACCGCACCCGCATCTACGGCGCTTACGTAAGTGCAAGCAAGCATTCTCATGCGCCGGCCACATTGGATGATTTGAACCCGCGGCTACCCTATTTACAAAAACTCATCCGGTGGCACTTCCCGCGTGATCGGAACGCGGCCATACTGGATCTGGGTTGCGGTCATGGAACCTTGATTCATTTGGCACGGCAGGCGGGGTATCGGAATCTCAGGGGCGTTGACAGATCGCCGGAGCAGGTGGCAGCCGCAAAAAATTTGTGTGTAGAGGGTGTCGAACAGGGCGATGTCATGGAGGCATTAGCCAAAGAATCGGTTGCATCCCTTGACTGCCTCATTACTTTTGACCTGATCGAGCACTTCAACCGAAACGAACTTATCTCCCTGGTTGATGCAGCGCATCGAGTGCTCAGGCGCAGGGGAAGTTGGATCATCCATACCACCAATGCGGAATCACCCTTCTGTATGAGAATACGGTATGGGGACCTCACCCACGAATTAGCCTTCACTCGGGCTTCCCTTTCACAGCTTCTTCTATCATCCGGATTTTCCAAGATGGACTGCTACGAAGATCAACCCATACCACACGGGACTAAAAGCACCATCAGGTGGGCACTCTGGAAGGTTGTTCGCAGCTTTTTACGTCTCTATCTGGCGATAGAAACCGGCGATACCGGACGTGACACCATATTCAGCCAGAATTTTCTTGCTGTCGCTATTAAATGAAGATCCTACTTCTGGGCAATTATCCATACCTGAGAAGCCAAAGTATGGATCGCTTCGCGGGTGTTCTTTACGACGGGCTGAAAGCTTCTGGATACCAAGTTCGACTACTGAAACCACCGTCTATTCTTGGACGCATATTGCCTTCAGCAACCGGGTTAGGAAAGTGGCTGGGCTATCTGGATCGTTTCCTTCTTTTTTGTCCTTTGCTGAAGAAGGCTGCAAATTGGGCTGACGTGGTGCATATTTGCGATCAGGCCAATGCTGTCTATGCCCCGTATCTAAATAGAAAACCTCTTGTTTTAACGTGCCATGACATGAATGCCATCCGAAGTGCCTTTGGCGAATTCACCGATCACACAACCGGCCCTACTGGCAAGGTTTATCAACGCTGGATTCTATCTGGATTAAAGCAGGCTCGACATGTGGCATGTGTTTCCAATTCTACCTATAATGATGTGTTGCGTTTGACAGGACTAAACGCCAGCAAGGTTTCGTTGCTGCGAAATGGGTTCAATTATCCGTATCGACGCATGAGTGAGGTGGAATCCTTACATTACCTCAAGCAACTAGGGTTAGGCGGTAGCCAGCCCTTTTTCCTCCATGTTGGGGGAAACTATTGGTACAAGAATAAAGAAGGATTGCTGCTAATATTTCGGCAATTAATTGGTTTTAAGGAAATTCAACAACATAAATTGGTGCTCGCAGGCGAAAGTTTGAACCACCAGTTGCGACTTTCTGCTAAAAAAATTGGAATCTCCGACAGGCTCCAGGAGGCCCCGAATGTGACGAACGAGCAGTTGTGTGCGCTTTATTCATCCGCAGAAGGGTTAATTTTCCCTTCGCTTGCAGAGGGTTTCGGCTGGCCAATCATCGAGGCACAGGCGTGCGGTTGTCTAGTATTTACCTCGAATAGTCCACCGATGACTGAAATTGGAGGAAACGCAGCGGTATATTTCGACCCGCTGGATGAAATCTTTGCGGCGAGAATAATTTGGAAAGTGGTACAGGATTCAAAAAGTTTACGAGAACAAGGTTACCAAAACGTCATGAAGTTTTCCACTAAAAAAATGATTTCTAAATATATTGACTGCTATCGCTTAGTGATGTCGTAAAGGACTTCAATACATGTGTGGGATCGCAGCAATTTTTAAGTATGGCCAGAATATCGAAACTGCTGATATTCCCCAATGGATCGCTGTCGCCAATCGCATACTTTGGAAGCGGGGACCAGACGGAGAGGGCACATGGCTTTCAGAAGACGGGGCGATTGGTCTCACCCACCGGCGGCTTGCCATAATCGACACAACGGCTGCGGGTGCACAACCCATGGCCACACCCGATGGCAGGTTGCGCATCGTCTATAACGGTGAGATCTACAACTACAAGGAATTGAGGCATGACCTCAAAAGTCGAGGTTGTCGTTTTCTCTCTAACAGCGACACCGAAGTAATACTTCACCTCTACCGCGAGGAAGGTCCGGACTCAATACGGCGGCTGCGCGGGATGTATGCCTTTGCCCTGTGGGATGAGAGTAAGCAAGGCCTTTTCCTTGCCAGGGACCCGCTTGGCATCAAACCGCTTTATTACTCGGATAACGGCCACACGATCCGGGTTGCGAGCCAAGTGAAGACGATCCTGGCTGCCGGCGGTGCGGACACTTCACTGGAGCCTGCCGGGCACGTAGGGTATTTTTTATGGGGGTATGTTCCGGAACCGTTTACCCTCTATAAGGGGATTCGCTCCATTCCCGCGGGATCAACACTCTGGATCGGGAAAGCTGATCCAACGATCGAGCATCGGGTTTTCTATAGTCTGCCCGAGCAATTGAGGCGGGCGGCAGCTAAACAAATACCTACGAGCGAAGCCGAAGCAAAGGAGCGCCTGAAAGCGGCCCTGGAAAATAGCGTGCGCCATCACATGGTTTCCGATGTGCCGGTGGGGCTTTTTTTGTCAGCAGGACTGGATTCTACTTCCATTGCAATCCTGGCTGCACGTCAGGTCACAGAGCCTTTACGGACTTTTACCTTGGGATTTGAGCAGTATAAGGGCACACTGATGGACGAGACAGTTTCGGCCGAGCGTTTTGCAAAAATGCTCCACTGCACCCACGAGACGCGCTGGATGTCCATAGAGGATTTCGCAGCAGAACTACCAAAGATATTCACTTCGATGGACCAGCCTAGCATCGATGGAATCAACACGTACTTTGTCAGCATGGCCGCCAGCGAAACCGGACTTAAAGTCGTCCTTTCCGGCCTTGGGGGAGATGAGCTTTTGGGCGGGTATCCGTCTTTTTCGCAACTGCCCAAAATTGTAAGCCTCATACGCCCCTTAGATTTTCTCGGCAAACCCTTCCGCGTAGTCACCGCGCCGTGGCTTCGGCACTTCACTTCACCTAAGTTTGCCGGTTTACTTGAATACGGGGGTACTTTGGGCGGCGCGTATCTCCTGCGGAGAGGCCTTTTCATGCCATGGGAACTGCCTATCATCCTGGATCCCGACATGGTCAGGGAAGGCTGGCGAAGTCTCGACCCACTTATCAATCTGAACAAGGAGGTAGGGCATCTATCTTGCGACCATCACCGTGTTTCAGCACTCGAGACTATTTTCTACATGCGGAACATGCTCTTGCGCGACACCGATTGGGCCGGCATGGCCCATTCCCTTGAAGTGCGCGTTCCCCTGGTGGATGTCGAGCTAATCGATAAAGTGGCACCATTGATGTGTGGTCCGATGAGGCCCGATAAAAAGACCATGATCCAAGCCGCTTGGGGCCAAGCCCCCGAACAATTGCTAAACCGACCCAAAACCTGTTTTTCCTTCCCGACAAGGGAATGGGGCGTCACGGAAACGACGACCAAAGGACGCGGCCTAAGGGGCTGGGCTCTGGAGGTTTACCGGCAAGTACAACGTTACTTACCGGATGAGTAAAATACAAAAATTCTATCGAAATTGGCTTTAGGCAGACAAATCTTTCGTAGATTCGCACGATGGGTGTCGATTAACAGAAAGCTATGAATGACGAGACCAGAGCGTTAACGATTCAGTTTGATCATCCCTTGACACACTGTCCTATATGCGGCAGTTCCGCCATTTGCTTATGGAAACGCAAGCTGAACGATTCCACAGAGTATTCCATATTCACATGCAATGACTGCACGGGTGGGTTCTTAAATCCTCGGCCTTCAAATGAAACACTGGAGCGCATTTATAGTCTATCCGGGCATGGTCTCTCACAAGAAGTAACTTGTGATGATATACTTAATCAAGAGGAAGAGTTTCCTAACAGTAGTGTTGATGCAGAAAGGATGATCTCCATCAGCAAAAATCTGTTTCCCTCTCACCGGACCGATGAGTTTGGAGGGCAGCATACACTGATTGATATTGGATCGGGCTTCGGTTTCTACTCACTCTGTGGCGTCAAACATGGCTTTGATGTGGTTTCAGTCAATCCTGGTACGTATGAAAATCGTGTGTTTAATGAAATGTTTCTTAGAAATGGATTAACGGCAAATATTCATGTGGGAATGTTTGAGCATTTTTGCTTCGACAAGGAAACATTTGCGGTCGCGATTGCCAGTCAAATTTTGGAACACATTAAGAATCCACGCGCTATAGTCTTGAAAATTGATGAGATATTAATGCCAGGTGGTGTTCTGGCAATCGCTGTTCCCAATTTTCATTCCTTTTTTGTGAGGTTGCTCGGGATTAATGAACATAGTTGTTTGTGGGTTCCAGAACATTGTAACTACTTCACCCAAAGGTCCTTGCAATCTTTAATATCCGGATCGACTCTGAAGCTATCTAAAATTATTCATGTAGCCAAAATTCCTTATTACGCGATGAGCGAAAGGCTATCCCTTGAGAAAGGAACTATTGCAAGACGACTTGTTAATGGTTTTGTCAAGACGGCCCAATATATTCCTTGCAGAACAATGGAATTTTTTGGAATTGGCAACTATCTGAATGCGTTTTTTGTTAAAGAAGGATAACGCCATCCGCATAGCTTTGATATACATCAATATTTATACAGTTTAGGGAATACATATCACTTGGAATCTATTACTGCTGTAATTCTCACTCTTAATGAAGAATGCAACATCAGGGACTGCTTGGCGCACCTTGATTGGGCCGACCGCATTGTCATAGTAGATTCCGGAAGCACGGACAAAACATTAGAATATGCGAAGGACTTTGGCTGTAACATCTATTCTATTCCTTGGCTGGGTTTTGCAGCGCAAAGAAATTGGGCGCTTAATAATACCGGCATAACCACGGAATGGGTCATTTTTATTGATGCGGACGAAGAAGTGCCACCCAACTTGCGAGTTGAGATCCGCGAAGCCTTGAGGTCTACCTCCTGCAACGCTTTTTATCTTTGCTACAAGGTTATGCTTTTCGGTAAATGGGTAAAACGCAGTTCAAATTTTCCGGTCTGGCATCCTCGTGTCGTTCGTTTTGGGAAGGTGTTTTTCAAGGATGCAGCTACGGGCCACGGCGAAACCTGGGATGTTGACGGTGAGACTAGCTACTTTCAGGAGCCATACATTCACTATAGTTTCTCTAAAGGCCTCGGCTTCTGGTTTGCGAAACACAATCGACTGTCAGATATTGAGTGTGCGGCTTATCTCAACAATACAAAATCATTTTTCGATATACTTGGCAGTCTTTTTTTGAGAGACAAGCATAAAAGACGACAGGCGTTGCGGGCGCTTTCCTACCACCTTCCCTTTCGCGCTTTTTTTAGATTCCTGCATCAATTCGTCATTAAAGGGGGCATCTTGGATGGAGCAGCGGGATGGACCTATTGTTCACTATATTTTGCATACGAGATTATGATATCAGCCAAGATTAAGGAACGAAAAAACCGGTCAGTATCCTACACCGATTGAACGATAAACTCCTTTACCACCCATGCATATCACGTTTGTCACAACTCATTTCCCCCCCTCCCAAGGTTTTGGAGGCGTCTGCGAATCCAGCCATGGTCTTTCAAGGGCCTTAGCACGGGCTGGCGTGACGGTCGACGTAATAACCAGCGATTCTACAAAGGGTGCAAGAATACCCTTTAGTGCCTTTACTGAAAGTGAAGCACCGAACCTTCGTATTCATCCTTTTAAATATTTAGCCAGCGAGAAAAGTTGTTTTTCTTTTAATGCGATACGCGTGTTACGGAAACATGTGCCTCAAAGCGACCTCATCCATGTGAACGGCATTTTCGCACATCCTGTATCGCTTGGAGCATGGGTTGCCCGTCGCCAGCGCAAACCGCATTTAATTGCTATCAGAAACGGTCTGGATCCCTGGATGTTCAAAATCCGGCGTGTAAAGAAAATGATAGGATTCAAATTATTCGTGCAGAACGATCTTGAAGGTGCCAATTGCATTCATGCAACCGCCGAGCAAGAGATAAACGCCTGTCGAACGTTCGGTCTGGAAGGACCTTTCACGATAATTCCAAATGGTATCAACCCGCACAGTTTTGAAAATCTCCCTGCACCGGAAGTTGCAGAAGAACGATGGCCGAGTCTGCAAAGGAAGACCGTTGTATTGTTCCTGTCTCGCCTGAGCCCTCAAAAAGGGCTCGATTTGCTCATTCCCGGTTGGGATGACATTAAACAAAAATATCCAGAGGCGTTCCTGGTAATTGCAGGCCCGGACTACATGGGCTTTTCAAACGAGGTTCGCCAACTGGCGAGGCGGTCTGCATACCCAGAATCGATCTTGTTCACCGGCAGTGTATGGGGCGAACATAAATTGGCCCTTTATTCCCGCGCAGATATTTTCGTTTTGCCTTCCTATTCTGAAAATTTCGGCAATGTTATCGCCGAAGCACTCGTTTGTGGAACGCCTGTCGTAACGACTCAGGCAACCCCATGGAAGGATATCGAAAAGACGAATTGCGGGCGATGGATTCCTGTGGATAAGCAATCCATCATTGAAGCACTTGGCGAAATGATAAGCATGTCGGATAGTGATAGAAGGAGAATGGGCCAGCGGGGTCGAAAGCTTATTTTAGACAACTTTACATGGGACATCGCAGCCCGAAAAATGATAACTGTCTATAGAGCGATCATAGATGGTGACAGAATTCCACTCCATCCAAATCCCTGGAATTTCTAAGTTTATCTGTATTAAAATGCAATGATAGGCTGGTTTTAGAGAAGTAAGAAAATGAAATTTTCTCTATTGCTTTTACGTCTTGAAAAGATAGTCCACGTGATGATGTCTGCACGAATGCTGGGGTCATTACATTTCCACCGGGTGCTCGCCGGCGCTGAGCATCGTCACATACTGAAAACGGGCCTTGCTACGGTGGTTGATGTGGGAGCCAACCGGGGGCAATTCGCCCTGGCAGCAAGAAGGTGGGCCAGCAAGGCCTATATTATCTCATTTGAACCCCTTGCCGAAGCCGCATCCAGCTTCCGGAAGGTGTTCCAAGGGGACTTGAAAGTGACCTTTCACCAGGCTGCACCCTTGCAGGAGCGGTTATTTCCTGGAACCGGCGAAATCCAAACGGAAATGGTTAAAATAGGCCCATTGTCAGACTATGTTATGCCTGAAGAAATTGTTTCCCCTGCCCTTCTCAAGTTAGATGTTCAGGGGTATGAGTTGGAAGCGCTAAGGGGATGTGAGGATCTTCTGAATCGGTTCTCCCATGTTTACGCCGAATGTTCATTTGTGGAACTATATTCTGGCCAGGCTCTGGTGGATGACATCGTCGCCTGGCTCCGGGAGCGGGGCTGGTGCCTCAGCGGCATTCACAATATGATTTACGATCGCCAGGGCAGAAGTATCCAAGCCGACTTTTTGTTCGAGAACTCGTGTTTTACTAGTTCAACATGAAGGACTATACACCAGTTTGGCTATCGTTGACTTAAAAGTATTGGCTAAGAAAAAATGATCTATGCGCATTGCCGTCCATGATTATGCGGGATTTTCGTTTCCTCTTGAATTGAGTAACGAACTATCAAAAAGAGGGTACGACATTTTGCATCTTTTTACAGAAGCAAGTGGTGGCCCGAAGGCATCATTTAAAGCAAGAGGCAATGGAAAGCTTCAGATCGTAAATATCGATATTGATAGCGTTGAAAAAGATAATTTTCTAAAAAGGTGGCTACAAGAACGACGCTATGGGGATCTTGCTGTAAACAAACTGAACAAATGGCAACCTGATGTCATCATATCAACAAATACACCTTTAGAAGCCCAAAAAAGAATAATGAGTTGGGCAGGAAAGCATGTAATTCCATCGGTCTTTTGGCTCCAAGATCTACTTAGCATTGCAGCCAGATCTATTATTTCTAATGTTAGCCAAATACTCGGCAATCTTGCGTACAACTATCTGAATAAAATAGAAATCGACACCCTGTCAAAGGCAAATCACATTGTTGCCATCACGGATGATTTTATTCCCTTTTTAAATCAATGGAATATCGATCCTGCCAAAATCAGCATCATACCAAACTGGGGACCGATCGAACAAATTCCCGTATTACCTAGAATAAATCGATTTTCTGGTCACTACGGGTTAAATGAAAAGTTTGTAATTTTATATTCCGGTACATTGGGAAAGAAACAAGACATCCAACTAATCGCCGATACTGCTGCCAACCTGGCAGATGACAATGAAATTCTTTTTGTAATCGCCACAGATACACGCGGACACAATTTATTAAAACAACAATTAGCTGAAAAAGATCTCCCGAATTTACTCAGACTTCCACTTCAACCGTCACACCTTTACCCATATCTGCTGGCATCCTCGGATGTGTCACTGGTTACTTTAGAAGCGTCTGCCAGTACGTATTGTGTACCATCAAAACTATGGTCTGCTTACTGTGCTCAAAAATCATCCATCGTTGCGGTTGATAAACGGAATTTTTGTGCGCGAATCACAAAAGAGATTCACGCTGGAATCGTTGTCCCTCCCGGGTCGGTTGATGAATGTTTCACGGCAATAAAAAAACTGAAAAACGATGAATCGTTGCGTGCCAATATGGGAATCAATGCCAGACGATATGCAGAGACATACTTTCCCATCTCCCAAATTACTGACGCGTTTGAAACCATACTACGTCAAATTGTGATTAACTGAATAAAAAGAATTGGATACACACCCCGTACTGCGGGGCTAATGTCACTTGTTATCTCTAAAGGTTCTTGACAAACAGTATTGTAAGTATATATTTAATGTATATATTATTGTCGGGAGGGAAAAAATGAAAACTGCAAAATTATTTAAAAATGGGCAAAGCCAAGCCGTTAGGTTGCCAAAGGAATTCAGAATGCAAGGTACTGAAGTGTATATCAAAAAGCAGGGGGAGGCGATTGTATTATTACCCAAAGAAAAGTCTTGGAAACCTCTTTTTGACAGCCTTGACCATTTTGAGAAAAATTTAAAAATTGAGCGAAATCAACCTGGTGAAGATCAGAAGCGAGAGCCCCTGTTTTAATGAAATATCTCCTGGACACAAATATTTGCATATACATCATCAATGAAAAGCCAGGTAGCGTATTGCGCAAGTTTGAACAATACCCTGTTTACGAATTTGGGGTTGCTGCAATCACACAGGCAGAGCTTCAGTATGGTGTTTCGAAAAGTAAGCAAAAGAATAGAAATCAAGCAGCTCTTGATGAATTTTTATTGCCTCTGACCATTCTTCCTTTTCATGGCAGAAGATTAGTTGAACGATATGGAAAGATAAGGGTTTTTCTGGAATCCAAAGGAAAAACAATCGGTCCATTTGATACACTGATCGCCGCCCACGCCTTGAGTCTGGACCTAACTATTATCACAAACAATATCAGAGAGTTTCCCAGAATCCCCAAATTGAAGTGTGAAAATTGGATATCCGGAGCAGAGTAAATTCAACATCTCAAGAGCTTAACCGCCTGTGGCGGGACTTTTTCGACAAGATTAACAAGACTCTTTTCTCTTTTTATCCTGAACATCCTGCCTATCCTGTCTAAAATAGAAATTCCTATACTTTCAAGTGGTGCTAAATCGCTCCTTTAACAATTCAGACGAGGTACTGAGATGCAAAACGGGAACTCCAGGATCCTGTTCATCCTCGATTTACTAATCATGTTCACCTTTTTCTTCGTTTCATTTTCATACTACAATGGTGGGACGATGATTCCATTGAAAGGTAACATCCTAATGGTACTCATCGTAATTTATTGGTTTTTGATATCCGTCAACTCAGACATTCTCAAGATCAATCGTTTATCCAATACTATTAACGTCCTGAAAGATATCCTAATCGCTTATTCCGTATTGAGCACGGTTACGATTGCAACCGTTGCCATTTTTGGTGAATTCAGACCCAATGACAAATTGATCCTCTACCCGTTGCTGTTCGGGGCCATTTCGTCAACTCTCCTGCGTTTATTCTATTTGATCATTATTAAACATTTTTTAAGATGCGGGTATCAGCAAAGATCCATTTTGTTGATAGGTAGTGGGCGGTCGGCCAAGCAAGTGATCGCAAAAATTTTATCCACACCGGAGTTGGGTTTTCGAATTCAAGGAATATTGTCCGACAACCATATCGAACTTCCACTCAAGGGGTTGTATCTTGGTCGATTGGAACAATTTCCTGAAACTTTGCGTAAACACTTAATTGATGAAGTTATTATTGCCAAACCGCTGAGCGAAGAGCGTGCTATTAAGCGTATCGTTGAACGGTGTGAGGAAGAAGGAGTGCGGTTCTGCATTGTTCCTGACTTTGATAATATCATACCAAAATGGACGGTCCTCAATAGCCTTGGAGACATTCCTGTGATTGCCGTTCGCAACGAACCCCTTAATATCTTCAGCAATCGCATAATTAAACGGTCATTCGATATCATTGTTTCATTAACCGGACTGCTGATCCTTTCCCCAATCCTATTGGTTATAGCCATTGCCATTAAAATGACCTCGCCGGGTCCGATCTTGTTTAGTCAAAAACGAATCGGTAACAACAACGCCGAATTTACGTTGGTCAAATTCAGGAGCATGACCGTACAACCAAGCCAGGAGTCCGATACGATCTGGACCACACCCAATGACAAGCGGGTGACGCCTTTTGGAAAAATCTTGCGCCAAACCAACTTGGATGAGCTGCCGCAGCTATGGAATGTACTGGTGGGCAACATGAGTATCGTCGGTCCCCGGCCGGAGCGGGAGCATTTTGTCGAGAAATTCAGCATGGAAATTCCGAATTATCGAATTCGCCATCTGGCAATTCGGAAAAGAATCGAAAACGACCTCTACTACCTTGAAAATTGGAGTCTATGGCTCGATCTGAAAATCATTTTTCTGACCTTTTTCAGTCGGGCGGCTTGGAGAAATGCCATTTAAAACACTTAGCCGTTCACGGGTTCAAAGGTTCAGGGTTCAGAGGTTTTCGGTTCTCATATATCGGAATCCCAGCGGGAATTCGTAAGCTTTGACTGGAGATGGCATGAGAATAGAACGGTTTGAGGATATTGAGGCATGGCAGTTGGCCCGAGAGCTAGCTCGCAAGGTCTATGGACTGACAAAAAAGGCCAAGTTTGCTCGTGACTTTGGTTTGAAAAGACAAATTCAGGATGCAGCAGGTTCATCCATGCACAATATAGCGGAAGGATTCGATTCAGAGACAAACCACGAGTTTGTTCGTTTTCTTCGATATGCAAAACGGTCTTGTACCGAAGTCCAGAGTGAGCTTTACATGGCGGTGGATCAACAATACATAACGAATACTGAGTTTCAGGATGTTTATGATCATGTCGGACGAACCCGCGCCACCATTCGTGGCTTCATCAAGTACCTGCTGTCCTATGAACAAGGTCTACAAGAAAAGTAACCCTGAACCTCTGAACTCTGAACCTCTGAACGCTTACTAAAACCCACTATGACCACCATCATACGAATACTTGCTCTTTTCATTATCGGCACAATGCCGATTCTCTTTGCCGCCGTGCAGCCTTGGGTATGTTTAAAAAAAATGGCAATCATTTTTTTTGTTTGGACGCTTTTTCTGTGCCTCCCTTTTCCGTATCCGGTCCTTTCTCTTTTTAGCCCCACACGGTCTGAAATCCTGTCCAAGGCATTGGCGTTAACCGGCAGCACCCCAGCCTGGGAAACGGTCAGCTATTCGTCAAGAAGTGCATTAGCCTGGTGGGTGTTTCTTCTCAGTCTGGGACTCTTTTTTATCGTTGTGCGAAATCTCTGCACAGATAGAAAAATGCTTAAACGCGTTGTATTCGTTATGATCGGGATCGGCCTGATCGAAGCGGTGTACGGATTGATTCAGGCGCTGGTACCCTCCATGGGTGTGCTGTGGGTCGATTATGTCCAGGCCTATCTGGGTACTGCCCGTGGCACATTTATCAATCGCAACAACTTTGCGGGATTTATCGAGATGATCTGGCCACTGGCATTGGGCATAACGCTGGCAATGACCGGCCGGGTATACTCGTTAAAAGAAGCACTTGGATCCGACAAGCTCAACCGACAGGCGCTGATGGCACTGGGCATCATCGTTTTTCTGCTGGCCCTTATTTTCACCCGCTCACGGGCCGGTATCGTCAGCGGGCTTATCGGTTTTCTTGTATTTTCGATCATGGCGCGAACGGGAATGAAAGACGTGGCACTGCAAACCCGAGTCCTGCTGGGTGGCATCATCGTTCTGCTGTGCATCTACACCATGACCATCGGCGTCGGACCGATTATGGAGCGATTTTTAACCATCGGTGGCGATGGCAACTCACGGATGGATATCTGGCGTGACAGCCTGCCGATTATCAAAGACCACCCGCTGGGAATCGGGCTGGGCAATTATGAAAATGTCTTCCAGGTTTACAACCAATCGTTTATCACAGACAAGACGGTTATCCATGCCCACAATGACTACCTGCAGCTTCTGATAGAGACCGGCTGGATTGGATTTTTTGCGATAGTGGGTGGTTTTCTCATATTTCTAGGAAAGAGTGCCCGGCGCATCAAACGGCTCGATTTTCGAAGAGACCCCCTGCGGTTTTACCTGGCTGTCGGCGCCTTCAGCGGATTGATTTCAATGACCGTTCACAGCATGTTTGATTTTAACCGCCGGATGATGAACGTCGAACATCGAACATCCAACATCAATTTTGAATAAGGTATTCTGCCATTTTATAAAACGGCGGAGCAAAGCGATTTCATCATTCGATGTTCAACGTTCGATGTTGGACGTTCAAAAAACGCTTTATTCTGCCGTTCAATATTCACATATCATAAACCTTTTAGGGTTGCTCAAGCATAGCCCACGGCTAAATTGAAAGCAGTTATAATCAACGCACAACCATCGAATCCCCAAGTGATCGATTTACACTGCCATATTTTGCACGATATAGACGACGGACCGGAAACTTCTGCTGAAAGTATGCAGATGGCACAGGCCTTTGTGCGGGCCGGTTACCATACTGTTGCGGCCACACCACACATGATTCCTGGGACCACCTGGATGCCGTCCATCGATCTGATCAAAACACAGGTCGCCGGTTTGAATCAAACAATCAAGGATGAAGGCCTGAAACTTAAAATCGTATCGGGTATGGAGATCGCACTGGATCCCCAGATCCCCGATCTTCTGGACGAGGGTCGCTTGCTGGCCCTCGGCAATTCATCCTGTCTGTTGATCGAGCCGTCGTTTCAGCAGCTTCCTCCGGGATGGGAGCAGGTCATCTTTTCAATACTGACCAAAGGATATTCAATTCTTTTGGCTCATCCCGAGCGCTGTGCACAGCTGGCGACTAATCTGAGTCTGATTGACCAACTCATCGAATCGGGTGTGTACCTGCAGATCAACTGGGGCAGCTTTCTCGGCCAATACGGCCGGGCGGTTGCCCGCACCGCTCAGCTTTTGGCCAGAAACGGTTGCATCCACTGCCTGGCGTCTGACAGTCATCACCATAGAGGACACAACCCTGCAAGGATGCAAGCGGCAACGGCCAAACTCCGTAAAATGCTCAGTCAAGAGAACCTTCAACGAATTACCATAGAAAATCCGCTGCGCGTGCTGCACGGAGAAACACCGCAGCCAATGATAAAATCCGGAGTAATGACCGAGAAAAGGAAGAAGCCTCGGTGGCGATTCTGGTAGAATAATTAAAAGCCTATAATTCAGCGAAACCATCCTGTCAAACGACGGGGTTTGCTCAAGGACGAAACGTTGAAGTTTCTTAGAGGGTTAGAGGACTGAGTTAAAACGCAGGAGTGCCGGCATAAACTCCCTCGCCCCTTGAGGGGAGAGGGCCGGGGTGAGGGGTGATAGGATAGGCAATGCAAAACAAAGCCAGACAGCTGCGCAAAACACAGACAGACGCCGAACGCCGCCTGTGGCAGCTGCTGCGCAATCGATCTGTCGCCGGTTGCAAGTTCCGGCGGCAACATCCCGTCGGTCCCTATATCTGTGACTTTGCCTGTATTGATCGTCAGCTTGTGATCGAAGTAGATGGTGGGCAGCACGCAGCCCAAGTTGAAAAAGACAACGCCCGTACTGCTTATCTTGAATCGAAAGGCTTTACGGTCATGCGGTTCTGGAACCATGAGGTACTGACGGAGACCGAGGCGGTGTTGAAAAGGATTTTGAGCATGATTTCATCTGATTCCCCTCACCCTGTCCCTCTCCCCAAAGGGGCGAGGGAACGTTATCAATAAGAACCAGGTTTTCTATGGCGAAATAAACTAATGCCTACCCTATTTCGTATTCTGATTACCGCCATTCTATCGATACTGGGATGCTGGACGTTTTATTACAACTGGCCGCAACGATCTGTTCGTAACGACAGCTATACGTACTCAGACGAAGAGGCACAACACCTCAGATTCTATCCAAACGCCCAGTACGCGCACGGCATGCACGCCTGGTTTCAGCAGCAACCCGAGACGGCCGCAAGCTTTTTCCGGCAGGCCGTCTCACAGAACGCTCTTTTTCTTGACGCTTGGCTCAGGCTGGCCGAAACCGAGGCCGCAATGGGGCGTGAAGAAAAAGCCAAAGATATCCTGACCTTCACCACCGATATGACGGATCAGGTGCTTCGCTGGAAGTGGCCTCAGATGGTGCTGGCCAGTGAACTGAGCATGGAAAAGTGCTTCTACCGCAACACGAATTATCTATTGTCCCACAAAGTGCTGGAACAGGATGCGTTGCAACTGCTTCACACCCACCTTGGCGGTGAAGCTTCAGCCGTGATCACTGTTTTAGAACCTGCGCATCTGACTGCCTATCTCAACTGGCTGATGCAATGGGGCATGACCGACGAAAGCCTTGTCGTGTGGCAGGCAATGGCTGCAGTCGCAGAACCGGAAAAAGAGACCGCAGTGCGGTATGCCCATTTTCTGTTGAACCATAAACGCATCACCGCATCGATGGGTATTTGGCAAAAATACACGGGTGTTGACGGTATGACAAACCCTGGTTTCGAAAAAGACATCACTGGGCGGGCTTTTGATTGGCGTCACTGGGGCGAGAAGGATGGCAATTGGAAGTTAAAGCGGGTTGATCATGACACCATTGAGGGCGATTATGCCTTGAGAATAACGTTCAACGGGCAAGAGAATATTTCCTTTCAGCACATCTACCAAATTATCGTGGCGGACCCGCAACAAAAATATCGCCTGATGTATGCCTGGAAAAGCAGAAGCATTACTACAGACCAGGGTCCTTTTGTTGAGATTTACGGCTACGACGGAAAGGGACTTTACCAAGCAGGCCCCATGATCACGGGTACCCACGGCTGGCATAAGGCGTCCATCGAGTTTGACATGCCTGAAGACTGCCGTTCGGCAGTGGTGCGTCTGCGCCGCCGACCCAGCAAGCGTTTCGACTCGAAAATCAGGGGAAAAGTGTGGATAGACGACTTTCGATTGGAGAAGATTGAAACCATATCAACCAACGAGGTAATCATATGGCGCCAGATCAAGCAAAATACATAGGCAATTCCGGGGATAAGATGTTGCCGGATATTGCCGGCAATCATCTTCCTTCCAACGAATTTCAAAAACCGTTCTACGAGTGGCAGGAGACAGAAGAGATCCAGCTGAAAGACTACCTCGATGTCATCATACGCAGGAAGTGGCTGATCGTCACGGTGCTCACCCTGGTGTTTTTGTCAACACTGATTTTCACTCTGGCCGTCACCAGAATCTATGAGGCATCGGCTGTTATCGAGGTCCATCAAGAAACGCCCCATGTGACAACGTTTCAAGAGGTATTGGGATCGGAAATCCAGGCGCGCGAATTTTATGAAACCCAGGTAGAACTGCTTCGCAGCAAGGCGATGACCAACCGCGTGATCGAAAAACTCGATTTAATCGCCCATCCCGTTATCAGGGACACGGTTTTCGATGAGGGCAAATCAGGGACGCTTCAGCGAATGAGAAATGCCCTCAAATCCTTGGTGACGAGCCTATTGCATGGCCAGGCCAAACCCGCGGTTGCCCAGGATATTGCAATGCGGCAACAGGTGGCCAAGTACATTTCGGAAAATCTCACTGTCACCCCAAGCCGTAAGTCCATGTTGATCGATGTGGCTTTTCGCTCACCGGACCGCCAGTTGTCCAGGTCGGTTGTCAACACGCTGATCGAGGATTTCATCAGCTGGAAAATGGAGCAGAAGATCGATGCCTCCGGCATGGCTCGGGATTTTCTTATGATGCAGATGGACCGGGCCAAGATTAACCTTGAAAAGGCTGAAGAGCAGCTGAACGACTTTGCCAAACATGCCGGGATCGTGTCGCTGGATGCCCGTATGAATAGCATTTACCGCCATCTGGAGGAATTGAACTCAGCTTTCGCTTCGGCCGAGGCGAACATGATCGCTAAAGAGGCCACCTATCAGCAGGCCGTCAAGGATGGGCATGCCAATCTGCCCCGGGTTCTGGAAAGTGATCTGATTGCCAGCCTGAAAGATAAGTATGCCGAGTTGAGTTCCAGTTACCAGGAATTAAAAGCAACCTTTCATGATGATTATCCCAAGGTAAAATCGCTGAAAGCGCGCATGGATAGCATCGCGGTGCTGATTAATGCGCAAGAAAAAGGAATCTTCCTATCCATTGAGAACGAATATGAATCCGCACAGAAGATTGTCAGCGCCATGGAAAAAAGGATCGAGCACCAGAAAAATCTGGTTCTGGATATGAACGACCGTGCCACACAGTATTCAATCATGGCCCGGGAAGTCGACACCAACAAGGCCATCTACCAGAGCCTTTTGCAGCGCGCCAAGGAGATCGAATCCATGGCGGGCATCTCCTCGAGCAACATTCAGATCGTGAACCGCGCGGACCTGCCGCTTCTGGCAGCCAAACCCAACGTCAAGCTCAATTTACTGCTATCCATCGTCCTTGGTCTTCTCGGCGGCATCGGCTGTGCATTTATGGCCGAGTACTTCGCCGACACGGTGACCAATCCCAGTGAAATATCAGACCGATTTCAAATTCCTCTCCTGGGAACGATTCCACAGGCCAAACCCGACGAGCATGGACTGGAAAACTCGTTTCTTCGTCATCCGCGATCACCTTTTTCCGAGGCCATCCGCTCAACGCGTGTCTCCGTTCAGCTTTCCGGTTCCGGCACCCGTTCCAAATGCTTTCTCATTACCAGCACACTGCCCAGTGAGGGCAAAACCACCCTGGCCGTAAATCTGGCCCTGAGTTTTGCCGCCGCTGGTGAAAAGACCGTGCTCATTGATGCGGACTTACGAAAACCCCGTCTGCATGAGATTTTTAACCTTAAAAATCGGGTCAATGGCAATGGAATTTCGAGCTTTCTGGCCGAGGTAACCAATAAGCTTAAAATGTATAACAACCATAGCGAAAATCTAAGGATCATTCCTTCCGGCCCGGTTCCGCCGAACCCGGCGGAGTTACTCGCTTCCCGGCGGTTTAACCTCCTGCTCAAAAAGCTTGGCAGCCGTTTTGACCGGATCATCCTGGACGGACCGCCGCATATTGGTTTTGCCGACACCCTGATCCTGTCCAAATGCGTCGGCGGCATCGTCCTGATCAGCAGCATCGGAGAATCCAGCCGTGAAGCAATCGGTCAATTTAAAAGATCCATTACGAACGTAAACGGCACCATTTTGGGCTGCATCGTCAATAAAGTGGATTTTAACAGAAAATACGGCTACGGGGGATACTACAAATCTTATCAAGCATATTCCAGCTACGGATTGGAGCAGCAAAGCAATAAACCACTGCCGGAAAATTCATTATGATTATTTCAAGCCTTGCTTTTCAACCTGCAATCTCGACATATGCTGCCTGTCCGGACGACATTTTTGCCTACTGGAAGCTGGATGAGCCGACCCCCGGCGCTCCCAATGGCACCTATGCAGACATCATTAAGGACAACGCCGGGACGGGGAATGTCAATCCCACCGCAGCCACCGGCATAATCAACGGGGCTCAGGCGTTCAACAGCACGGATAAAACACAGATCAACGTGCCGGCCGACAATTCATTCGATTGGCAAAGCAACGAGAGTTTCTCCATCGAATTTTGGATGAAAACGGACGGTGTTGCTCCTGCTGAGATTCAGGTCATTATCGGAAGGGATGACATACCAGCAACAGGTTTACACTGGTGGGTCGGAATCAATAAGACTGACGGTAAGGTTTCTTTTTTCTTAAGGGAAACCAACGGAATTGGCGGTTCTCTTTTAGGGGTCGGAACCATCAGCCTTGCTGACGGATCCTGGCACCACGTCGTGGCCGTAAGAGACAACAGCACTAAAGACAACATCATCTACGTCGATGGCTTCGAGCAAGGTAGAGTGAATCATACTTATGGAGCCGGGTTCGGCTCGGCAACGGCCGACCTTAACATCGGCTGGCTCAATTTGGGAACCGGTTTCTACTTTGATGGTTTGATAGACGAAGTCGCCCTTTACGACCGGGCACTGTCCCTGGCTGAAATTCAGGCACACCGCTATGCCGGACTGGCCGGAGATGATTATTGTTCGGGAGTTGCTCCGTTTGTGCCTTTTCCTGACGATACCATTTCCCTTTGGCAACTCGACGAGCCGACCCCCGACGCCCCGAATGGCACTTACGCGGATTCTTTTGACGGCAACAATGGGACGGGAAATGTCAATCCCATCGCAGCCATCGGCATCGTCAATGGGGCTCAGACGTTCAACAGCGCGAATAATACGCAGATCAATGTGCCGGCCGACAACTCATTCGACTGGCAAAGCAACGAGAGTTTCTCCATCGAATTTTGGGTAAAAACAGACGGCTTTGCTCCTGTTGAGGATCAAGCCATTATCGGCAGGGATGACGTACCAGCAACAGGTTTACACTGGTGGATCGGAGTCCATAACACGGATGGCCGGGTTTCTTTTTTCTTAAAAGAAACCAACGGAATTGGCGCGACCCTCTCAGGGGTCGGAACCATCAGCCTTGCTGACGGATCCTGGCACCACGTCGTGGCCGTAAGAGACGACAGCGCGAGTCCTGACGGTGACAACATCATCTACGTCGACGGCTTCGAGCAAGGTAGAGTGAGTCATAATTATGTAACCCGGTTCGGCTCGGCAACGGCCGACCTTAACATCGGCTGGCTCGATACGGGGACCAGTTTCTACTTTGATGGTTTGATAGACGAAGTCGCCCTTTACGACAGGGCGCTGCCCCTGGCTGAAATTCAGGAACACCACTACGCCGGTCTTCAAGGTAATGGCATTGTGACTCTGCGGCCCGGACCGGTTGCCGATGCCGGTGCCGACGATGCGGATGGCGCGATTGTCTCCTATCTTTGGGAACCAACGGCGGGTACTTCGGTAACGCTCACCAATGCCTCCACGGACACGGCCACCTTTACCGCGCCGAATGTTGCTGCGGCTGGAGCGATCCTGACTATTCAATTGACGGTCACCGACGACGACGGCCAAAAATCTATTGACACCATCAGTGTAAATGTTAACGACGGCACCGTCACCAGCACTGGTGGTGGTGGTGGTGGCGGCGGTTGTTTTATCACCATGATGTTCTAACAATAATATTTAACACCTAACCCGGATAAACCGGAAACAACAAATTGGAACATCCTTTCCCCGCCAAGCTCGCCAAACAATGATAAAAACAAGGGTATCAGTTCTTTTTAATTTTCTTTATCCTTTGCGTCTTTGCGTGAAACCCTTTTTTCTCTCTCGCTCGCTTCGCTCAAGACGCCAAGCCCGCCAAGAAGACCTTAAAAATTGATAACCCCGCCGAACTATACTTATCAGAAAGAACGATTACTGATGCGCTTTATACGGCAGGTGGGTGAAATCAACGACACCCCTTCACTCATTATGATAATCGCCGCGGATGCCGATTATCTGAGGTTATGCCGCTCAATTGTCGATCCGGCCGCAGAATCTAACCCGAAATTTTCCAAAACCCTTGAAAGCGTTTGCCGTGACCACGGATTAAGTCTGAGTCGCCTTAAGGAAAAGCTCACACTCGCTGCCAGAGCACTCGGTCTAATGCACACCTCCAATACTTCTGCAGATTACTACCGTCTTCTGGGGGTTCGGTCCCAAGCCAATACGCAGGAAATCAAAAAGGCCTTTCGCAGAAAAGCGGTTAAGATCCACCCTGACGCCAATGCAAATCTGACAGGCAGCAGCCGAAGATTCGTCGAACTGAATGACGCCTATCGCACCCTGCGTGATCCGGTATTGCGGCGTCATTATGACGTAAACCGGCAACATCTGTTTCGGTGGCGTGAACGTCCCAAATTGTCTTTACCGGCAGATAGCAGGCCCACTATTTTTTTGTGGTATTTAGGCGGCCTGCTTTTCATCTTCGTAATATTATTTGTTGTTTTGGATATCATCGTCTTTTTATAAACGTGGTTAAAATAATACGGGAGGTTCATGTTATGTGTTTTTTTAGAAGCAAAAGAATCGAAATCAAGACAGTTGTTTCCTTACTGACCTTTTTAATGGTCAGCCAGGGTGTTGCCGCTTTGGCCGGCTCGGATCGAATTTTTCCCACTAACAAAGTGACCCTGTATCGCTGTGATAAAATAGTCGGAGTGTACACCAAAGAAGCGCCGCTTCCCGAAGGATCGATCATCTCGACTGACGGGAGGTGCGCTGTAAAGCTGGACGATTTGTACCTTGTTGGCGAAGATCAAAGTGTATTTTCAATAAACACATCCGGCCGGCAAAGGAACCTGTTTATCAAGAAAGGAATCGTCTATTTTAAAACTTCCGAAATGAGGCGGGCGTTTTCATTCATTACACCGAATGGCCAAATCAGCGTCCAACGGATTCGACTCAATGCTGCCTCTGGCGATCAATCGATTAAAGGGTATGTGGCCGTTACTGAAAACCAAAGTGAATTGGGGGTGGCGGAAGGCGGATCAATGGATGTGTTTACCGATCAAGGCCTGATGACGATTCAATCCGGAAAGAAGATTATTCTTTCACAAGCTGATATGGATATTGGACTACCCGATATTGAGGAGCCGGTTGCACAGCAGCCGCCAGAACCGAAGCCGGGCATGTCGACCGGCAAAAAGATTGCTTATGGCGCCTTGGGCGTCGCAGCAGTTGCAGGCATTGCGTTGGGCCTTAGCGGTGGAAGTAGCGGTGGCGGTGGCACCGTGAGTCCATCCTCCCCATAACAGTGGGAATCAGACCGTCGGCAATACCCCATGACAACACCGCCAAATTAATAATCCTGATCCAACGGACCAGATTTTCTAAGGATAAATAAAAAATGGTACAGATTAACGCTTTTATTGTGCATTCGCTTAGGCCAACCCTGTTGCCGGCCCTTTTGTTGCTGATCGGGATTTCATTTTTTGGCGCATGTGCCGCTACGAACAATGCCTCTAAGAACAGGCCGGCGGATGAGCCGCAGGTTGTCGACTATTATCTGGGAGAGGATGAAATCAGCAAAATGAATGAGATGATTCTCGCCCGGACTCAAATGAATAGCGATCCGGGTGAATACCTTCTCGGAGAGGGCGACTTGCTGCGAATCAGCGTTTTCGAGGCCAAGGAGCTTGATACGACGGTTCGGGTCAGCTCACGCGGTTGGGTGACACTTCCGCTGATCGAAACCGTCGACATAAAGGGCCTAACCGCCATAGAGGCTGAAGAAAAAATTGAAGCGATGTACAAAAAGCGATTCATTAAGAATCCACATGTCAGTATTTTTGTTGAAGAGCACATCAGCCAGCGCATCACACTGGTAGGCCAATTTAAAAATCCCGGCACTTATGATTATCCAACGAAACAGAGACTGCTTGACACCATCGCCCTGGGGGGCGGTCTAAGTGAGAAGGCCGGCCAGATGGTGCAGATTCGCAAATCCCGCCACATTCAGGGGCAACCTGATATCGTTATGGTCGACCTGGACCAGCTGATCAGAAAAGGCAATGTTCAACAAAATATCGAGATAAACGGTGGCGATGTCATTTTCATTCCTGAGGCGGGCGTTTTTTTTGTGGACGGCGCCGTGAAACGGCCCGGCGCTTATGCCATCAAACATCGAACTGTCATTCAGGAGGCACTGGTGGAAGCAGGCGGGGTTGAGACCTGGGCCGCAAAGGACAGGATCAAACTGGTGCGCATGGCGGAAAACGGAGAAAGGGAAATAATCGATCTTGACCTGAGCCAGCCGGGTGTTAAGGAAATGGCCATAAAAGACCGGGATATCCTGATGGTCGATGCAAGTGGCGCCGCCAGTTCCATGAGAGGCTTTAGTGTATCAATTCTTGGAACCGGTTTCAGTTATTGGAGAAGATAAAGTAACCGTTCACTGGTTCAGAGGTTCTGGGTTCAGAGGTTCAACCCATAATGGAGAAGGCATGGCAGTTGGCCCAGTTCCCTTGAGCATGAACCAGATTGACCTTTTCGGCCTGCCGGATTTATGACAATAATCTGCATATACATTGTTAAAACCAAATAATAACAATTTGTTATAATATATTTGCTTTAATTTTGACTCTTGACAGATTTGTTGTATATGATACCCGGTAAATGAATCAGATCAATTGGCGCACTATTCTTATTGGCACTTTTGAATCCTTGAACCCTTTTCTCCAACTAAATTGGAGAAAAACCAAGCATTTCAATCACGGCACATGTATCTCAATCACTATCATCTAAAAGCAAAGCCCTTTGACTTAAGCCCGGGGCCACACTTTCTCTGGCTTGGCGAAAAGCATAATGAAGCCCTTGCTACGTTGAATTACGGAATTAAAGAGGACTTGGGATTCCTGCTGCTAACCGGTGATGTGGGTGTGGGCAAAACCGCCTTGATCCATCGATTGATCAACAATCTTGATTCATCAACAATTGTTGCCTACATCACTGATCCGGGATTGGGGACCCTCGATTTTTTCAAGCTTCTGGCTGCGGAATTCAACATCCCCATCGAATTCCACAGCAAAGGTGAGTTTTTAATCGAGCTGGAAAAATTCCTCTACAACGCGTACTCGGATCATAAAAAGGTCCTGCTGATTGTCGACGAGGCCCAACGGTTGAACAACAAGCTTTTGGACCAAATAAGGGTTCTTTCCAACATCGAACTGAGCGACCGAAAACTGATTAACATATTTTTTGTTGGCCAACCTGAATTCAAAAACATGCTAATGGCCAACAGCAACAGAGCCATCCGCCAGCGAATTGCAATCAACTATCACATTGATCCGCTGACTGAATCTGAAACCGGGCAATACATTGAACACCGTCTGAAGGTGGCTGGTGCCACCCGGAAAATTTTCAAATCGAACGCGTTTCGTGAGATATTCAGATTCACAGGCGGCTATCCCCGCACCATTAATAATATCTGCAATCATGCCTTATTGACGGGTTATGAATCCGGCTCAAAATCAATCGATTCAGATGTGATCAAAGAATGTGAACAGGAGCTTAACATTCGGGCAGGCTTTGATTTTAGTAGGACCGATTTTCAAACGCCAGCCGACACACGCTCACCCTCACCACGCCGGTCACCATTCAGGGGGTATCCCATACTCATTGGCATATGTATCCTCCTGGGCGCTTTTATGAGTTATTATTTGCTGTGGCCTGCAACCCGCTGGACAATGAAGCCAATTACCCAAAAAAATCTGGCAGAATCATCCAATCACCAAACGGACACAGTCGAAAATGATCAATTGAAGTTAAATGAGAAAATCGAAAAGGAGCAAACCCAGGCATCATCGAAAAATGAGATCGCCCTTGCACAGCCTTCTGTGGAAAACGGCATCCAGGTTAAAGCCGCACCCAAGGATGAAATAGCGGCCGCCGACCTCCCACCGGCAGCGTTTACAGCCCAAGCCAATCCTGCACCCGACAAATTACCCAATATAAGTGAGGTTGAAAGCGGTGTGATCGTGCCCGGCAAAGCGCAAAAAGATTTGGCCTGGCTGTCCGCCCCTTCTGATGCCAAACCCGGACCACAGCCGGATAAGGCCACACAGAAGGTAGAGATAAAAAAGCAAGATGCATTACCTTCCAAGCAAGAAACAACCGTCGCCGATCGGCAACCGGTAATTTCTACAGACCCGGCCACTCCTGCACCCGACAAATCATCCGCTAAACCTGAGGTTGAAAGCGGTGTGACCTTACCCGCTAAGTCGGGGAAAAACGTGGCTTTGATAGCTGCCCTTCCTGATGCCAAACCAAATCTACAGCTGAATCAGGGGGCCCGGATTAGCAATTCAACCGGTAAATCAGAAATCACCGCGTTGAAATCTGGAAACGCCAAAGGCTCAAATGCCGCTGAGTCGAAAAGCAAGGCCAAGGCCTCATCGTCCCTCCCAACAACCGAGGGATCATCCAGAAAGGCAAATTCAGACAATCAAAATCAGGTAAAGAAAAACACTGTGCCAGAAAAAGTGTCACCAGGCAACCGTCCTGAGCCTCCCATCATTGCCAAAGCAGAAACTCAGCTTCAACCGTCTGCCGAACAAATTGGCGGCACCGCGCCGGCGGTTAAGGACATTGATAACAACAGCCTGGAAAATCGACTACGTTCATTTTTGCAGAATTATTGCAGCACCTATGCTGCCAAAGACTTAGATGCATTCACCACCCTTTTTGCTCCCGGCGCCAGTGAAAACGGCAAGCCTTTTGAAGGCCTTTTGCCCAAATATCAAAGGAATTTCAAATTTATCGAAACCATTCAATATCGGATTGAATTGCAGCAATTTTCATATGATGACAATAGGGAAATCGTAAAAATCGACGGAAATTTTTTCCTGAAATGGTTGCCGCCCGACAAAAAATGGCGCGAAAACTCAGGTATAATTACCATGAGCCTTAGAGAAAATGGAGCGTCTTTTTTAGTCCATCGTCTTGACTATCACGGTAATCGTTCCAAAAAAAAATAGGACCTGCGTAAACTTCATTGAAGCCTCCCCGCGGTAAACCACGGGGAGGCTTTTTCGTTTGGATGGTCCCTTTAAGGGATCCGGGATAAATAAATTGCCCCCGGGATCATTTCTCCTGCAGCTCGGCAATCCCGGCAAAATAATCCAACACCTCAGGATTTCTCAAGGCATCTTTGTTTTTAACCTCCTGGTTGTGAATTACCTTTTTCACGGCCAGCTCTACCTTTTTCATGTTCAAGGTATAAGGGATGTCGGGCACCGGGATGATCTTGGCGGGCACATGGCGCGGCGAAGCATGCACGCGAATGGTCTTCCGAATCTTGTTCTTCAGATCGTCGGTGAGTTCGACGCCCGGTGCCAGTTTCACGAACAGGATCACCCGCACATCGTTCTCCCATTTCTGGCCTACCACCACGCTGTCTTCAATCTCCTCCAACTGCTCTACCTGCCGGTACAGCTCGGCGGTGCCGATGCGCACCCCGCCGGGATTCAAGGTGGCGTCGGAGCGGCCGTGCATCACCACGCCGCCGTGCTCGGTCACCACGATGTAGTCGCCGTGCCGCCAGATGCCCGGATAAACGTCAAAATAGGCGTCATGGTACTTTTTCCCGTCCGGATCTTTCCAGAAGTAGATGGGCATGGAGGGAAAGGGCGCCGAGCACACCAGCTCTCCCTCCTGGCCCACCACGGACCTGCCGTTGTCGTCAAAGGCAACCACCTTCATGGCCAGCCCCCGGCACTGAAGCTCGCCTGCGTAAACCGGCCCCATGGGGTTGCCCAGGGCGAAACAGCCGTTGAGGTCCGTACCGCCGGCAATGGAGGCCAGCTGGAGGTCGGACTTGATGGCGTCATAAACAAATTCGAAGCTTTCGATGGACAGGGGAGAACCGGTGGAGAGCACCGCCCGCAAGGGGGACAAATCGAATTCTTCCTTGGGCCGGACGCCGGCGGCCTCAAGGGCGGCCAGGTAACCGGCACTGGTGCCGAACACGGTGATCTTCTCATCCTGGGCCAGGTGGTGAAGTAGAAGATGGTGTCCTCGCGCTTGAGATCGGTGTGCAGCATCAATTCTTTAAGATGGTGGATGAGAATGCCGCCGGCGCTCTGGACCATGCACTTGGGCAGGCCGGTGGTGCCCGATGAATACATGACATAGAGCGAATGATCGAAGGGCAACTGCGCGAAATCGATCTCCAGCCCGTCTCCTGCCGATTTGAAGTCGGCGTACATCACGGCCTTGGGGATGGCGCTGATGTCCGGTTGCTCCTGGGCATAAGGCACCACCACCAGCTTTTCCACCGATGGAATCTGACGGATGATGTCGGCGATGCGCGCCAGGGAGTCCAGGGGTTTCCCCTTGAAAAAATAGCCGTCCGCCGTAAACAACACCTTGGGCTGGATCTGACCGAAACGGTCCAGGACCCCCTTGATGCCGAAATCCGGCGAGCAGGAGGACCAGGCCGCCCCCAGGGAGGCGGCGGCCAGCATGGCGATGATGGATTCGGGCATGTTGGGGACGAATCCGGCCACCCGGTCTCCGGCCTTGACCCCGGCATCCTTCAGAGCTTTGGCCACCCGGGCCACCTCATCGTAAAGCTGGGCGTAGGTGAATGTCCGCCGCACCTTGTCTTCCCCCCGGAACACCAGGGCCAACCGATCGTCCCGAAAACGCAGCAGGTTTTCGGCAAAATTGAGCCGTGCTCCGTCAAACCATCGGGCACCGGGCATTTTGGTGACATCGTCGATCACCTTATCATAGGGCACCGAGGCTTTGATCGAGGCGAAATCCCACATCTCCTTCCAGAACTCGGGGATATGGTCAATGGACCACCGATAGAGGCCGTCGTAGCTGTCGAAGGCTGTTCCGTATTGCTGATTGATCAGCGTCATGAACCGGTACATGTTGGATGATTTGATCTGCGCTTCAGACGGCTGCCATAAAAGTTTGCTCATGCTTGGTTTTCCTCCCTGCGATACGGTAATTAAAGCGGATGAAAAAGATGTCCAACGCCGGCTGCCACCTGTGGAAAACAGCGGCGGGTAGTTGCCGCGTTGAAGTCCCCGGCGGTTTATAAACATCGTTCATAAGTTGAAGTGTGACATATCAGAATGGTGCATTATTGACAATCATATAAAAAGTCATCAAATTATTACAGCCGCTGCTTTCGAGTTTCGGGTGGCTGAATCCAACCAAGAAAACCCGGAATCGTAAAGAGAAAGCGCTAAACAGTTACTTTTCAGGAAAGGCTTATCATGCATTACGAAGGCAACATCATCCGGCCCCCCAGCGAAGCCAACAGCATCCTGCTCCAGGTCACCGTGGGCTGCTCACGCAACAAGTGCACCTTCTGCGGCGCTTACCGGGGGGAGCGTTTCAAAATCAAATCCGATGAGATCATTATGGCGGACATCGCCTTTGCCGCCACCCACTGCAAACGCCAGCGTCGCGTGTTTCTCTGCGACGGCGATGCGCTGATCATCCCCCATGAACGGCTGATGAATATACTCCTCGAAATCCGTCGGCAGCTGCCCTGGGTAACCCGGGTGGGGGTGTACGCCAACGCCAAAAGCCTGAAGATGAAAACCGTGGATGAGCTGAAACAGCTTCGTGAAAACGGTCTGGGCATTGCCTACATGGGGTTGGAGACCGGTGACGATATCACCCTCAAGGCCATCAACAAGGGGGCGACATCCAAGGATATGATCGACATGGGTAAAAAAGCCAGGGCCGCGGGCATCAAGCTGTCCATCACCGTGCTGCTGGGCCTGGCGGGACGGGAGCGCTCCCAGATTCATGCCCGGGAAACCGGCCGGGTTCTGTCCGCCATCGATCCGGAATACGTCGGGGCGCTGAGCTTGATGCTAATCCCAGGCACCCCCATGTACGATGATGCCCGCAGCGGCCGGTTTACTCTCATCGAACCGGACGAAATGTTGGCCGAACTCCGCACCATGATTGCCGAAACCCACCAGACCCAGGGGCTGTTTCATGCTAACCACGCCTCCAACTACCTGCCCATCCGCGCCCGGATGCCCAAGGAAAAAGCAAAAAACCTGGCCCTGATCGATGCGGCACTGGAAGGCAAGGTGGCGCTGCGACCGGAGTGGATGCGGGCACTTTGAAAAGAATCTGAAATCCAACGGCCATCGACATCTCTCATCTGTCGATGGCCGCCAATTCTGCACTTCCACCCACCGTCGCTGTCTGGTGCCCTTAAAACCCTTGCTTCAACTTCAAATCTTTTGTATCAACCCTTTTTAACGTCGAACGAAAATCGAATCCAATGCAAAAGGAGCGGTATCACATGAGCACGGGCATCCCGAAGACGCAGCCGACCATCGACGATCTTTGCATCAACACGATCCGCACCCTTTCCATGGATGCGGTGCAAAAGGCCAACTCCGGGCACCCGGGGGCGCCCATGGGACTGGCCCCGGCCGGGTACGTGCTGTGGACGCGGGTGATGAAGCACAATCCGAAGAACCCGGACTGGCCCGATCGCGACCGCTTCGTGCTCTCCGGCGGCCATGCCTCCATGCTGCTCTACAGTCTGCTCCACCTTACCGGCTACGACCTCAGCTTGGAAGAGATCCAGAATTTCCGGCAATGGGGCAGCAAGACCCCCGGCCATCCCGAATACGGCCACACGCCCGGGGTGGAGACCACCACCGGTCCCTTAGGGCAGGGCTTTGCCAACGCCGTCGGCATGGCCATGGCCGAACGGCATCTGGCCGCCTGCTTCAACCAGCCCGGCCTCGACATTGTGGATCACCACACCTTTGTGATGTGCGGTGACGGAGACCTCATGGAAGGGGTGGCATCCGAAACGGCGTCCCTTGCCGGTCACCTGGGCCTTTCCAAACTCATCTGCCTGTATGACGACAACGGAATTTCCATCGAGGGCACCACGGGCATCGCCTTTACGGAGAACGTGGCCAAGCGATTTGACGCCTACCGCTGGCAGGTAATCAAAGTGAAAGACGGCAGCGATCCCGATGCCATCGAAAAGGCCATCCTGGCGGCCAAAGCCGAAACCAAAAAGCCCTCCATCATCATGCTCAAGACCCACATCGCCCACGGCAGCCCCAACAAGCAGGACACGGCCGGTGCTCACGGCGCCCCGCTTGGTGAAGATGAGATCACACTGACCAAGGCTGCATTGGGCTGGAAGGAAAAGAAGCCCTTTGCCATTCCGAAAAAAGCGCTGACCGCCTTCCGAAAATGTGTAAAAGCCGGTGAAAAGGAAGAGAACCGCTGGAAAAAAGCATACCAGAAATACGCCAAGAAACACCCGGACCTGGCCGACGGCTGGGTCAATGCTCTGACCCGGTTCATACCCAGAGGATGGGAAGCAAACCTGCCCCGGTTCAAGCCGAAAGACGGCCCCATGGCCACCCGTGCCGCCTCTGGAAAAGTGCTCAATGCCGCAGCCGCCGTTTTCCCCAGCCTGATGGGCGGATCGGCCGACCTGGCGCCCTCGAACAAAACGTTTATCGACGGCTCGCCTGAATTTCAGAAAAAGCATTACGACGGCCGCAACATCCGCTTCGGCGTCCGGGAGTTTGCCATGGGCGCCATCATGTCCGGCATGTTTCTGCACGGCGGCATCCGCCCCTATGGCGGGACATTCCTGGTCTTTGCCGACTACATGCGCCCGGCCATCCGCATAGCGGCCCTGATGAAGCTGCCGGTGATCTATGTCTTCACCCACGACAGTGTGGCCGTGGGTGAAGACGGCCCCACCCACCAGCCTGTAGAGCACCTGGCCGTTCTGCGGGCTATCCCGAACCTGACGGTAATCCGCCCGGCCGACGCCACGGAAACCGCCGAAGCGTGGCGCAAAGCCATCTCCATGAACGACCGGCCGGTGGCGCTGATACTAAGCCGCCAGAAGCTGCCCATCCTCGATGCGAAGCAGACCGAATGCGGTGTTGAACAAGGCGGGTATATCCTTTCGAACTGCAAGGGCAAACCCCGGATCATCCTCATCGCCACCGGGGCCGAGGTTCACATTACCCTCAAGGCGCAAAAGATCCTGGCAGACAAAGGCATCGCCGCCCGCGTGGTAAACATGCCTTCCTGGGAAATTTTTGAAGAACAATCAACAGACTTTCAAAACCGGATTCTTCCGTCGGCCATCAAACACCGGATCGCCGTGGAAGCCGGTATTTCCATGGGATGGGAGCGTTACGTAGGGCCAAAGGGGAAAGTGATCGGCATCGATGGGTTCGGAGCATCGGCACCGGGGGGTTTAGTTCTGGAAAAATACGGGTTTACGGCTAAAAATATCGTTGAAACCGCACTCCGGATGCTTAAGAGATAGGCCATTACGATTTTTAAATCACGGGGCGCTTGAAAAGGCGCTGCTTTCTTTCAGCCCATCTTTTCATCAATGCCAAAAACGCGTGGATGGGACCGGTCCGAATACGATCATTGTTGGCCTCCTCATGAGTAGCGCACCCCCAGGTGCTCCAAAGCTTTTTCCGCCGTGTCCTCCTGGGTTTGCAAACTTTCCACGGCAGCACTGGAGAATACATAAAATGGCCCTTTGCCCGCGAAACTTTTTTTTGTAACGACCACATCGACCGAATGCCGGGTCAAGAATTCCGCCACCAGAATGCCCTTGCCGTGCTCTACCTGCGTGATGTAGGTCATCTTTCAGTGGCAGGGCATAAATAAGGTTTTCTTTTTTGATGGGCTCATAGTGGATCAGCACCCGGTCCACATTTTTGATTTGTTCGGATATGCTGGCCGCAATTCGGTTGGCGATAAAAGATGCCTTGTCCAGTTTATGCGCCTTTATAAGGATGTTGGCTTCGATAAACTTGTAGCGACCGGAATTGCGTCCCATCAGGTTTTGTATGGACATCACTTGGGGTTCGGCGAGAATCAGTTTTTCGGCCAGGCTCAGCGTCTGGTAGTCCAAAGACGCATCCAGCAGAACCCGGATGCCATCGATGAGGATCTTGCCGCCGGACCAGGCGATGATGGCCACGACAACAAAAGCGGAGATGCGGTCGAGTTTAACCCCTGCAAAGCTGGCTAAAAGCCCCACCAGGACCGCCGCGCTGGCGAACATGTCGACGCCGATATGTTTGGCATCCGCCACCAGACTGGGGGAGTTAATTTCCCTGCCGACTCTGGTGGCATAGGCGGAGTAAAGAAAACTGACAATAATGGCGAACACTACGCTGGCGACGGCCGGCCATACGTTTTGCAGTTCGATCGTCCCCCCTTTGATGGCCTCCATGGCGATTTCGTAGCCGGCGTACAAAATGGCCAGCGCCACCAGGACCGAGGCCAGATTCTCTACCTTGTAGAGCCCGTAAGGGAACGATCTGGTTTTGCGCTTGGCGATAATCAGCCCGCCCAATACCGTCGAAGATGCCACGACGTCCGAAAGCGAATGAAATGCGTCGGCTTTCAGTGCAATACTGCCGGACAGGCTTGAAAAGGTATATTTTATAGCGAACAGCAGCAGATTGACCCCGATTGCCAAGAGCGCCACTTTTTCACCTTTTTCCATCACGTCCTTCCCCGTTTGGCGGATCCCAGATATTGCCGGAAATCCCTTTGAGGATTTTCAGGGCCTCGTCGTAATCATAAGCGCCAATCTGGTTTGCGAGATTTTGAAACCGGGTGGTGTCGAGATGCTGCCGAACGGCTTGCAGGTGCGTTTCAATCGCCTCCGGGTCGGCCAGTTCGAGGGCGGTAGTGAGCTGCGCGAGTAGCGGCTGGAGCAGCTGAAGGTCGATCGGGTGCTCCGGCCCTTCTGTGGGCGCCGTTTTCGTCGGGTCAGCGAGTACCTGAAGGGATTGCAGCACCTGATTGAGGGCGATTTCCAGCTGATGGATCACAGATGCGGTGGGGGTTTTCTCGCGGCATTGGGTTTCAAGCGCCTGGGCGGCGGCCTTCAGCCCCGCTGCACCGATATTGGCGGCACTGCCGTTGAGGCGGTGCGCCAGCTGCTGGATCGCCTCCCAGTCTTCTCGCTCGACGGCGGCTTTCAGCTGGGGCAGGGTATCCGTATTGTCCTTGACAAATCCCAGCAGGATGCGCCGGAACGTATCCGGGTCGATTGCCAGCGTGGTGAGGGCTTCCCGGATGTTGATGCCCGGTAGCACTGTCGGGAGGGCGCCGGTTGGCCCCCCCGGGGCGGGGGTGCTTTCGCTTTCCGGCGTTTCAGCGCCTTGGGGTTCAAATGCCCGCTGGCCGGCCCGATGTTTAACGGCTTTCCACAGGATGTGAAACAGCCGGTCCTGATAGATGGGTTTGGCGATGTAGTCGTCCATACCCGCGGCCAGGCACTTTTCATCGTCTCCTTTCATGGCATGCGCCGTCATGGCGATGATGGGAAGGACGGTGAATCTCGGGTCTCGACGAATCCTTCGGGTGGCCTCGTACCCGTCCATTTCGGGCATCTGGATGTCCATCAGAACCGCATCGTATCGCCCCCGCCGAACCGCCGCAACCGCCTCTTTCCCGTTTCTGGCGATCTCGGCGATGATGCCCGCTCCCTCCAGAACCGCCAGTGCCACCTGCTGGTTGGTAGGGTTGTCCTCCACCACCAGAACGCGGCACCCCTTGAGGCGGGTTTTGTAGATCGAAGCCATGGTCGTGATCGCCGCTTGCGCCCGTTCCTCCCGAAACGCTTCCTTGCCGAAGGCGTCCATGATGGCGTTGAAAAGGGTCGAAGGGTAGATAGGTTTGGTGAGAAATGCGGTGATGCCGGCCTTTTGGGCGTCCTGCCGTTCGCTTTCCTTGCCGAAGGCCGTCATCAGGATGATGGGAAGGGCAAGCTTCAGATCTGTGCGGATTCTGCGGGCGGTTTCGATGCCGTCCAGTTCGGGCATCAGCCAGTCCAGTATCACCAGTTCAAAAGGATTCTTGCGGGTCCGGTTTTCCGCCAAAAGTGTCAACGATGCCGGGCCCGATGAGACCGTTTCAACTTTAAAACCGTAAGAATTCAGTATCTTTTGCATAATGGTGCGACTGGCCTCGCAGTCGTCCACAACTAGAACCGTCAACCCTTGAATGTCCGCCGGGGGGATACGCCGGGGTTCCCGGTAAGCCGGCTGCCGTTCGAACGGCAGGCTGAAGGTGAACGTGCTGCCTTTGCCCGGCTGGCTTTCAACCCCGATGGTGCCGCCCAGTATGTCCACCAGCTGCTTACAGATGCACAACCCCAGTCCGGTGCCTTCGTATTTCCGGGCAATGGAGGCATCGGCCTGGCTGAAGGGTTCGAACAGCATGGGCAGGTACACCGGCGCGATGCCCACGCCGGTGTCTTTGACAAAAAAGGTCAGTGTGATCCGGTCGGGCGATATTTGCGGGGATTGGGTCCCCACCAGGATGATGCCGCCGGATTGGGTAAATTTGACCGCGTTGTCCACCAGGTTTTTAAGAATCTGCTGCAGGCGCAGGGGGTCCCCGACCAGCGCTTTTGGTGTTTCCGGGTCCATATCGACCAGCAGCTCGATCCCCTTTTCGCCGGCCTTCTGGCTGAACATGTCCGTGACCCGGTCGAGCACATCGTCCAAGTTGAAGGGGCGGGATTCCAGATCGAGTTTGCCGGCCTCGATTTTTGAGAAATCCAGGATGTCGTTGATGATGCCGAGCAGGGAATAGGCGGAGGCGGAGATGATTTTCAGATAATGCTCCAGCTTGGGAGACAGCTCTTCGCTCAGGGCCAGATCGGCGGCGGCAATCACCCCGTTCATCGGGGTCCGGATTTCATGGCTCATGTTGGCCAGAAATTCGCTTTTGGCCCGGGCGGCGGCTTCGGCCGCTTCCTTGGCTTCGATCAATTTTTGTTCCACCCGCTTGCGTTCACTGATATCCCGCAATATGCCGATGGCATTCCACCGGCCTTTTAATTTGACGGCTGAAACCGACAGTTCGATGGGGAATTCTTCCCCGTTTTTTCGAAGCGCCGACAGCTCCAGAGTCTGGCCGACCACGGCGCCCTCGCCGGTGGTTTTGAAGGCTTTAAACCCTTTCTGATACCGTTCCTTGAACCGCTCTGGGGCAAGCCATGAATGCAGTTCGCGGCCCAACACCTCTCCCTGGGTATACCCCAATACCTTTTCAGCCGCCTGATTCCAAAATGAGATATTGCCGCCGCTGTCCATCATGATAATGGCGTCCTGGGCGGAAGAACTGATTTTGCGGAATTTTTCTTCGCTCTCCTGAAGCGCCGTCACCGCCTCATTGCGGGCCTCTTCCAGCTCAATCCCATGCAGGGCAAAGCCGATGTCGTCCGCAACTTCGCTGAAAAGGGCCTGCTCTTCCGCATCCAGGATCGCCCCCCGGCCGGTGTACTTTCTCGCCAGCGGGCAGTCGGGGCAGTCGCAGAGCGGATCCTCGGTGACGACCACATCGGGGCGCTCCAGCGCGAAATGGGCGCAATGCGTCAATTCACCCCGCTTGAGCTGGTCGACCAGGGCCAGAAAATCCACGCCCAAACCGGCATGAACGGCCTTCAAAAACTTTCCCGAGGGATCCAGCAGGGCGATCCAGGCGTTGTGATACCCCCGGTTTTCAATCAGGTTGTCGCAGACGCCCTGAAGCAGCCGGTCCGGATCCTTCTCCCGGGTAATGAGTTCATTAACCCGCCGAATGGCGCGGAGCACCAGATTGAGATGTTCTATCCTGTTTTTCATGGGCCATCCCTCCTTGGGGGTGCGGGCCGTGGACCTGCTGCCCAGAGGATGGGCAAAATTTTTCAAGCTTTTTCATAAAGGCATCAACCGCTGCCAGGTGCCGTTGTTAAACGCCGAGACCTTGTCCGGTTTTTCATCAACTCCGTAAAAATTTCCCCCAGAACGAGGTAATTTTGAACCATCACGTCTTTGATGGCATCGTTATACAGAACCGCCGCAGGATGCTGCAACGGCAGGATGATGTTGTCGCCGACCTTAACAATTTTACCATAAACGCCTCTGAATTCCGGTTTTGGCGGTAATGCAAGCTCATACTTTTCAAAGAGGTAGCGGGTCGCAAAAAAGCCCAGCGAAGCCATAACGGTTGGGTGAACCAGTGCTATCTCACGCTTCAGGTAGCGGCTGCAAATCGCGATCTCGTCGGATTTCGGCCGTCGGTATTTCGGCAGCATGCATTTGACAAGGTTCGTCATGTAAACTTGGGCAATGAGCATGAGGTTTGCGTCCGGGCGTCCCTCCCCGCAAAGTGCGTTGATGCGGCTCTCGGCCAGTCTGCATCGGGTGCAGTTTCGGATCGCTTCATTCAACGCCCCGAGGACATCCGCCACCCCCATGGGGTTACCTCCCTCTCCAATCAAAAGCGATGATCTTTCCGTAAACAAGGCTGTAAAGCGTTCCCGCCCGGTTTTGCCTTACCCCGCAAATCCCCCTTTTGCCCTCGCGGATTCGGCACTGATGGTGGCAAAGATGGCAGCGGACCTTGTTTTCGTCCTTGGCGTCATAAAAGGCGGCTTCATGCATGGCGTGCTTTACTCGGGCCAAGAAAACGTATCAGTTTTTCTTTGACACTTTTCCCGTCGGCAAATCCATCCGACGGTGGAAACCCGGGTATACCCTTCAGATCTTTCTTTGCGTCGGTCTCGCATGCGCTGATTTATTGGGCTTTGCCCGGGATAATGGGTCGAAAGTGAAGCTAATTTGGTAGCCTTCGGATTTTTTTTCATGTCTTTTCTACTTGTCGTTTCGATAATCCCTGTAGATAGTAGCCGCAATAATCGAACCATAACTATAGACGTGCGCAATTATCGATGAAATGATGGAAAATTAGATGGTTATAATATTTCACGGTTATACACTACCGCCGGCAATTGTCAGTTATTTTGCCAAACTGCTAGCGATCATGACTGCCGATCCTTGCCGCACAATGCTTTCGACCGGAGTAAATGTAAACCTGGTGGGTGCAATGACCTGGCCGTCGAGAACCGGGCTTTCGGCAAGGGCGTGGCTGATCATGAACTGATGTGCGGCAGCCTTGACGTGTGGGACAAAGGCGGCGGGGCCATGGCCCTAAAGCATCGTGCCAGGGCCTATGACATGATCCCGGCACGATGCTGGATCATCTCCGCCACGATACTCACGGCGATCTCCTCCGGTGCTTCAGCCCCGATAGACAGGCCGATGGGCGAATGAACCCGGTCAATGTCTGCCTGAAAGAAGCCTTCCTTCAGGAGCGCCCCGTAAATGGCGTTTCTTTTTTTCCGGCTGCCGATCATGCCGATGTAACCCGCATTGGTTTTTAACGCCTGGGCCAAAACCGTTTTGTCGTAAAGATGGCCCCGGGTGAGAATGACGATAAAGTCCTCTTCTCTGACGAACAGATCTGAAAACGCATGTTCGAAGTTCTCCAGCACCAGGATCTCATGGGTATCGGGAAAGCGCGCCTGATTGGCATATTCTTCCCGGTCGTCGGAAACCGAGACCCGGAACCCCACCGTGGCGGCAATGGCGGCCGTGGACTGGGCCACGTGGCCGGCACCGAAAAGATAGGCGGTGCACTGCCTTTGCGTTGGCTCCACCACAACAAAAGCGCCATCGAATAGCAGTGTCCGGACCGCAGATGATTCTGCTGCTGCCGTCAACACCTTCTCCCGTTTAAAATCGGACAGGGGTAAATCGCCGATGAGCTCACCTGCGGTCGTTACCAAACAATGGGCAATCCGTCTCACCGTATCGCCCGAACCGATAACAATGGTGAGAAGGCACCCTTTTTGTCGTCCGTCCAGCATCCGTCGCCATCGATCAAAGACAGTCAGATTCATTTCTGTGGGCGACACGCAGTCCAACAGCACTTCCGCCTGCCCACCGCAGATCATATCCATGGTGTCGACGGACTCAACGCTCAGGTCAAAGGGCATGATTGCAGATTGTCCAAACTGAATCAGTTCAACGGCCCGGGATGTGGCCCCGGCCTCCAACAGTCCGCCGCCGATGGTGCCGAAACCTTGACCGTCGGCAGTGACGATCATCTTGCTGCCCGAGGTCCGCGGCGTAGAGCCGGTGTGGCTGATGATGGTGGCCAGAACAAAGGTTTCCCCCTTTTCCAGTAGTTCACAGACTGATTGTGAAATCATATTCATCACGTTTGGCAACCTTTCTATAATCTGACCAGTTCAAGAATCGTTTTCGACATATATTCGCCCACATCCGCCAGTCCGTCCATCGGCATGAACCGGTTGGCGTTGCTGGAGTAAAGGCAGGTGACCGACGGCGGGAAATCCTCGTCGGCTTCGTAAAAAATATAGCACAGCTTATCAGTACAGTCTCTGTTTTGATCTTATGGACAACCGGCACCAGGATCTGCTCGGTGTGGGAGGCAAAGGCACCCACATAGGGTGCCGCGTTTGGAAACTCCTTGAATGCCCGCAGGGGCTCCAAAATGGGAGGCTCGGATGCGGCATTCAAGGCATAAAGGGACAACAAAATACCGATCACCCCGGGTGGTTCGATCCCGTCGAGGGTGATGCCCGTGGGTGAAAGGATGCATGACCGGCCAAAGGCGGGAAAAGAAAAATCCAATCCGTTTCTTTCCCCGGGAAGATTATCCGCCAGATCGTCCGGCAGCGCCCCATACAGTCGCTCCAGATTGTCCTTGACGAGCTTCGTGTAATTATCCACCGCTCTTCCTTTCGAAATTGCTTTATTTCACCACTTCCAGATAGCGATCCCGCAGCCCGAGAAAATCCAGAAAATAGGGATCTTTGAAAACAAGATCCGGTGTCAGTTGATCCTCTTTGCGCAGCGCATCGATCTCGTGACGGATAACTGCATCTGGTTTTCGGGAGATAGCGGTGCGTTCGTAAAGCATGGCATCGATCTTCCGGCGAACATCGCGTATCAAAACCTTGTCAGCGGCGAAGAGATCTTTTTTACCTGTCATCAGTCCGGTTCCTCTTCAAAAAGACCCATCTACCCCTTGGGAGGAGGGGCTTTAGATCGCAGTAAAAACCCCCACCCTTTGGGTGGGGTAAAGTGGACTGGCTATGCCGGTCCCGGATGGGCATGGCCGAAAAGGCCGCTCACTGCTATCCTTACATGGAGTTGTTGC
>JABZFO010000011.1 GCA_014237405.1 Desulfosarcina sp. | reverse complement strand
TGCATTACCCGATCCGGCAAGATCCTGGACGGCCTGGCGGGCGGCGGCATCGGAGTAGATCAGGGCCTCCAGCAGGGAGTTGCTGGCCAGACGGTTGGCGCCGTGAAGGCCGGTGCAAGCGGTTTCTCCAACGGCGTAAAGGCGGTTGATGTTCGTCCGACCGAACATGTCGGTGATCACGCCGCCGCACATGTAGTGGGCGGCCGGTACCACGGGAATCGGTTCTTTGGTCATGTCGATGCCGAAAGAGCGGCATTTTTCATACAGGTTTGGGAAACGGCCGGTAACCACGTCCGCCGGTTTGTGGGAGATGTCAAGAAATACGCTGTCCTGGCCGGTTCGTTTGAGTTCCGTGTCGATGGCACGGGCCACCACGTCCCGGCAGGCGAGGTCCTTTTTGGGATCGTAGCGCTCCATGAAAGAGTTTCCGCCGGCATCCATTAGGCGGCCCCCTTCGCCCCGCACCGCTTCCGAAATGAGAAAATTCTTGGCGGCCGGATGATAGAGGCAGGTGGGATGAAACTGGACGAACTCCAGGTTGGCCACGGTGGCACCGGCCCGGTACCCCATGGCGATGCCGTCGCCGGTGGCGATGTCCGGGTTGCTGGTGTACAGGTAGACCTTGCCTGCACCGCCGGTGGCCAGCAGGGTGATGCTGGCGCCGAAGGTCTGGACCCGGCGCGATTGGCGGTCCAGCACGTAGGCGCCGCAGCAGTAGTCTTCGTGGGTGGTGGTGACCAGCCCGCGCTTGATGCGGGTGGAGAAAGTGATCAGGTCGATGGCGATGTGGTTTTCGTAAAAGCTGATATTCTTGTTTTGACGGGCCCGCTCCAGGAGCACCCGCTCCACCTCACGGCCGGTCATGTCGTGGGCGTGGACGATGCGATTGCAAGAGTGCCCGCCCTCGCGGCCCAGATCAAAGGGCGCACTGCTGTTTTCCCCCGGATCATCACCTGCCGTGTTGAAACTGACGCCGATCTCCATCAATTCCCGAATTCGCTCGGGGCCGCCGGTGACTACCTGGTGGACCACGTCCAGATTGCACAGGCCGTCGCCGGCATCCAGGGTGTCCTGGATGTGCAGGTCGAAGGAGTCCTGCCGGTCGAAGACGGAGGCGATGCCCCCCTGGGCGAGGTTGGTGTTGCTGTCCACCGCCTGTTTTTTGGTGACGAGGGCCACCGTTCCGCTGTCGGCCACCTTGAGGGCATACATCAACCCGGCGATCCCGCTTCCGATGATGAGAAAATCAGTCTGCGTGTCCATGTGTCGTCTTTCCAAGCCGATTGGCCGTGACGGGAAGTTATGTTCCCCTTTGCCCCGACCCTCTCCCCGAGTGGGCGAGGGTGGCAGGGCGCGTTCTAATACAGGGAAGAACGGGATTTGCGCCGGCTGGAGCTGAACAGACCGATGAAAAAGCCGACCAGCATGATTCCACCGCCGGTGAGCACCCATTGGATAATGTGGCTGCGCTTCATCTGCATGTTTTCTTCATCCAGTTTGGCGCTGCGGGTTGTCTCCGCTTCCAGATCGGCGGTAACCTGCTGGTGTCGCTTTTTGAGTTTCAAGAATTCAGAGGATTCTTTCTTCAGGGTTTCGTAAGCGGTGCTGAGTTCGTCGCGGTCATGGCGGTTCTGGGAGAGATCGGCATCGGCAACTTTTTTCTGCGATTCGAGTTCTCCGAATTTTTCTTTCAGGTCCTCGTATTTGGCGGCAAGTACGTCGTAGTCCTGCCTGACCCGGTCCAGCACCATGGCACAGGGCTGGCTGGCAGTGAGATAGCGGTTGAGCACCCAGCCTTCCTTGCCTTTGTTTGTGCGCACCATGGACCACTCTTCACCTTTTTCCAGAACCTCCAGCGCTTTCCCGCTCTGGACCAGTGAAATGATTTTTCGGTCTATGCCGGGGCCGGTCCTCATGGTAATTTCAAAGTTTTCGGATACATAAACGGTTTCCGCGACACTTGCGACCGGCGGGATCAAAAGGCCGATGAGAACCATCCAGAACCATACTTTCAGGTTTTTCATAACGAATTCACACTCCATCTTAATTGGGGTTGTTTCAGCCGGTGGTAAAAACGGACCCATTTTGAGTTGAAAATCAAGCATCTGTCAATAATTTCTTTTCAAACGGCAAACCCTGTGATAGTCCAAATTTGACCGGCAGAAAAAGCAGGGGCTGATCGCCTGTCCGATCTGTGATGATACGGCCGTCTCCAAAATACCCTCCACGTTTGCAATCAAGGGTTCATCCGGCACGATACCCCTCAAACCCGACGGTAATATGGATTTGGCGGCAATGGGTAAAAAGATCGTCGACTATGTGGAAAAAAATTTCGAAAACGTGGGCGCCGATTTTGCTGAAGAAGCGCTAAAGATGCACTATGGCGTGACAGAACCCCGGAGCATCCGCGGAGTCAGCACGCCCAAAGAGGAAGAGACCCTCAAAGCCGAGGGCATCAGTTTTTTCAAGTTTCCCGTCCCGTCGGAACCCTCCGATTCGGATGCATCCTGATATTTTTCCCTCACCCTGGCCCTCTCCCCAACGGGGCGAGGGAATTCAAGCAACCTGCGGTCTTTTCCGACCTCCGTCTTCAGTCAATTCCGGGTTCAGGCGCCGGGCCAGCATGGATCGCCGCTGCCGGGGCCTATCGTTCCTCAAGGCCACGTTCAGGGCCTTGGCGGTACCCACCATGACCACCAGCTGTTTCCCGCGAGTCAGGGCGGTGTAGAGCAGGTTGCGCTGGAGCATGATGTAGTGCTGGGTGAGCAGGGGGATTACCACCGCCGGGTATTCCGATCCCTGGGATTTGTGCACGGAGATGGCATAGGCCAGGGTCAGCTCGTCCAGTTCCACGAAGTCGTAGGACACCTTCCGACCGTCGTAGTCCACCTCGGCACGCTCCTTCTCCAGATCGATGCTGTCCATGATACCTATGTCCCCGTTGAACACCTCTTTGCGGTAGTTGTTGCGAAGGTGCATCACCTTGTCGCCCACCTTGAACCGGCTGCCCATCACTTCCACCTGCTCGCTGGCGGGGTTCAGGGCGCCCTGGATCACCCGGTTCAGGTTGAGCGTGCCTACCGGGCCGCGATGCATGGGGGTGAGCACCTGAATGTCGCGTATGGGGTCCAGCCTGAAATGACGGGGGATCTCCCGCCGGCAGAGCCTGACCACCATTTCCACCACCTTTTCAGGATCGGATTGTTCCATGAAGTAAAACTCGGACAGCGAGTCCGGGTCGTCTGGTGGAGCCATGACCGGCGGCTGGCCGTTTCGAACCCGATGGGCGTTGACGACGATGGGGCTCTGCTCGTCCTGGCGGAAGATCTCCGTCAGTTTCAAGGTTATTATCTTTTGGGAACGGATCAGGTCTGCCAGCACGTTTCCCGGCCCCACCGACGGCAACTGGAACACATCCCCCACCAGGATGAGACTGGCGGTCACCGGCACGGCCCGGATCAGGTGCGCCATGAGCAGGGTGTCCACCATGGAGGCTTCGTCCACGATGACCACATTGGCCGCCAGGGGATCGTCTTCGGTGCGCTCGAACTGGCCGTCGGCCAGGTTGTACCCCAATGCCTTGTGCAGGGTGGCCGCCGGCCGGCCCGTCACTTCGGAAAGCCGTCGGGCAGCCCGGCCCGTTGGCGCCGCCAGCATCACCCGGCGCCCCAGTCTCTCCATGACGGCGGTGATGGAGCGGATCAACGTGGTCTTACCGGTGCCGGGACCGCCGGTGACCACCGACACCTTGTGGGAGAGAATCTGTGACAGAATTTCCTCCTGCTGCGCGGAAAGGGCAATGGACAGTTTTTTCAGTACTTCCTCGGTAATCAACCGGCTGTCCGGCGGCGTGTCGGCCAGGGGAACGGCCTGCATGGCTTCGATGCGGCGGGCGATGACGGCTTCGGCCTGGTGGAGCATTTTGGGAAAGACCAGGGGCGAATCCGTATCATGTGATTCGGTTGCCACCACCAGCTCGCCCGCTTGAACCAGGTGCTCCAGGGCGGCCGTCCCGGTTTCCGGTCCGACATCGAAGGCCTTTTGGCACTGGTCGAAAAGCTTATTCTGCGCGATGTACGCGTGCCCCTGATCTACGGCCTGCTCGAACAGGTGAAGCATGCAGGCTTTTGCCCGGTCCAATTCATCCACCGGCGTGTCGGCGTGTCGTACGATGGCATCGGCAATGAGAAAACCGATCCGGGGAATCTCTTCAGCCACCCGGTATGGATCGTTGCACAAAATGTCGATTACATCGTTACCATACTCTTGCAGCAAGCGGGCAGCGTAGGCGGTGTCCACGCCGTTTTCCTCTAGAAACCGCATGAGCTGCCTGGCCGCATGGTGGGACTGCCAGGCCTCGGCGATGCGTCGGGCGGTCTTTTTGCCGATGCCGGCCACCTCGGTGAGCCGGTCCGGATCTGCTTCGATTACCTTCAGGGTGCCGGCCTTGAAATGGGCGATGATCCGGTCTACCAGCTTGGGGCCCACGCCCTTGATGAACCCTGATGGGTTTCCCACCGGCCCCGGACCGTTATGGATTCCCCGACCCTGGGTTCGGGCATGGTGCCCTTGATGGTGATGGTTCGGCGGTTTTCATCGGTACGGAACCGGGCGATGGTGAAGTGATTCTCCCGGTTGTAATAGGTGATCCGCTCGATGCGGCCGGCAAGGGTGATTTCCGAAGGAGGATTCATGGGAGTTGCCTGAAATGAGCTTATAGCTCAAAGCTGAAAGCTCATAGCCAAGGAAGATATAATTCTAAACGCCTTCAGCCTTCCGTCTTTTATTCCGCCACGATGAAGGCATCGGGATACCCGTTGTTGGCCAGGTGCCGCTCATACTTTACTGCGGCTTCGAGGTCGTTGCAGCGACCCACACGAACCCGGTAGAAGACTGCATCGCCGCGATCATAGGGCGTGACGTGAGCGTTGGTAAAGGTCCGGTTCAGCTTGGCCCGAAGACGCTCCGCATTGTCCCGGCTGGAAAAGGCACCCACCTGGAAGGTGAATGCGCCGCTGTAATAGTCCATGGGCACGAAGGCGTCGCCCGAGGCCGTCTGACGTCGTTCGCCCAGGGCCACGACCTCCACCCGGGCCGTGCCGGGGCCCACCATGTCCAGCTCCTTGGCCGCGGTGTAGGAGAGATCGATGATTCGGCCGTGAATAAAGGGCCCCCGGTCGTTGACCCGGACTACAATCTGCTTGCCGCTGTTCAGGTGCCGGACCCGGACCCAGGTGCCCAGGGGCAGTGTCTTGTGGGCGGCAGTCATGGCGTACATGTTGTAGACCTCACCACTGGAGGTTTTTCGTCCGTGAAACTTCTTGCCATACCAGGAGGCGATGCCCTGCTGGGAGAAGTCCTTGGCATGGGGCATGGGTTTGTACCAGGTGCCGCCCACCCGGTAGGGTTTGGGGTGGCCCTTGGGTGTGGGCGGCGGAGCCGGCGGTGTGGACGCGCAGGCCTGGAAAAGAAATAGAACAACGGTACACACGGGCAGCAGCAATCGTCGTGCGCCCTTGCACACTCCCTTGTGGTTTCCCCGAAATATCGTTTTTTCCATCAATGGATTTATTCCTTGACGGCTATTTTCAGCACGTCGATCATCTTTTCCATGAAATGGAACCGGATGTCGTCGCGCACTTTCTGGGGGATGTCCACCAGGTCCTTTTCGTTCCACTTGGGCAAAAGGATGGTCTTTATGCCGGCCCGGTGGGCGGCCAGCACCTTCTCCTTGACAGTATGGTGACGCCGGCCGACGGGCCGTCCTTGGGGATGGCGCCGGCGGGCACATGGATGTGAATGTCGTGTTTGTCGAAGAAATTTTCATCCACGCCCAGTTTTTTCGCGTTGGCGCGGATGAAGCTCAGGGCCGCCGTGGCCGACTCTTTCATCACATCTCCCAGCTGGCCGGTGAGAGTGAGGCCTTTTTTTCCCTTCATGGCCGTAGCTTCAATGAACAGCAAGTCGCCTCCGGTGGGGGTCCAGGCCATGCCCATGGCCACGCCGGGGGTGGTCATGCGGACCTTGGCTTCCGCCTGAAGCTTGACCGGTCCCAGGTATTCGGCCACATCGTTCACCTTGATGGTGGCTCTCTTGATCTTGCCTTCGGCAATGCCGGTGGCCACCCCCCGGCAGATGGTGGCGATCTCCCGCTCCAAGTTCCGCAGACCGGCCTCCCGTGTGTAGCCGGATATGATTCGGCGAACCGCACCGGTGGTGATCTTGACCTGCTTGGCCTTGAGGCCGTGGGCCTCCCGCTGGCGCGGAATCAGGTACCGGGCAGCGATTTTGACCTTCTCGTCTTCCGTATACCCTAACAGCTGGATCACTTCCATGCGGTCCCGCAGGGCCGAGGGGACAGTGTCCAGCACGTTGGCCGTGGTGATGAACATGACCTTGGACAGGTCGAAGGACACGTCCAGGTAGTGGTCGGAAAAGGAGAAATTCTGCTCCGGGTCCAGGACCTCTAACAGGGCCGATGAGGGATCGCCCCGGAAATCGGAGCCCACCTTGTCGATTTCGTCCATCATGAAAACGGGGTTGTTTGAGCCGGTCCGCCGCAGTCCCTGAATGATGCGTCCGGGCAGGGCGCCCACGTAGGTGCGCCTGTGCCCCCGAATTTCCGCCTCGTCGCGCACGCCGCCCAGGGAAATGCGGTGAAACTTGCGGCCCAGAGCCCGGGCGATGGAGCTGCCCAGGGAGGTCTTGCCGGTGCCCGGGGGGCCGGCAAAGCAGAGAATGGGGCCTTTGGAGTCAGGCTTGAGTTTTCTCACGGCCAGGTACTCGATGATACGCCGCTTGGCCTTTTCCAGGCCGAAATGGTCCTCATCAAGCACCTTGCGCGCTTTCTTGATATCCAGGTTGTCTTTGGTGCTTTCGTTCCACGGCAGCTCGGTGAGCCAGTCCAGGTAAGTCATGGCCACCGTGTATTCGGCCGAGGAGGGGTGCATGCGCGCGAGCCGACCCAGCTCCCGCTCCGCTTCCTTTACCGCTTCTTCAGGCAGGTTTTTCTCTTTGATCTTGGCCCGGTATTCCTCCAACTCTACCGTGGCTTCATCGGTTTCCCCCAGCTCCTCTTTGATGGCCTTGAGCTGCTGGCGAAGGTAGTACTCCCGCTGGCGCTTGTCCATATCTCCCTTGACCTGGGACTGGATCTTGTTGCCCAGCTCCAGGATCTCCAGCTGGTGTTGAACCAATTTGGTGACGGCCTTGAGGCGTTTGGTGGAGTTCTGGATCTCCAGAATATGCTGCTTTTCCTCGGGTGTGGAGTTGATCGTGGAGGCCACCATGTCCGCCAGGGTGCCGGGTTCCTTGATGGAGGTGGCCATGGAGCCGATCTCTTGGGGCAACCCCGGCGATAGGTGCACGATTCGGCCGAACTGCTTGATAACGTTGGCCATAAGGGCTTCGGTCTCGTTGTCCTTGTGGTCGATATCGCTGAAGTGCTCCACTTCGGCCACCAGGTAGGGTTTTCCATTCATGAATGACTTGACGCGGAAGCGGCTCAGCCCCTGCACCAGCAGCTGGATCCGGTTGTCCTCGGCCTTGGCCATCTTGAGGATCAGGGCGGCGGTGCCTACCGTGGCCAGGTCTCCGCTTTCGGGATCCGGTCTCACATTCTCCTGCTTTTTGGCCACCAGGAGGCCGATCATGCGGTCGTTGGCCATGGCCTCGTCTATCAGGTGGACCGATTCGCCTTTCATCACCACCAGGGGCAATACCATTTTGGGGAACAGGGCCGAATCGAACAGGGGCAGGATAGGGAGCACTTTTGGAATATTTTCCGTGTTGTAGTCCAACGATGGTTGCTTGTCTTGCATGACGCCCTCCTTAAAGGGTGTGTATCGGTGAGGCCTTCCGCTGCCCGTGCGCATGAAAACGCTTCACATGCCCGCGGGCCTGTCAGGACAAACCGCTATTCTTCGCTGATGGGGATCTTATGCACCTTGTCAAGCGTGAGTTTGGCAATCCTGATTTTTAGCAGCCCATTGATGTAGGTTGACGAAACCACCTCCGTGTCCACGGGGGATGGCAGATAAAGAATGCGCTCGAACCGGCCGTACTGGATTTCGGCAAGCCGGTAGGTGCCGTTGGGCACCCGGAACATCTCCTTGCGGATGCCGGAAACCTTCACCGCCCTGGAGTTGATTTCCAGATCCAGGTCGTCTTTCTCCACACCGGAAATTTCGGCCCAGATCATAATCTCTTCCGGGGTTTCAAAAATGTCCATCTGTGGCATCCACATGTGCTCCCGGGACGAAAACATTGGGTTGACGGGACGCGGCCTGAATATTTCCTGGATGGTTTTCCCAAGACCTTGGCCAGTGGGATCAAAATTGCTTCCGAATTTAATTTTGATGTAGTCCATGATTTTTCCCCGAACCTGTTTCCTGTTATGGGTGTGCTGCGGTTCTCGCTGTTTCAATAACGTGTTAAAGTTAGCACCGAAACGGGAGGTTGTAAAGCGAGGAAGGCGGACTGCCCCGCCCCTGTTGCCTTTGCGCGAATCGGTGTTATATTTGAGCACCTGTTTGAGAACCGATCACAGGTTGTTTTTTCAACACGTGGTTAAAATGGAAATATAGTAGGCAAAGGAGCCTGTTTCAAAATGTTGCAGTTCGGTCAAGATCAAGGCGTGTGATCATTTCAACCGGAGGAATACATGGAGTATTTCGAGGATTGAAATGTGAACCCAACGCCGATATTGGCCGAAATGGGGCGGTTTGAAACTGGCTCAAAGGAGAAGACGCGCATGGGCAATCAGCTCAAGACCACCCTTCTGCTGGCCGTCATGACGGCCTTCATCATGATCGTTGGCAACCTGCTTGGGGGGCGCCAGGGGATGATCATTGCCCTGGTGGTGGCCGCAGGGATGAACTTTTTCAGCTACTGGTATTCGGACAAGATCGTACTGAAAATGTACCAGGCCCGTGAGGCGACGCCCCAACAGGCCCCTGAACTGGTCGAGATGGTGCAGACCCTCTCCCGTCAGGCGGGCTTGCCCATGCCCAAGGTTTACATCATTCCCAAAGAAGCGCCCAATGCCTTTGTTACGGGACGAAATCCGGATAACGCCGTGGTGGCCGTCACCCAGGGGCTGTTGACTCTCATGAACCGACAGGAGGTGATGGGGGTGCTGGCCCATGAACTGGCCCATGTGAAGAATCGGGACATTCTAATCGGCACCATCGCCGCCACCATGGCCGGGGCCATCATGCTGCTTGCCACCATGGCGCGCTGGTCTGCCATTTTTGGCGGCATGCACCGGGATGATGACAGCGGCGGCGGCATGGGCGCCATCGGCATGATCGTCATGTCCATCATTGCTCCCATGGCGGCCATGATTATCCAGATGGCCGTGTCCCGATCCCGGGAATACCTGGCCGATGCCACCGGTGCCCGGATCGCCGGCAGCCCCGAGGGACTGGCCCGGGCCCTGGAAAAGCTGGAGGCCTACTCCCGGCGAATTCCCATGGATGCCAATCCGTCAACGGCCCACATGTTCATCGTCAACCCATTGTCCGGCAAAAGGTTGCAGAGTCTGTTCTCCACCCACCCACCGGTGGAGGAACGTATCAGTCGGCTCCGGGGTGTTCGGCCTCACGACGGCCCGTCGGCTCCTCCGCCCCCGCCGGGCGGCAATCGCCGGGAAGCCGCCGGCAGGGCGTTCTGGGATAAGTTGAAAGGTGAATAGGCTGAAGGGATTGAGGGCTTGGGGAATTAAGGGCTTGGGGGATTGAGTATCTTAATCTTGTAATTCGTGTTTTTTATGTCAGAAAATAGAAGAAAAATTACAATAGCCAAAAGCCAAATAACAAATAAATAACAGGACTAAAATTCAAAATTCCAATAAGATTTGGTGCTTGCAATTTGTTGTTTACGGCGTACGCTTTTCCAACTGCGCCGGTTTATCCGCATGGTCGTTTCGGCACACATGGCAGCGGTTCTCGTCGCACCACTGGCAGGAAAAGCACGCTTTACATGGATATTTTTTTTGCGCCTGCCCGGCATCGTCCGGCACGTAAACTTTGCCGGCCAGGCCGGGGGCGTTGATCCAGGCCATGGTGCCCTCCATTTTTGACAGTTCGATATTTTCCAAAGATGGGAACGGGTTGCGACTTGTCAACCGTTTCATCATCGTCCGAAGTTTGATGGACTCGCAAAAAGCCAGCAGTTAGACGGCTTTGTAAAAAGTTCAAGATCAAGGCTCGCAAATTCTGAGAATACCGCTATCGCGGGTGCCATAGGCAGCGTACTTATTGTACGTCGCAGTGACGAGGAATGCCGCACAACGCAGATATTGGGCTTTTTACGAAGCCGTCAAGTGTGATAATGGTACCTTGGGAAAGGAGACCGTTTCCAAGTGGACCCACTATACGATGAAGGCATCATCGACGCTGTCCGCACGCTGAAGGGCGATGCCGCAGCCCTGGCCGACCTGATGGCCCTGGGTTCGCGACCGGCCATCGATGCGTGGAAACAGGCGGTGGATAACCGCCTGCTTCCACGGTTGATGCCGGAATTTCCTCTTGTGGCGGCCATCGGCGGAGGTGGCTCCTCGGGCAAGTCAACCCTGTTCAACACCCTCGTCGGTGAAGCGGTCTCTCCTACCGGTGGCCGGGCAGGCATCAACCGCCGAATTCTCATCTCGTTGAGCGCCTCCCACCGGGACACCCCCGGCATCGCAAAAGCCCTCTTCGACCCATTTGGCTGCCCGCCGCAGCAGATGGCGGAAAAGGATCAGCTCACCACCCCCGGCGAGCCGCTCCTGTATTACGCCCATACCCTCCCAGCGGGCCTGGCGCTCCTGGATACACCGGATTTTGACACCGGCTCGGGAGGCAGCTACCAGAACCGGGAGATGGCCGAACGGTCCCTTCGGGCTGCTGACGTGCTGATCTATATCTTCACCAACGCTAACTACAACAACCGGGACAACACTGATTTCATCGCCCGTATGCTTACCGCCGTGGGTACCCGCAAATGTTTCCTGGTCTACCGGGTCTACCCCAGTTTTACCGACGGAGAAGTCCTTGAACATGCCGGCACAGTGTCCCAAAACCTGTATGGCGAGCGGGCGGAACAACATGTGCTGGGAATCTACCGGGCGGGCGAAGAAAATCAGGTGGCCGCCGGGCTGCGGCCCATGACCATCGTGCCGGTTCACGACGGCCAGCCCGACCTCATGGCCGCTTTGGCGCAGATGGATCCCCGGCAGGTGAGAGGAGAACTTCACCGGTCTATTTTCAACGATGTGATTGAACAGGGACAACGGTTTTTCCAGGAGGCCGGGGAATCAAGAGGGCATCTGGAACTCTACCTGGAGAGCCTTCGCACGGTCCAGCGCCGCAGTGTCCAGGAAGCCTTGGGGCATCTCCCCATGGACGCGGTGGTTCGCCGGTTTTCAGAAATTTGGCAAGAGACCGACCCCTCCCACGTCAGGATCATGCGAAAAACCGGGCGGGTGGTGGAAACCCCTATCCGGCTGTTAGTGCGGGTTGCCAAATGGGTGGGCGGCAGCAAAGAAAGAAAAAACGGGTTGCCGGCTGGCGGCGACATGGCGGCGGCCATGGAGGCCGATCTTGTCCGGGCGGCCAACGGGCTGCGCAAGGCGGCGGTAGATCCGGCGGTTGTGCTGCACCTATCTGAAACGGATCCGGCGGCCGGTTCGCTCCATGAAGCGGTCCAGCGGCTGGCGGGGAAAACCGGAGCCACGGACCGGCGGACCGACACGGATATGTTTACGCTTCAGGTTCCCCTTCATCCCGCCTTGGCGGCAACGCAGGCGGCACTTCGCAACGAGAACTGGTCGGCGGCCGTTGAAGACATGCTGGCCCGGCAGGAGACCCTGCTCAGCCTCACCAGCCAGCTGGAAGCCGAGCTGCAGCGGCTGGCCCGCGAGCAGCGCTCCCGCATGACGACCTTCGATCAGATTCGGCAAACCTTTTCAGCCATGCTCAACATCATTCCCGCCACCGCTGCGGTGACCTATGTCCTGCATACCGGGGATCCCGTTGGGGCCGCGGGCATCAAGGTGAAGCTGGCCGGACTATTCGGCCTCAACGACCTGTATGCCCTGGTCGCCATTCCGGCCACTGCCGGCATGAAAAAAGCGGACCTGAAGCAGCTGGAAACCCTGCTGGGCCCGGTGGCCCGGGCCTGGCTCACCCACAAATTGATGGCCATCGAGGCGCTGTTTGAAGAGAAGATCACCGGGTCGTTGATGCAGAAGGGCCGGGACGTGGTTGAAAATGCCGCCGGCCGGATCTCATCGATGGCTGAAAGCCTGGCCCGCTGCGGCCGCGCACTGGAGAAGACACCATGATGGATGCGCAGATGGCCAGACTCCGGGCCATGGGAGAGCTGGAAACCGTACGCACCGACATCCAGGGGCTGGCCGAAACCCTGGAACGTATCGCCCTGTGGCGTCCCGCTGTCGGGCTTAAAAAAGCTTGTGAAGAGGCCCTTCTCATGCTGGACCGCCTGGCCGAGCGGTTCGACCGCAAGCTGGTGGTTACGCTGGTGGGCCCATGCGGCTCGGGCAAATCCACCCTGCTCAACGCCCTGGCCGGAGAGGACAACCTCTCCCCATCCGGCCACAGACGACCCACCACGGAGAACGTGGTGGCGTTTTGCCGGCAATCCGCCGATGCCGGGCAGCTGATGGACCAGCTGGGCCCGGAAAACATCCGGATCCGCACCAGCGCGGCAGCCGAGGCCCTGGAAAACGTTATTCTCATCGACACACCGGACACGGACAGCACCCACCAGGACCGGCACATTCCCATCATTCATAAAGCCATCACACTGTCCGATGTGCTCGTCTGCGTGTTTGACGGGGAGAACCCCAAGCGGCGGGACCATACGGATTTTCTCGCCCCCTACGTTCGGCTGTTTAGCGGCGAGAGTCTGGTGGTGGCGGTGAACAAATGCGATCGACTGGCGGAATCCGAGATCACCGGCACCATTATGCCCGAATTTACCCGGTATATCCGCGACGCCTGGTCCGCAGAACCGGCGGCTGTTCTGTGTGTATCCGGCAGGAGCCACCTCAAGAATCCCGGCTGGGACGAGGATGCGCGGCCGCGTCACGACCGGAACCAGTTTGATCAATTGCGGCAGTTGATTTTCGACACCTTCAACCGATCCGGCTTTTCCGTGGACCGCCGACTGGAGAACGCCCAGAGCCTGAGGGCTTACCTTCAGCAAACCGTTCGAGACGAAGCGGAAAAGGAAGAAAAACACCTGGACGCGGCCATTCGACAGATGGCGGCGTCAGAGGCCGATGCCATGAAGCAGGCGGTGACCGCTTTTCGGGGCGATGGCGCCTCACTGGAGCTGGGCATCAACGTCCGGCTATACCAGCAACTGGCCCAGCGCTGGCTGGGTCCCGTGGGGTGGCTGGTGGCCATCTGGACCCGGCTCCTGGTCTTCGGCACCGGCATTGCTTCCCTGTTGCGGTTCGGTAACCCTGTCCGGCAGATTTTCGGGGCCGTTTCCGCCGTGAGGCATTATGCGGATTCAAAAAAGGCCATGGATGCGGCCGATCACGGGGCGGGAGCCGGTATGGCCCTTCACCGGTACGACAGCGCCATCGCCCGCACATGGCCGGATATTGCCGAGACGCTGATAAACGCCCGGTTTGCCCCGTCGGTGCGGAACGCCCACCGTGCACCGGGCTATGGGGAGGAAATTGGGCAGCGCCTCTCCCGAATCTGGAACGATACCCTGGAGGATGAACTTTCGCGGGCGGGCCGGCGGCTGAGTGGCGGGCTGCTGCAGCTGGTCTTCAACCTGCCGGTGCTGGGCGTTCTGGGCTATGCGGGATGGCTGACGGCCGTTAGTTTTTTCTCCGGCAGTATTCTTTCCAGTGACTTTTTCCTGCACGCCTTCTGGACGATTGTCCTCGTTCTCTTCCTCAGCTTTTTTCTGCTTCAGGGAGTGATTCGTCTGGCGGCGGGAAAGGAGCGGCTGGCGGGGCGGGTCTTTTCCCGGGTTCGGGAAGCGGTGGACGCGCAGCGGAACCTGTCCGGGAGCCCGGTCTGGCAGCAGGCGAATGCGATACTTGGATTGAGGGATTGAGATCGCTGTGGGTTAAACGATCAATCCCCCAATCCCGCAATCCGCAATTTCAGCATCCGGGCCATTCAGCCCGGATGCTATCGCTTTTCCGTGTGATGCTTCATCTCCGCCATGAGCTGCTGGGTCCGTTGGCCCGGTCGCCCATTGGAAATGACCCCGTCATCCACCTGAATCACCGGCACCATCCCCTTGCTGGTCCCGGTGATGAACACCTCGTCGGCGGTCAGCAGCTCGGTTCGGGAAATATCCCTGATATCGATGGGAAACAGCCCCTGTGCCAATTCCAGCACCACTTTTCGGGTCACACCGGAGAGGATGCTCCGCCCGGGCGTCACCAACTTGTCATCAATAAAGGCAAAGATGTTGGAGGTGGTGCACTCCAGGGCCATACCGTTCCGGTCGATATACAGGGCCTCGATAGCGCCTTGGCCGGCGGCTTTTTTCAGGGCCATGCTGGCCGAGATATAGTCGATGCTCTTGGCGCCGGGAATAGGGCGCTCCACCTCCCACGAGATGATCTTCACTCCCTTGGTGTACCAGTGATCGGGCAGCCGGGGGATCGGTGATACCAGCACCAGCAGGCGGGGGCTGCCCGACGGGGTCATGAAATCCGTGCTGGAACCGCCGGTGACCACAATGCGGATGTTGGCTTCGGGGATATCGTTTTTGGAAAGAGTCTGTTTCACCACATTCGTGATTTCGCCGTGGGACCAGGGCAGGGTGAGTCCAATTTTTCGGGCCGATGTCTCCAGGCGGTCGATGTGGGAATCCAGAAAATAGGGCTTGCCGTCGTAGGTTCGCAACAGGTCGAACACACCAATGCCGCGCAGAATGGCCAGGTCGTCCACGGGGATGACCGCCTTTTCCGCCGGAACGAATTCTCCGTCAATATAATAGATTGCCACGAAAACCTCCCAATGGTTGTGGGCAAAACGGGAAAATGATCTTTTCCCCTGTTACACCATTGACCCATGGGGCTCAAGGGGTATCCTCAAAATCCGGACAAGTCGAAATTGAGGAATTGCGCATTGAGGGATTGGAGAATTCACCTATAACGGGCATAAAAGAGATAGAATTCCTTCATTTCATAGTAACGCACCATGGTTGCCTTAGATGCCGTCTTTCAACAGTCGTTGATTAGGAAGCTTGTTTTGACAGGCTGGTAAAATCGCGTTATGTCTCCACGGATCTCGAAACCAAGCAGATATGGATTAAGGCAATGGAAAGAGAATCGCCAATGGAATCAGTTGAAATTTTAGAAGCGGATCTGAAACGCAAGGATCACCAAAAGGCGGTGGTCGAACTTATCGATGCGTACGCCATGGACCCCATGGGAAACGGCGGACCGTTGCCGGTCGAAGTCAAGACAGCCCTGATCCCCGGATTGATGAATCATCCCACAACGCTTATTTTCCTAGCATTTTCAGATGGTGAGGCCATCGGTATTGCCGCATGCTTTATCGGGTTTTCCACCTTTGCGGCCCGGCCGCTGGTCAATGTCCATGATCTGGCCGTCCTGCCCGCCCACCGGGGCAATGGGGCCGGCCGGCTGCTTCTGGCCGGTGTCGAGCAAAAAGCCCGGGAACTGGGCTGCTGCAAGGTGACGCTGGAAGTGCTGGAAAACAATCGGCGGGCCAGAACGATCTACGAGGCGGCGGGATTTTCCCAGGCACACTATCAGGCCGAGGCCGGCGGGGCGCTCTTGTATGCCAAACCGTTGTAAATCGGAGTAGGCCATCTCTAATCGCGGCTGGAAGATACGTAAACAGGTCATCATGATCGGTGAGTTTTTACCGGTATCTCAATCGGGTATGCAACGGCGTGGGTGGGATGAACTTGATGTCATCCTGATTACCGGGGATGCCTACGTGGACCATCCGTCCTACGGGGTGGCGCTGATCGGTCGGGTGCTGGAATCCCGTGGATACCGGGTGGGCGTCATCGCCCAGCCCGACTGGCGTGGTACCGACGATTTCCGGCGCCTGGGGCGGCCCCGGCTGTTCTTCGGCATCACCTCGGGCAACGTGGATTCCATGGTGGCCAACTACACGGCCAACAAGCGCCCTCGCAAAAAGGACGACTACACCCCGGGCGGTAAGGTCGGCATGCGGCCGGACCGGGCCCTCATCGTCTATGCCAACCGCGTTCGCCAGGCTTTCAAGGATGTGCCCGTAGTGATCGGCGGCATCGAGGCCAGCATGCGCCGGCTGGCCCACTACGACTACTGGAACAACCGGGTGCGGCGCTCCATTCTTTTCGATGCCCGGGCCGACATTCTCGTCTACGGCATGGGGGAAAGCCAGGTGGTGGAAATCGCCCGTCGCCTTTCTGATGGGGAGGCGGCAGACCGCCTCGATCACATTCCTGGAACGGCGGTCATCCGCAAGGCCCCGGCCTTTTTAAACGAATTTGTCACCATCCCCTCATGCGAGGCGGTTGCCGACGATAACGAGCAGTTCAACAGAGCCTTTCAGCTGTTTTACAGGGAGCAGAATCCCGTCACCGCCCGGCCGGTGGTCCAGGCCCATGGCGACCGCTATGCGGTGGTCTATCCCCCCCCCACGCCCCTTTCCGAGGCTGAGCTGGACGCCATTTACGAACTTGACTACCGGCGCAACTGGCATCCGGACTGCGACGCTGCCGGAGGTGTCCCTGGACTGGAGACGGTGCGGCACTCTCTGGTTACCCACCGCGGCTGCAGTGGCGAGTGCAATTTCTGCTCCCTCTATTTCCACCAGGGGCGCATGGTTCAGAGCCGCAGTGCCGATTCCATTGTTCGGGACGCGCGGCGGCTGGCCCGGGACCCGGCTTTTCGCGGCACCATTACGGATATGGGCGGCCCCACGGCCAACCTTTACGGGGCCGACTGCCCGCGCTGGGCCAAGAAGGGCTTTTGCAGCAAGAAGCGCTGCATGGCCCCGCAGATTTGCCCCAGCCTCGATCCCGGCTACGAAAAAAGCCTGCCCCTGTACCGGCGCATCCGGGCCATACCGGGGGTCAAGCACGCCTTTATCGGCAGCGGATTCCGCCACGACCTCTTTGGCGGCAGCCGGACCGATGCGTGCCTGGATGAGCTGTGCCGGTTCCACATCAGCGGCCGGATGAAGGTGGCGCCGGAGCACGTGTCCGACCCGGTGCTCGATGCCATGGGAAAACCGCGGATAGAGACCTACGACGCCTTCGTTAAACAATTCAACCGAATCAGCAAAAGCCTTCCCTCAAGGCGATACCTGGTCAACTACTTCATCAGCGCGCACCCCGGCTCAACCTTAAAGGATGCCTTGGAGATGGCCCTCTATCTGGTCAAACGGGGGATGCACCCCGAGCAGGTCCAGGATTTCATCCCCTTACCCCTGACCCAGTCCGGTGCCATGTATCACACGGGGAAAAATCCCATCACCGGCAAGCGCATCCATGTGGCCAAAACTTTCCGGGAGCGAAAGATGCAGCGGGCCCTGGTCCAGTACCGAAACCCGTCCAACCGGCAGCTGATCCGTGATGCCCTGAAGGAATTGAAGGAGGATCGCCTGGAGACCCTGTTTTTCAAGGCCGCTGCGGGAAAACCGCCGAAACGATCCGCCGGGTCCGGTGGCAGGAAAGCGGGTAGAGCCGGTTCGCAACCTCCACCCGCACCGACATCTGCCGGAGGACAAACCCGAAAAACCAGAAAGGCAGCACGGACCAGACGCCGCCACTGATCTGAACAGCCCGAGATCGCCCTGCGCCATCGGCGGATCCGGCGCAATCTCAGGTCAATTTATTTTTCCGAGGTTCTAAACCCCATCGTTGTCCGGTCGCGCTGAAGTTTTTCAACCTGTGCGTTTAGCCATTAGCATTAAAAATTCTGATGAACGATTTGGACTTACGGTTCAGCTACTGTAAAGAGGATGTTGAACAGTTTTATCCAAAAGCTAATCGCTAATGGCTAAAAGCTAACCGCACAGGTCGAAGGTTTTATGGGATTTTTTTCTACTGTGAAAAAAAACTCCTACGAATTATGGTCTGTTTTACCAAATGGCTGCCGGCTTTAAATGAACACAATCGGTAACATTTTGAATCTGTTGGAATTGCTTTGGTCGGCGCTGGTCGGTATGCTTATTGCACTAATTTTTCCATCGTTGTGCGCATGATGCCAGCGAAAACAGAAAAAACAGTCCTGCATGGTTTTTACCGGCACCGGCAGGAATAGACAGGAAAATAAATGCACGCAGCTGAAGCAATCGCACTGGAAAAAATGATGCTCATCGACAATGGAGGACGGCGTCTTGGAGACGACCGCCGCTTATATTCATACAATGGTTACCTCCCCGAGCGCCGGTATAGCGAGGATCGGCGATCCAGTCTGGATCGAAGAAGAAACCCGCGACTGGCCTGATTGCCGAGGCCCTTAGTTTTTCTGGCGTCATATCCGATTTCCTTCATCTCCTGACACACCGCTTTGGGTGGTGGAGAATACCTTACCCCCCGCGCATGATTGGTCTTGCCCAATAGAAAAACATCTGAAAAAACAAACCGTTAACCGTGAGCGTTGTTCTGCGCTTTCTTCAGCGCTGCCACCAGTGCTGCGCGATGCAGATCGGCAGCCAGGTGAACCGGGCTCTTGCCCCAGATGGGATCCCAGTTGGCCGGGTCGGCCGTGCAGAAAAACTGGGTGTCCAGGCCTATGCGCACCGGTGCTTCCTCGATACTGCAACCCTGCACGCGCCGGGCCGCTTCCCAGGTGGCACCGCAGGGGGCCCCACGGCGCACGGTGACTTCGCTGATTTTTCCATCCGTTACCGTGACATCGAATTCCGGCGCACCAAAGTACCGGCTGTAGCGTCCAAGCTTCGTGTGGCGGGCCAGGGCACAGCAAACTGGTGGGGTGTGTGTGCCGTCCACCGTGGTTTTCTTTCCGGAGGCCACGATGGGGATAGCCAGCCGCCGGCACAGCAGGGCCAGGTCGTGGGAGAGGTCGGGGTGTTTGAAAAAATCAAGCACCAGATCCGCCTCGATGGTGTCCGGCAGGTATTCGGAGGCATCGTCCACCACCGGCGGCAGGGGGTAGTCGGCGGTGATCAGGGTGATGTCAAACTGATTTTTTCCGTGTTGTTGGATTCCCTTGATCTTGCTTTCACCCCGGCCACCCTGTTGGAAAACCATGATTTTCATGGGGCGATCGGTGTTGCAGGCGTCTGGCTTTTGGCTCATGTTCATTGTCCTGTCAAATCGGCTGCCGTTGGATGATAGAAGCCGGATGGATTCATTAGTGCCCATCCGGAAACGGTCTTTTCGACCAATCTCTGCGTTATACTCAAAATTTTATCCTCGGAATATCAACGATATGCCTGTGGTAAAATTTTTCGCACGCCTTTATCTTGAACGAAAAATCCTCGTTTCTGGACGGACACTATGTACACGATTGTGACCGATACCACCGAATCCCACCGCGGGCAAGGACTTCTTTATCGGTCAGAAGGATGGATACAACGAACAGGGTGGGGCAATTTATTTAACCGGCGTTGTCGGCTGCCATCGCTTTTTTTTCCCCCATGAGAAAGGCCGTGCCGATGGGATCGGCAAACTGGAGGACCACCTCGCCTTCCTCCCTTCGCGTCACGGTGGCTTTGAAACGGATCAGGTCTCCGCTGATCAACTGGATCTCTCCATGGACCTTCTTTTTTAAGGGGGTGGCTGAACTGGCGCTGATGCGCACCCCGCCTTCGGAAAGATCGAGCACCGCGAATGCGGTGTTGCCGGTTTTCAGGACCGGACAATGGCCCTCACGGTAGCGGATCCGCATGGCTTCCCGTTTGATCAGCCCGTTTTCTTCGATTTCATTTGAAGCCGATTCCAGCATCGGCCGGTTCCAAAAGAAAAGGGCCAGAAAGTTGATGAAGGGTACGGACATCAGCAGAAAGAGCAGGAAAATCACCTGGGCTCCCAGGTCCAGTCCCCGGATGAAAAAGATAGCCAGAATGATGACCAACTGGGCGATATTGGCGGCAATGGCTGCGATTCTCATAAACGGTCATCCCTCATCCTGAAATTTCCGGCCTGCAAGCGGAGGGGAAAAGGTGGTTTTCCCTACTTAAGGGCCTCGGAAATAATTAAATCAACGATCTTACTTGTCTTTTTGCCCGTGTTCTGCGTTGCGTAGCGATGGCTACATACAACCAGTATGAAACCATCGACGCGCCTTGACCACGAACAAAAATCCGGCGTCATCTCTGTGGGTTTTATTTTTTCCGAGGCCCTAACCCTTTCATTCACGCTTAACATAAATAGGTAACCATCGCAAATGGTTAAGCGGCAATTACAACCTGTATTGACAAAGCCGGCGCCGGCTTTTATGATCCGCCACTATCAAAGGAGATCTACCCTCATGGACGCGGAAAAGGAAACATCGGACTTCTGGCAGGACCATTCCCTTACCTTTCTGGAGATGGCTTTTCGTACCGATCGCCGGGAACGACTGGAAAAACCGGACGGATATGGCCAAAAGACTGGCGACTGTGGTGATACGGTGGAGTTCTTCATGAACCTCGACGGGGACACCATCAGCACCCTGTCTTACGACATCAACGGCTGCCTCAACACCAACGCCAGCTGCAATGCCGTCGTTTCACTGGTTGAGGGCAAGGCGGTGGATGCAGCCTGGGAGGTCACCCCGGAGCAGGTGGCCGGTTTTCTCGAAACGCTGCCGCAAGACCATTTCCACTGCGCTGAACTGGTGGTGAGCACCTTGTACCTGGCCCTGGCCGACGCCCAGGAGAACCGGCGCTCCCCGTGGAAAAAAATGTATCGATGATCACGTTGGCTCAGGGGCGTAGCGCCTTATTTATCCTTGACAGAAAAGGGCAAGTTGACTATAGGTTCGACGTTGAATTCGGCTGATTTCCAGCCATTGCACAATATTTCCACCGAAACAATCCGAACTGAAAAGCTGAGGTTGCTATTGCGGCACCCGTGTATGGTTCACGGGGCCTCCGAGGTGAAACCGTAGATGAGTTCAGCACAATTACTGGCGGAAAAAAAACAGGAGATCCTCAAAAGCTGGTTTCAGGCCACTGTTGACACCTACCCGGCCGACACGGCACGGTTTCTCAAAAGCCAGAAAGATCCATTTGCCAATCCGGTGGGGCAGACCACCTACCAGAGCCTCGATTCACTGGTGGATGCCCTGACCACGGGTGCCGGGCGCGATGTCATGGCGGCAGCCCTCGATCCCATATTAAGAATCCGGGCCGTTCAAACCTTTACTCCTTCCAAGGCCACAGGTTTTGTCTTTTCCCTGAAGCAGATTATCCGGCAGCATCTGCCGGGTGATGGCCGTGATGCGGGGGTGGATATGAATGGTCTGGATCGGCAGATCGACGAGATGGCCATGGCGGCCTTCGACATTTACGTGGCATGCCGGGAAAAAATATTTGAACTCAAGGCGACGGAATCCAGAAAACAGTTTTTCGGTTCGTTGAAACGAGCCGGTTTAATTGATGAAACCGAGGCAGACGGGCCCGGTTTCTGAAACTTCCTTTATAATCTTTCGATTCAGGCATCCGGCAGCGGCTCTGAATTTGCCGCGACCCCCTTCCCGGGAGGCCCTCGATGTCACTTGTGGCATCGGCACAACTGCGGTGGGGCGGTTGCGGAACATTCAAATCTGCCAGGCGCCAAGGAGTGAGGTGCGGTTCGATGAATAAAAATTACATGGTTAGCCTCATAGCGGTTATCGTGCTGTTCCTGATCGCCTATGTGGGCACGCAGCAGGGGGCGGGCCTGCAGCTGGTGTTCGGCATCATTATCCCCTATCTGGCGGTGATCCTATTCGTTGTCGGTTTTATACGCCGCGTGATGGGTTGGTCCCGCTCGGCCGTGCCGTTTCAAATCACCACCACCTGTGGTCAGCAGCCATCCTTGCCCTGGTTCAAACAGGCCAAGATCGACAACCCGTCATCCACCTTTTTCGTCATCATCCGGATGTTCTTGGAAATCGTCTGCTTCCGGTCCCTGTTTCGCAACAGCCGGATGAAATTGAACGGCGGCACCAAGCTGACCTACCAGTTGGAGATCTTCCTGTGGGTCGGTGCCCTGGCCTTCCACTACGCCTTTTTTACGGTGGTGGTCCGGCACCTGCGGTTTTTTACCGAACCCGTTCCGTTTTTCGTCACTCTTTTAGAGAAGGTGGACAGTTTCATGCGCATCGAAGTGCTTTATGATGCCATTCAGTCGGGCCTGCCCGGGGTGTACATGTCCGGGCTGGTGCTCCTTGCCGCAACGCTTTACCTTTTCCTGCGCCGGGTGCTCATCCCCCAGGTGCGCTACATTTCCCTGGCCGCCGACTTTTTCCCCCTGTTTCTGATCATGGGGATCGCCCTTTCCGGTATTTTCATGCGTTATTTTACCAAGGTGGACATCGTTGCAATTAAAGAACTGACCATGGGGCTGGTGACCTTCAGGCCTACCATTCCCGAGGGTGTCAGCGGCCTGTTTTACGCCCACATGTTCCTGGTCAGCATCCTTCTGGCGTACTTTCCGTTCAGCAAGCTGATGCACCTGGCCGGGATTTTTCTCAGTCCTACCCGGAACATGACCGGTAACACCCGGCAGGTCCGGTACGTGAACCCCTGGAACTACCCGGTCAAGGTTCACACCTATGATGAGTACGAAGACGATTTCAGAGAGAAAATGATCGATGCCGGCCTGCCGGTCGTAAAAATGCCCGAAGAACAGCCTTAAGATAAAAGGAGCAGATAATGGCAGATGAGCTGATCAAACCCGATGAACTATTGTCACAGATAGATCATCGTCCCTCCGGCGCCGGTTGGATGGACACACCCTTGGATATTCGGAAGGGGATGTACTGCTACGCATCCAACCCCAAAAGTGTAGCGACCCTCGGCCTTCCCTATGCGCGGCCCTGGAATCCGCTGGAAGAAGACTGGAAGCTGCCGGAAAACTGGCAGGAGATTATTTACGAAGGGTTTCGCGAGCGTCTGGAAAAATTCCGATCCTTTAAGGTGTTCATGGACATCTGTGTGCGCTGCGGTGCCTGCGCAGACAAGTGCCACTTCTTCATCGGCACCGGCGACCCCAAGAACATGCCGGTGCTCCGGGCCGAACTTCTGCGGAGCGTCTACCGCAACGACTTCACCACCGCCGGCAAGATTCTCGGCCGGCTGGGCGGGGCCCGTCCCATGACCCTGGACGTCCTCAAAGAGTGGTGGTACTACCTGTTCCAGTGCACCGAATGCCGGCGATGCTCGGTTTTCTGCCCCTACGGCATCGATACCGCCGAAATCACCATCATGGGCCGGGAGCTGTTGAACCTGCTGGGCCTGAACATCGACTGGATCGCCACGCCGGTGGCCAACTGCTACCGCACCGGCAACCACCTGGGCATTCAGCCCCATGCCTTCAAGGACATGCTCGACTTTTTCGTCGATGAGATCGAAGAGGTCACCGGCATAAAGGTTGATCCCCCGTACATGCAAAAGGACGCCGACATCCTTTTCATCACCCCGTCGGGTGACGTGTTCGCCGATCCGGGAACCTACACCTGTATGGGCTACATGCTCCTGTTCCACTACCTGAAAGAAAAATACGACCTGAATATCACCTGGAGTACTTACGCATCGGAGGGCGGCAACTTCGGCTTTTTCACCTCCCACGAGACCATGAAGCGGCTCAACTCCAAGATGTACGCCGAGGCCAAGCGCCTGGGTGTCAAGTGGATCCTAGGCGGCGAGTGCGGGCATATGTGGCGGGTGATCACCCAGTACATGGACACCATGAACGGCCCGGCGGACTTTCTGGAAGAGCCGGTAAACCCCATCACCGGCACCACGTTCGAAAATGCCAAGTCAACGAAAATGGTCCACATCGCCGAGTTTACCGCCGACCTGATCAAACACGGCAAGCTGGAATTGGACCCTGGCCGCAACGACAACCAGATCGTCACCTTCCACGATTCGTGCAACCCCGCCCGGGGCATGGGCCTGCTGGACGAGCCCCGGTACGTGCTCGAGAATGTGGTCAACCACTTCTACGAGATGCCGGCCGGTACCATCCGGGAGCAGACCTTCTGCTGTGGCAGCGGCGCCGGCCTCAACGCGGGTGAAAACATGGAACTGAGAATGGCCGGCGGCTTTCCGCGGGCCAACGCGGTGAAACATGTCCATGACAATTTTGGGGTGAACATGCTCGCCTGTGTCTGCGCCATCGACCGTGCGGCATTTCCCGCATCCATGGAATACTGGGTGCCGGAGGTCGATGTGACAGGGCTTCACGAACTGGTGGCCAATGCCCTGATTATGCCCGGTGAAAAGGAAAGAGAAACCGACCTGCGCGGCGAACCGCTGCCGGGAATGGAGGAGTAGCCGATGAAGGACAAAAATATGATTCTCGCGGGACTCGTTGTTTTTATCGTCGTCATCACCTTTCCCTTCTGGTTCAATATGGGAAAAGCCGCGCCCGCACCGGAGCTGGAGTTGACCGCGAAAGCTAAAGCCGCCAAGACCTGCGTCATGCCCACCGCGTTCATGACCGCGGAGCATATGCAGCTTCTGGACGTGTGGCGGCACAACGTGGTGAGAAGCGGGGAGCGGATGTTCGTCAATGCCGATGGCAAACTGTTTGACATGAGTCTCTCCAACACCTGTCTGGACTGCCACTCCAACAAGGAGAAGTTCTGTGACCGGTGCCACGACTATGCGTCCGTAGACCCCTATTGCTGGGATTGCCACATAGATAACCCAAAAGGAGAATAAGGTATGAAAAACAGCAGAAGACGCTTTCTTCAGATAGCTGGCGTTTCCGCGCTGGGTCTTGGGGCAAAACCCGTGCTCAATGCCTTTGCTTTGGGAGGCGGTAAGGGCTACCATGTGGCCAGTGGAGAGGACGCCCTGACGGCCGAGCAGTGGGCCATGGTGATCGATACCCGCAAGCTTCAGACGGCCGAGGCGGTGGAGCCCATCATCGAGGCCTGCAACAAGATCCACAACATCCCAACGGCCATCGATAACAAAAATCACGAGGTCAAGTGGATCTGGGAAGACCATTACCATCACGTCTTCCCGGACAAAACGAATAAATTTCTCGACGAGGCGGTGGAGCACAAGCCTTTCCTCCTGCTGTGCAACCACTGCGAAAACCCCCCGTGTTGCCGCGTATGCCCCACCAAGGCGACCTTCAAGCGCGAGAGTGACGGGATCGTCCTCATGGACTTTCACCGCTGCATCGGCTGCCGCTTCTGCATGGCCGCCTGCCCCTTCGGCGCCCGTAGCTTCAATTTCAGGGATCCGCGCCCCTTCATCGAAGCAAACAACAAGGAGTTCCCCACCCGCATGAAGGGTGTGGTTGAAAAGTGCAACTTCTGCGCAGAACGGCTGGCCATAGGCAAAATGCCCGCCTGTGTGGAGGCCTCCAACGGTGCCATCGCATTCGGCGATCTGTACGATGAACACTCGGTGGTCCGGGAATTGTTGAAGGAAAATTACACCATCAGGCGGAAACAGACCCTGGGAACAGAGCCGTCCGTCTACTACATCGTGTGAGGTGAGTATGCTTGAATTAGCCGTAAAAGGAAATAAATGGTACTGGGGGTGGATGGTCGTCCTGCTGGGTGTCATCGGTGCCGGCTTCGGGCTCTACCTGATGCAGCTTAAATTCGGTCTCGGGATCACCGGCATGAGCCGGGATGTCTCCTGGGGGTTTTATATCGCAAACTTCACCTACCTGGTCGGTGTGGCCGCCGGGGGGGTGATGGTCGTGCTGCCCTACTATCTGCATGACTACAAGGCCTACGGCAAGATTACCATTTTGGGCGAGTTCCTGGCCATTGCCTCCATCGTCATGTGCCTGCTTTTCATCCTGGTGGACCTTGGGCAGCCCATGCGGGCGCTCAATGTTTTGCTGTACCCGACCACCAACAGCGTGCTGTTTTACGACGCCGTTGTGCTCAACGGCTATCTGTTTCTCAACCTGGTCATCGGGTGGAACGTGCTGGAGGCCGAGCGAAACGGCGTCCATTACCAGAGCTGGCTCAAGCCCCTGATCTACATCTCCATTCCCTGGGCCGTGAGCATCCATACGGTCACCGCGTACCTGTACTGCGGTCTGCCGGGACGGCACTTCTGGCTTACCGCCATCCTGGCCCCCCGGTTTCTGGCGTCGGCCTTTGCCGCCGGACCGGCCCTGCTGATTCTGCTCTGCCTGTTCATCCGGCGCTTCACCAACTTCGATCCGGGCAAAGCGCAGATCCAGGCCCTGGCCAAGACCGTGGCCTACGCCATCAGCATCAATGTCTTCTTTCTTCTCTGTGAAGTGTTCGTGGGCTTTTACAGCAATATCCCCGGTCACATGGATCACCTCAAGTATCTGTTTGTGGGCCTGCACGGGCACGGGGCGCTGGTGCCCTGGATGTGGGCCTCCATGATCTTCATGGCGACTGGCATCGTTCTCACCGTTACGCCGGCAACCCGAAAAAACGAGACTTCCCTGATGATTGCCTGTATCGTGATTGTTTTGGGTACCTGGATCGACAAGGGCCTGGGAATGATCTCCGGTGGTTTCGTGCCCAACCCCATGCATCAGGTCAACGAATACGCCCCAACCATGCCGGAGATCGGCATCACCCTTGGCGTTTACGCCATCGGCGCACTGGTGCTGACCGTCCTTTACAAAATGGCTGTCGGCGTCAAGGAAGAGATCCACGACTGATCACTGCGCCCACATCATGAAAAATCTGAAATGGCGGGGATTTTCCCCGCCATTTTTATTCCTTCCGTTTGTCTTTGGGAAACACGTTGAATACCGAGCCCGGGGATTCGACTACCTTGTGGATTTTATCCTGGATGTCCTGCCTCTCAGCACCGTCCTTTTTGTCCCAAGCCCCTTCGATCTTCGCTACTAGTTCATCAATTTCGCAGGGTTTGGTCAGGTAGTCGTATGCCCCTATCCGAATGGCCTCCATGGCGGTATCGATGGATCCGTGGCCGGTGAGGATTAACGTCTCTGTAAAAAGGCCGAGTTTCTTGATTTCCGTCAATGTGGCAATACCGTCCATCCCCGGCATTTTCAGATCCAGCACAACCACATCGAATTTTTCCTCCTCCAGGGCTTTGATGGCAGCATCCCCGTTGTTTACGGCTGTGACGCGATACCCTCTTGTGGTCAACAGCTTGGACATGTTACCGGTAAATACAGTTTCATCATCCACCAGTAAAATTTTTGAATTGATCATTTGAGCCCCTCCTTTTTTGATTCTATCGTTGGGAATCTTGGTGATAACATTCCGTTATTAGTCTCTTTGTTTTATTCACTATCTCATTTTACCAGGTGAAACTGCCGATTTCCATCAACCCTGTGCAAGCTCCTCCTTCAATCCCGACGGCGGCTCCAAGGGCAGAGATATAATGAATTCGCTACCCTCACCCGGATTGCTCCTTACCTTGATCTCTCCGCCCAGCCGTTCAATGATACTGAAGCAAATGGAAAGCCCCAGCCCGGTTCCCTTTCCCACCGGTTTGGTGGTAAAAAACGGGTCGAACAGTTTTTCCAAATGCTCCGGCCGGATACCCGACCCGGTGTCGGCAAAACCAATCCGAACATTTTTTCCGGAATTTTCCGATCCGGTGGTAATGGAAATGGTCCCGTAAGGCATCCCATCATGGGCATCCACGGCGTTGGTAATCATGTTTAAAAAGACCTGCTGAAGTTGCGACGGATCGGACTGTATTTCCGGAAGGTTTTCTTCCAGGTCCGTAAAGAATTTGATCCCGCTGGTCCGGGCCTCTCTTTCCATCAGTTCCACGACTTCTTTGATAAATGCATTGAGATCAACAGGTTCGATCAACGACTGGGTGCGTCGGGCAAACCTGAGCAGGTTCTGCGTGATCCTTTTGCACCGCTGGATCTGGATATCGATCTGTTCCATGGAGTCGTGAAACTGGGCCTTCAAATCCGGATCCATGGGGGGAGCTTGACCCTCCATGTCCATCAGTATCTGCCTTTCGGTGAGGATAATGGCCAGTGGGTTGTTGATTTCATGGGCCACACCCGCTGAAAGTTGACCGATGGAGGCTAGCTTGCTGGCCTGCAGATATTGCCGGTTCAACTGATCCGCCTCCTCGTCCCGTTGCCTGATGACGACAATCATGTGCCGGGTGATCAGCATGGTCACCACCAGGATGATCAGGGCACTCAGGTGAAGGCCGACCAATGTGACAAAATTGGCATGTTTAACGGCATTCAGGGCTTCATCGTAATCCTGGCGGATCATCAGCATCCATTTCGGTTCCTTGAGCCAGGTCCAAACGGCGATCTGTCTGGGGATTTGCCGGGTTTTCGCGCTCAGGGCATCCTTCAGGATGTCGACCTTTATCTTTTTTTGGGGTTTCTCTATGGCAAAGGGCGCCTTTTCCATGATCTTTCCGCTGAACCTCGGACTGGTTTGGAATATGCCATCCGGGTTCACCAGCAGGACCTCTCCGGTTTTGCCGACCATGGTGCTTTCCACCAAAGAGCGGAATACTTCCGTATCCACCGTCCCCCGTAAAATCCACCGTTTTCCCCTCTCCATACGGACAACAGCGATAATAAAATGGGGTTCCTGGCGAAATCCCATGAACATGTCGCTGATGAAAATTCCGTTCTCCAGGACTTTCTTAAACCAGAAAGCATTGGAATAGTTTTTATCCTTAAGGCTAAAAGGCCCTGCATAGGCCAGGTGGTCACCGTTTTCGCCGATAACCCCAAGGTCTGTGAATGATCCGTCTTCGTGATTGAGTACTTCAAACACCTCATCGAGCTTGTTTGGTCCTATCAATTCATCCATGGAATGGGTCTTGGCGATAACTTTCAGTGCGTAAGACCTTCGGTTGATAAAAAGTTCGATAATTTTATCGTGATGTTCGAGCTGGTTTTTCAAAGAGTCTATCACACGGGCTTCAGAAAATCGCGTATAGTGAATATTGATACCCCAGCCCACCAGCAGCAGCGGCAACAGCGAGCAGACCACGGTCAGCGTGATGAACCTCCAGAACAACGGCGAATAATTTTTTTTCCCGTATGCGTCCGAATGATTTCCGCTCGTATTTCCGTTGGTTTTTGATTGTGCGGCCATGGTATATCCTTTAGTTAGTCTCCATCCATAAATCCAAGATTTCAGGATGGAGCTATTGGCTCTTAGCAGTTAGCAATTAGATAATATCCTGTTTTTTAACCGTTTTATCTAAAACCTAATGGCTAAAAGCTAACGCCTTCCACCCATGATTCTCAATCATGGATGGGCACTAGATAGACACTGATAAGCGCGCCCTTCATATCGGTTACCGGCATATGGATATCATTTTTCAATCGTATCAATCTTATCGATCCTATAAAATACAAAATCCATGCCACCAAATAGCCGGTCATCCATGGCCTAAAGAAGCCCGCTATTCACACGAATTCACCTGTTTTGATTTATCGGCAACCCATCAAATCCGGGAAGTGTAAACCGGCAGGAGACAGGGGCTATCTGATCTGCTTGACACTTTTGGCGGGAAGGGGGTTGCTGAAGAGACAATCTGACAGGATCGGCTGGTCGATTAAACCCGGCACAATAATTGCCAAAAATGTGTTATAAAGGTTATGTGAAACATATAGACAATATGCTCCCTTTGGCGCGCCTTGCCTGATTTCAAATAAAAACTGGTGAACCAAAATCTAAGCGCAATCTTTGTGGATCGCAGGAATCATCACTGCCTTGACGGCTAAAAGCGTATATCCTGACAAATCCGTGTGTCTTATCAAAGAGATTGGGGATGGTGTTATTCCCTGTGCCATTCCATATATGATTCACACCCTTTCCGATCCCAAGCAGAACGCCGTAGGCAACATGCCCCTTGAGAATGCCGGGATCGATGTAAAAGTGGGGAAAGTGGTTTCCCTGGATGTAAAAACGCATACGGTGACTTTGGAGTCCGGGGAAGTCTTTTCCTATGAGCGACTCGTCCTGGCTACCGGGACTGATACGATTATGCCGCCCATCCCGGGAGTCGATAAAGAGGGTGTTTTTACGATCCGAAAAAGCATGTCGGCGATGACGGCCCTGCGAGAGATAGTGCATAAATCAAAGAGAGTTGCAATTATCGGCGGTGGTTTTATCGGGGCGGAGTTTGCCGATGAGTTATCCAAAGCTTCAGATGTTGAGGTTCACCTGATTGAAATTATGCCCAAGCTGCTTTACAACGCCTTTGATGATGAATTCTGTGATGAAATAGCACAGGTTCTATACAAACTGGGGATCAAAATCCATACCAGTCATTCTGTCCTTTCCATAGATGGGAACAACAGTGCAGAATCGGTTACCCTGGATGACGGCAAGAAAATTCCGGTAGACATGGTGTTGGTCAGCATCGGTGCAAAACCTGCCGGGAAAATAGCTGAAGATGCGGGTCTCAGGATCGTTGAGAACGGGTCTATTTGGGTGGATGAATATATGCGAACCAGTACAGAGAATATATTTGCCGTGGGTGACTGTGCTGTAAAACGCGATTTTTTTACACGAAAGGCGGCGCCGGTTTGGCTTGCTTCGACTGCTACAGCCGAAGCTCGGAATGCGGGGACAAACATTTTCGGAATTCGAGTGCTGCATCAAATACAGGGCACCATTGCTGCTTTTTCCACACAAATCGGGGGTGTTTCATTTGCCAGCGCAGGGATGACGTGCCGAACCTGTGAAAAAGAAGGATTTCGTATTGTTACCGCTACTGCTGTGGCTCCGGATCGCCATCCGGGAATGCTTCCCGGTGCCCGTGAACTGAAGGTTAAACTGGTTTTTGCGGATCGCTCGGGTATTCTTCTCGGTGGCCAGGTATCCGGCGGGCCGTCTGTGGGTGAATTAATTAACATGATTGCACTTGCGATTCAGAAGAAGGTCACGGTGCGTGAACTGGATATGATGCAGATAGCAACCCACCCGTTGCTGACATCCGCGCCGACCGTACACCCAATGATCGGTGCTGCGCATCAGGCATTGGCGATGATGCGCGCCTCCGTCAAATAAGCACCGGATTTCCCTCCTGTTCCACCCAAATTAGCAGTTTCGGGACCGGCGGGGAACAGGTGCGTCGATAAAGAATGTGCCGAGAGGAAGCATTTTATAAAAATAGGCAGAATACCTTATTCAAAATTCGACGTTGGACGTTGGATGTTCGACGTTCATAGCCTTTACGCTTACGGCTACACCCTCGATATTGAATAGTAATCTGTATGAATAGCGATGTTTTTAGACCCCTTCCCTCATCATTCGTGGTTAAAGGGTTTTCCACCGTTCAGGGTTTTGACATCGCACAGTTCCTGCATCACCCGCAGGCCGCATTCACGAATGCCTTTCATGCTGTATCCCCCCTCTGCGACAAAGGCGATACGGCCGTCGCACACGGTTTCAGCGGCTTCGATCAACAGACGGGTCAAAAGGGCGTACCCTTTGGGAGTGGCGCGCATGCCCCCCAGGCGGTCGTGCATATAAAGATCGAACCCACAGGGGACCAGAATCATTTCCGGCTGATATTCCCGAGCCAGGGGTAAAACCAGGTGACAAATAATCCGGGCGAACTCCTGGTCGCCATGTCCTCTGCCAAGGGGCACATTGACGGTGAAGCCTTCGCCGTTTGCACGGCCCAATTCACCTACATTTCCGGTGCCGGGGAACCCGGGGAACAGGTGCATGGAGAGGTAAAGAACCTCATCGGAATCATAAAAGGCGGATTGGATACCGTTGCCATGGTGGGCGTCGATATCCACGATCATGACTCTCGAAAGCCCGTAGCGATTTCTCAGGTAAGCGGCTCCCAGGGCGATGTTGTTGAACAGGCAGAACCCGAGGGCCCGATCCTTTTCCGCGTGATGGCCGGGGGGCCGAATAAAGGCAAATCCCCGTTTTGCCTTCCCGGCCTGAATGGCATCGATAAGGCTGAAGACCCCGCCCACTGCCAACCTTGCCGTATCATAGGAATCGGCGGTGGTCTGGGTGTCAAAATCAAAAGAGGTGAGCGTTTTTCCGGAAGTTTTCGCCACTTTGCCGATATACCCGGGCGTGTGAACCCAGGCAAGCTCTTCGGTTGTCGCCAGCCTCGGAATCACTTCCTGCCATCTTCCGGCAAGGGCCGGGTTTTGCATTATCGATTCAAACGCTGCCAGGCGCTTTGGATTCTCCAGATGAAAAATTCCCTCCAGATGTCGCCCAAACCGCTGATCTTTGATTACCACTACCCCAGGTGACGCCATGGTTTCAGTTTTTTCTGTTTGCCTTCCCGATAAGCTCGTCTGATTCCGGTATCTTTTTGCGGTAGCGGGTCAGCTCTTCAAGAGCCGTTCGGGCGAGTGCCGGGTTGAAATCGGCCTGAAAACAAACCTTCACGGATTCAAGGGCATGCTTTCTGGCCTGTTTTTGCTTTTGAAACGACTTTTTTTTCCAGAGTATTCGAATCTGTTTTTTGATCATCCGGATGATTTCCGCTGTGGCGCGATCCTGCAATGCCGGGCACCTGCCTGCCATCTCTAAAATAGCCTGCACCAGACGGCCGCCAGGTTCCTTCATGATAAACCCGGAATATCCCAGAGGCTGAAAGCCGACGCCCTCATAAAAACGTCGGGCACCGATTTCAGCGTCAAGCAGAAGGTCTTTGGCGTTCGTCAGGTGGTTTTTCCACAGCATCCAGACCCCTGCCATGAGGAATGTGCCCACCCCGCGCAGCTCCTTACGACCCGGATCATCCTCGGTTGCCGGTCTTCCACCAACGGTGGCGATATATTGAATTTCCACGGCCCGGTGTAAATAGCTTATTTTGTCAGCCAGATAAACGATTCCTTCAATTTTGTTGTTTACCACGCAGGTGAAAAGGTTTTTCTCCAACCCCCTTGTCAGGCAAGAAAGCAAAAAGCGAATATTAAAAAATTCAAGATTGATATCCGCCGCTTGCAACATGGCATCCATGCTGAAGGGAAATCGAATAAAAAAGGCGGGTTTGCCCTCATCCACCGTTCCGGAGTATAAAATTTCGACGCTTCCATTTTCCGACGGGCTATCCGGAAAAATCAACAGCGGCGGCCGTTTATTTTTTATGGCTTGCAAGCAGGTCCGTATGTTCGCCGCCGATGTCGGATCCATGCCCTTTTTTTCAGCGGTGGTTTGCATCCGCGCCAGTGCAAAGTCGATCTCATGATCCACCAGAAACCGCAGGCCCGCCTCACGTATTGCCCTTGCAGCCTCCAGAAAATTCAGTTTTTCACTGTTTTGTATGAGCTGCTGCTGCATCATCTCCCCGTATTTGATGAGCAGCTGTTCTTCAACGGGAGCCGTGCCCTGATTAAAAAAGATGATTTTTTTTACCCTCGCCGGCCGGCCATTGTAAGTAAAAAGAAAATCATCCCCGGTTGAACTGTCCGGACGAGCGGAAACGGGATTGATTGCGCCCCGGCTCAACAGTTCATCCAGGGTATATCCGATTTCGGCATCTCTTTTGGATATGGCCTGGATGGCTTGCCTGATGTGTTCTTTTTTCAGCATGGTCGGGTCAGCATCTTGTCGTAAGGACGTTTATTTATCCTTAGAAAGCCTGGTCCTCTGGGCCAGGATTCTTTACGGTTTTGCCGATGATGGTGATTGAAAATGTACGGGAAGTGTGACCGTGAATGAGACCCCCTTTCCCGGTCGCGTGGCGACTTCAATCTCGCCACCCATCTGTTTCAGAATATCCCGGCAGATCGCCAGCCCCAGCCCCAGACATCTATAATCTGTTGTGAAAAGCGGATCGAAGATCCTTTCCATGATATCCGGGGCAATACCGGGACCATCGTCCTTTATTATGACGTGAACGGAATCTCCATGTGCCTTTGTTTTCAGGGTGATTACGCCATCCTTTTCAACGGCGTCGATCGCGTTGAATATCAAGTTTTGAAACACCTGTTGCAGTTGTGACGGATCGTTGCGGATAGACGGGAGGGGCTCCTGGAAATCCTGATGAATTTGAATGTTATTATAATACGTCTCCCGACGGAAAAGCTCACTTAACCGGTCGAGCATCCCGTTGATGTCAACGTCGGCGACGGCAGGGGCCGTCGGCAGGCTGAAGCTGGTGAGCTGGTGGATCGTTTCCCGGCTTCGCAGAATCTCGTCCCGTATCTGTTGTAGATTTTCATCCACCTCATCTCGGCTTCCTTCCAGGCTACGTGCCTTTCGGTTCTGCTCTCCGATCCAGGCGGCGGAGCTGTCGATATTGACCAGGGCCTCGTTGATTTCCTGGAAAAATCCCTTGTACAACTGCAGAGACAAGGTCATTTTATTGGCCTGTCGCAGGTGGTGGCCCATCAGTTGGATGTTTCTGCGTTTGATCTCTAAGCGGCTCACCAGATGATTGGTGGTGAGAAGCACGGTAAAACCGATGAAAACGGCGCCCATAAGAAAAATGAAAATACCGACATTGCGAACCCGTTGGAGCCGGCTGTAAATTTCATCCCGGTCCATTTCAACCACGCTAAGCCAGGGAACGCCCTTGAGCCACGCCATCACGCGGATTTTTCCATCGGTTTCTTCCATCCGGATGCCGTCAAATCGCTCCGGGTCTTGAATATCCGATGGCTCCATCAGGCCACCTGCCCGGAGGGGGGTGGTTTGCAAAAGGCCCTTTTTGTTTACAAGAAACGCATCCCCGCCGCTGCCTGCCGTAATTTTCGAAACCAGATTTTCGAAATAAACAGCGTCCATAGTTGCACGGATGATCCATGGTTCCCCATTTTCGGTTCGTTTTACGGCGATGATGAAATGGGGCACCTGTCGAAAGCCTGAGAACACATCACTGACGTAAACCCCGGAGGCCATAACCGCTTTGAACCATTGGGCATGAGAATAGTTTTTAGCCATCAGATCGTATGGCCCTACATAGGCCATGTGTGCGCCATACTGATCAATTATACCGAGATCCGTAAAGTAGCGGCTGTCCGGAGCGGGCTGTATCGCCTTGAAGACCGCTTCGAGTTTGCCGGGGCTGGTAAGAGACACCGGATTCTGCATTTGCGAAATCGCCTTTAGATCCATGATGCGTTCGAACAGGAATTGATCCACGGTTTTCTGATGACTGTCGACTTCGCTGCGGAGGGAAGCCAGTGTTTTATCCTTCAGCACCGATGTCGAATAATAGTACATCCCCCCGCCGATTGCGATGAGTGGCAAAAACGATGCAGCCAAAAGGGCGACGACGACATTATTCCAAAGATGCCGGAAATAGGGGAAGTCGCTTTCCGTGGATGGACCGGGTTCAGGGTTGATGTTGGCCATGGCGCATTCCTTCGGTTTGTAGGCGTTCACGGGTTTAGGGGTTCAGGGTTCGGGGTTCTGGGTTCTGGGTTCTGGGTTCAAGGGTTCAAGGGTTCAGGGGTCACCGTTCAGGGTTGTTTTTGTCTTTCCGGCCTAAGGCCTGAAATTCAAGTCACCCGCTTTGCGGGTGGTCGTTGACTCCGAATTGAATCCTTCATGGGTTGAACCTTTGAACCCGGAACCTCTGAACCCAGTACCCTTACTCAATCTCATGCTCCACATACTGAAAAATATCCAGGAGCCGGATAAATCCAATGACCTTTTCGCCTTCCACCACCGGCATGCACCGGACATTGTTATCGATCATCCGACGGGCGGCTTCGGTCAGGTTCTCTTCAGGATTGGTGGCGATGGGGTAATCCGGCTGCAAAATGTCGGCGAGGATAATTCGAGGAAGCTGTTCCGGATTGTCGGCCAGGTCGTGCCAGGTAAGGCTGCGCTCCGGGTGTTCTTTTTGCGCCGCTGTCAGCAAGTCGCGACGGGTGACGATTCCTTCGAAGCGATCTTCAGCATCCAGGACATATAAGGATTCTTTGGAAGACATCCCCTTGTCCCGCTGAAACACCTCAAGGGCCTTTACGATGGGGTCGTTGGCATATAGTTTCACGAAAGAGGGCCAGGTGATCTCCTTAACCAGATTCCGGGGCCACAGCACCGGACGGCGCCTGATGCGCTCCACCTCGCAGGCCTCTTTTATCTTTTCCGCCAGCTCTTCGATATCGCAGGGTTTCATCAGGTAATCAAAAGCCCCTTCGCGGATGGCCTGAATACCGGATTCCACCGTGGCATGACCGGTGAGCATGATCACTTCCGTTTCCGGGGAATGTTTTTTTATCTTGCCGAGTGTGGTGATGCCGTCCATCCCCGGCATTTTAACATCGAGGACGACCACATCGAAACCCTCATCTTCCTCAATGGCTGCCAGGGCCTTGAATCCGTCAAGGGCCGTCTCCACCATAAATTCCCTGAACCGCAGCAGCCGGGCCATGTTTTTAACAAATTTCTCTTCGTCATCTACCAGCAGCACCCGGATGCCGTTATTCATGGCAGCCCTCCATACAGGTAAAACACCATGAGGCAGAAGCAAAGTGAGATCCCCCACAGGGTGTGACTGACGGCTCCCTTTTTAATCGGGTGAAAGTGAGCGTCCCGGCGTTTGTGCCCGTGGCTGCACTCATATTGAATCATAAACCGACCTGTCCGTGAGTGGGCGGTTTTGTTCCGCTTCACCAATGCGCCGCACAGGGTCCCGTCATCATCAATTTGGCGCTTAGAACGCCATGGCGTGGACCTGCGTCACACCCATGCCGGCGAGCGTGTTTCCGATCTTCCCGGGAGCAAGCGGTCCCGGCACATTCCCGAAAAGGCCCAGGTAGTACAGCAGGAAACTGAGCCCCATTACCGCCATGGTTACCCCGAAATTGCGTGAACGCTGCCGGTAGTAGCTTTGATCGCCCGTCCCGCCGGACAAGTACTGTTGGTCTTCTCTGATATGTGTTTTCATTTTCAATTCACTTATACTAAAAAGGTTGCCGGACTCCCCGGTCCTTTGGGGAGCCCGGTGCCGTTTCCACGGATACGGATCGATGCCGGTCTCTTATCCGGCCAGTCTGGCCATAATACTCGGGACGATTTTCCAGAAGCAGACGGCGGCCACGATGAGACAGTAAGCGGGAACCACGATCTTCCACATTTTCTCCGGAAACACCCGGGTCATATAGGGCGCGGCCACCGCGGAAAACATGGTGGCGATCATAAAGGACGGCAGCAGCATATAATCGATCTGGACACCGGTGGTCAGCAGAGCCATCCAGACGATGATCGAAAAGGCGCTCACCGTGCCTTCGGATATGGCCGTTACAGCCAGCATGCTCTTCACCGGAACACCCGAGATCAGGCCGCCGATGGTAACCACCGGCCCGTAACCGCCGCCCCCGACGCCCTTGTTGAACCCGGCCAGGGCGGCAAACCCGATCATGCGGTTGGGCTTATAAGGCCTCTCCTTCCGGGACTGAAAGACGGAAACAACACCCATCATCAGCAGCAAGATGGCCACATAGAGCTTGATCCAGACTTTGTCCACGTGAAGGATCTTATACACCCCGACAATGGAAACAGTCACGGCGATACAGCCCACCAGTCCGATGATCAGCCAGAGTTTGACCGTTTCGGACATGGGGCTGAATTTCCACTCCACATTCTCGAACTCCCGGTGCAGAAAAGCGCCCACCATACCGGCGGCGCCCTGCTGAATCATCACCACGGGAACGATTTGCCGGGGATCGAACCCCATTACCAGCATAATCGGGGTCAGGGCGGTTCCGAAGCCCATGCCCGCGGAAGCATCCATGAACTCGAAAAATGCGGCAAGGAGCACCACACTCCACACGATATTCCAATCATTGCCCTGAATACCGTGGGCCACCACCCAGTCGGACTGGATCCGCACGGTCGGACCGAACGGGTTGCCCGCCAGCCAGATCCCCAGGAGAAAAACAAGGAAAAATACAAAAATACCCCCCAGTGCCGCTCTGATTTGGCGCCACTCCGGGATAAACCGTTGGAAGATGGTCCCCTTTTCATTTTCCAGGTCTCGGGCCACCTCCCATCCCTTCAGTTGGTCTTTCACTTCTTCCGTCATGATCTACACCTCCTTTGAGTTTAAACTGATAGTTGGTAACTTTCCGATTTCTATTATTTACGTTCCTTCAATCAATCATTCAATCAGGCAGGCCCATGCGCCGTGCCGACGTTTAAAACATACTGCAGGACGACATAAGTCAAATACACACCCAGCAGCCAGGCGCCTTGCCATCTTTTGAACCAGCCGCCTTTGTTCATGGTAATAAAGACCCGGAATGACCAGAGGATGATGAGCATGGCAGGGAAGTGAAAATAGAAAAAGTTGGGCGGTATGGCCAGTGGTCTGGCACTGGCCGCCGCGCCGATGACAAACAGACAGTTCAGTACATCCGCACCCACCACATTGCCCACGCATATTTCCGGATGCCCTTTCCGGACCGCGGAAATGGCCGTCATCAGTTCGGGCAGGGAGGTGCCGAACGCCACCATGGTGGCGGCAATGACATCGTCCGGTACACCGAACCTGACGGCAATTTCCGAAGCGCTGGGTACCAGTACCCGAGCGCCCAGTACCACCAGAAACAGCCCTCCGACGACCATTGCCCAGCACAAACCCAGGCCCATCAGTTCACCTTCAAAGTCATTTTCGCCCTCCATGGCCAAATCGCCCCCCTGTTTGGCCCAGCGATATGTCATGTACATGTACACGGCCAGCAGCACCAGGAGGAAAAAGCCAATCGGCCGGGAGAGAATCGGTTCCCCGGAAGTGGTGAGTAAAATCACTACCGAAATGGCCACGAGGAGCGTTGCCGATCCCACCTGCACCCAGCCTGTTCGGTTGAGAATGAATCGATTGACCGGTACGGCTGCCAGTATACAGGTCAACCCGAAAATCAAACCGGTATCGGCGATAATGGACCCCACGCCGTTGCCCAGCGCCAGGCCGGGATTGCCCATGAAAGCGGCCATGACCGAGACCACCGCTTCGGGTGTCGTTGTCCCCAGTGAAATGATGGTGGCGCCGATAACGATCTTTGGCAGACCGGTCCGTTGTGCCAGATGCACCACCCCGTCGATCATCCAGTCCGCCCCTTTGGACAGCAAGAGGATGCAGACCACGATGATCAGCAGCAAAAGTAATAATCATTTAAGAAATCACTCTTTCCCGGTAATACCTATAACAAAAGCCGTGCCAATGGAAATGCCGGCCATAAAAATATTAACCACCTGAATTTTTACAGAATATAATTGAGCCTCCGTTTTGTGCATTTACCGTGCAATGCAATCAAAGAGCAATAGTGGACACTCAGCAGAGAAAGTGTCTCCCACCCATTTACAGTTTGGCTGAGATTGATTCGTGTACTTCCGGGAATTTGCCCTGCGGCAAAAAAATCAACCTGTGCGGTTAGCCGTTAGCATTAAAAAGGGGTGGAAATGAGAGATTTTAGAAAACTAAAGTATGGGAGAAAGCTTATTCTTTTACACAACAGGTCTATAGAACCGTTTTATCCAAAAGCTAACCGCACAGGTCGAAAACTTTTAGGATCATATCCAACTAAATCGGAGAAGCACCAACTTTTATAAGGGACGCGGCATTAATTTTGCAAAATTGCAGAATTGTATAAGAATTTTCGTTAAAACATTGCCAAAGACAGTTGCAAATTTGGATATTGTAATTTGGAATTTATTTGAGATTTGGTGCTTGCAATTTGTTGTTTGCGGCGTAAGCCTTTCCAACAGCACCGGTTTATCCGGTTAGCGTGTCATTCAAAAAGGTATTATCGGAGGTTTTTCGGAATGAAAGTCAGGAGGGTCCGGGAGATCATTCTGCCTTACAAAGCAGACACCCCCTTGAAACCCTGGGTGTCGAGCGATGACAGAATAACCGAGGCCATCAAAAGAATGCTCGATTGCGATGTGCATTGCATCGCTGTCATACGAAAAAACCGGCCCATCGGGGTGGTTCGGCTTGAAGACGCCCTGGAAAAAATCGGTCTGGAAAGGGTTTAAGGAGTCAGAATTCAGAAGAATGGGTTCGCCTTCGACTCAGTCCTTCTTATGAAACTTCAATACCCGTAATTAAATAGCTGAACGCCCAACATCGAACATCCAACGTCCAACGTCGAATAAGGTATTCTATCCATTTCATAAATCGGTGGAGCGTAGCGACCTCATCATTCGATGTTCAACGTTCGATGTTCATTTTTTAATCAAGACCACAGCCTACTGAATCGAATGCTCATTGTTGTCGATGTGCGGGCACATGGGCACCACTGTCGATATCTTGCCGTCTTTCGAAACGGACTGGATTTTTTCATGGATTTGCTCCTTACGAGGATGACTCAAAATCGGTTTCTCTGGACGTGGATTTCCCTACCTTAAAATCTTCCGCATCGATATTTACCTCTTTCATCAGCCGGTGGAGGTACTGCCGTTGAATGCCGGCTGTGTCAGCGGCCCGGCTGACGTTACCGCCGCTTTCCGAAAGCAGTGTCTGGATATACTGGCTATGGAACATATGGATGACCTTGTCTTTTGCCTCCCTGAAGGACAAGCGGAAAAGATCCGGGGCCAGGTTGGAAAAAAGGGAGGCATGTTGATCGTCCAGGGACAAGTCCTTGAGCTTCAATGTGTTCGTGCTGCAAAATATAACACCCCGTTCGATGATATTCTCCAGTTCGCGCACATTGCCCGGATATTCCTGCTGCATCAGCGCCTTCATGGCGTTGCCAGAGATTTCAGTGATATTTTTCCCGTTGAGCGCCGTATATTTTTTTAAAAAATGGTAAGTTAAGAGGGGGATGTCTTGTTTTTTCTCTTTCAGCGGCGGCAATTCAAAACGAATCACATTGAGCCGATAAAAAAGATCTTCCCTGAAACGCTTTTCCTGGATATCCGCTCTCAGGTCATGGTTGGTGGCCGCAATAAAGCGGATATCCGCTTTGCGGGTGATTTCGCTGCCCACCGGCTTGTATTCTCCTTCCTGGAGAAGGCGAAGCAGCTTGGTTTGCAGCCAAGGCTTCAGATCACCGACTTCATCCAGGAACAACGTTCCCAGGTGGGCCGCCTCGACCAATCCTTTTTTATCTTTCCAGGCCCCGGTAAAGGCTCCTTTGACATGGCCGAAGAGTTCGCTTTCCATGACGTTTTCCGGAATGGCCGTGCAGTTGACGGTAATCATTTTGCCTGTGTACCTTAAGCTGTGCTCATGTATGGCCCTTGCGATCAGTTCCTTTCCGGTACCGCTCGGCCCGGTGATCAATACGGTACCCATAGTCGGCGCTGCTTGCCGAATGCACCGGAAAATATCGCGCATGATCGGCGACGTTCCCACGATGGTCGAAAAACCTTCTTTTTCGGCCAGGGCACGTCGCAGTGCCACGTTTTCACCCAGCACTTCCTGCCACTTCATCACCTTTTCGATGGTCAAAAGAATGCGTTCCCGCTGAAAGGGCTTGGTGATATAGTCGAACGCCCCTTTATGGGTGGCTTCCACGGCTGTTTCGATGGTGCCGTAAGCTGTCATCACCACCACGGATGCGTTGGACCGGATCTCTTTGATCTTTTCGAGTAATTTGATGCCGCTCATTTTCGGCATCTTCAAATCCGTGAAAACCAGATCGAATGAATCGGTTCGCAGTCGTTCGACCGCCTTGAGCGGATCATTTTCGACAGCAACTTCGTGACCGGTGTTCTCCTTGATAATTCGCTGAAAAAGCGTCAGCATATCTTTTTCGTCATCAACCACTAAAATCTTTCCGGCCATTATCCCTCCCCCTGCTTGACAGGCAGTTGAATCGTAAAGGTTGTCCCTCTCGCGCTACCGGCCTTTTCAGGGTCATCCACGGTGGAACTGACACACGATAAGGAGCCTCCAAATTTGTTGACGATGCCGTAACTGACAAACAATCCCAGACCGGTGCCTTCCCCTTCCGGCTTGGTGGTGAAGAAAGGTTCAAAAATGCGGTCCATATTTTCCGGAGCAATCCCGGTTCCGTTATCTGAAAAATCAATAACAGCCATACGGCCGCGTCTTTGAAATCGACTCCGGATTTTTAAAACACCCCCATTTTCCATGGCTGCAATCGCATTATTGATCAGGTTCAGAAAAACCTGTTGAAGCTGCCGGGAATCACCCCGTACAGGAGGTAGGTTTTCAGCCTGATCGGTCACCAGTTCAATCTCATTCATTTCCAGTGTATGCTTCACGACATTGATGATTTCATCAATGCACAAATTGAGATCCGAGTATTCGGAAGATCCCACCCTGACCCGTGAAAAGCTCAGTAAATTTTCTATCACTTCTTTGCAGTGCAGGCCTTGCCGCTCGATCGTTTTCAGATCCTGATAGGTTTGGCTGTTTTTGTCGGCTTTTTGCAGTAGCAGGTCGCAAAACCCCAATATGACACCAAGGGGATTATTGACTTCATGGGCCACGCCTGCCGCCAGGGTCCCCAGGGATGCCAATTTCTCCGTATTGACGAGTTGCTTTTCCAGGCTCTTGTTTTCGGTAATGTCCCTGGCAATACACAAAATGGCATTTATTTTTCCGTCATTGTTTTTTAGCGGCATGAAATTCGCGTCGATCCAGACAGGGTGGTCACCCAGCGTTAATTCAAATTCGTCGCGGACGCTCTTTCCGAAACCGGTTACCAGCCTGATCAGTCGGGTCTGTTTTTTGACCACTGTTTCATCAAACAGCTTCGATAGATGTTCCCCAATAAAATCGTCCGGTCTGCCCCCGAAGAATTTCGCCGTAAAGCTGTTTATCGACTTGAGGGTGCCTCCAGGATCCACGGTAAAAATGAAATCCTCCGCGCTTTCCACTAACGATCGATACCTCTCTTCCGATCGTTTGAAGGCTTCTGTTCGACGGGCGACCGTTTCTCCCAGGCGACGTGACCATCGCCTTTCAAAGAAAATAATGAAAGACGCCCCGGAGCCTACGGCCAGGATGATCAGGCCCTGCATGACAAATTGTACGAGATATCCCTTCCTCACCGCATCCTCTATTTCCAAAATCGGCGCCACGACTGCCACGGACCATCTCCGGGACGGGGTGTGGGCGATAACAACCGGGCAAAAGGCAATAAGCTTTTTAATTTCACCGGTAACGCCGCGATGCCAGCCGGATGAGTACCATCCCGTGCCCTCAAGTCCCTTGAGCATCTTTTCTTTCTGGATGAAGTTGATTTTAGCAAAAGAGATATCCGGGTAGGTCTCTTCTCTGACTTTAAAGGCGTTTTTTCCGATAAAAGCCCTGTCAGGATGATAGAGAAAAGTCCCGTTATCATCGATGATCCAGGCGTAGCCGGTTTTACCGGACCGGATATCCTTTAACAACCGGGAGAGGAGCCAGGTAATATCCACATGGAATAAAACCATTTTTCCGTATTGTTTTTCTAAAGATACGCCAAGGGCCAGCATCATTTCATTTGATTTTAAGCGGGGCGGGGAAACCCAGACGTCCCTGTTTCCAATGGATCTGATGTACGGCGGTTCATATGTGTTCGGATCCGGGGCCCGCTTTTCGGGCTGTACAGCAAATAGCGTATGAATATGACGTTCGTTCTTCTCTACATCGACGATCTCAATCTTTCTGACACCGACCTCAAGAACATGGGAGTGGGCTTGCTGAATCTTTTTGTCGAGGTGCGCAGGATCAAAAGAACGTTCCGAAATCTCTCCGGCCAGCAGAGCAATCTCTTTTTTTAAAAAATCCAGTTCTTTTTCAACGTGTCGCTTAACAAAATGGGCCACAACCAGCTGCTCTTCGTTAAACTGCCGGGTTACGGCGTTGCGCATCTCCTTTGCCGACAGCAGGCCCAGTATACCGCCCGCAGCAAGAAAAACAATCGCTGCGGCCGACACTGCAACCATGATGTTCTTTTCTTTTTTCGGCCGTTTCGTGTGCAACATATTCGATACCGCGCCTATTTCGAGCCGCGCTTGGCGCCGGTCAAACCCCTTTTTTGAGCCGCATCAAGCAACTCTTCTCTGAAACCCGGATTGGCGATGCTGATCATAGCCACGGCCCTTTCCTGAAGGCTCTTGCCGAACAAGTTGACTGCTCCGAATTCGGTTGCCACATAATGCACATCTCCCCTTGGAACAACAACGGCCATGTGGTCCAACCTCGGAACGATGCGACTGCCTTTACCGTCGGCAAAAGTTGACGGAAGCAGGAGTATGGACTTGCCCCCATCTGACCGGACGGCACCCCTCATGAAATCCGTCATGCCGGTTATACCGGAAAAATGATTGTGAGGCAGTGCATCGGCTGCAACCTGTCCGGTCAAATCCATAACCGTTGCTTCGCTGACGGACACCATCTGTTGATGGCGGAATATAATAGAAGGATCGTTGACATAATCCGACGGATATAACTCAATGCTTGGATTGTCATTTATGTATTCGTAGAGATGTTTGGACCCGACGGCGCCCCCGGCCACCAGTTTTCCTTTGTTAAATCCTTTTTTCAAGTTGGTCACGACGCCCATGGAGACCAAGCGCAATATTTCATCGGTAAGGTACTGGGTGTGAATGCCCAGATCGTTTTTCATGGACAGTGCGGCGTCGGCTGCATGGGTGGGCATCCCCAAACCGATGTGAAGCGTCGAGCCGTCATCGATGAGTCTCCGGATGTTTTTCCCCATCTTTTCCGCGATTTCGGATTTTGGGAATGGAGCGATCGTGAGCAATTTTTCGTCATGTTCGACAATAACGTCTACATCGTTGACGTGGATGAAGCTGCGGCCGAACACTCTGGGCATATTCGAATTGACCTGAGCAACGACAAGGTCTGCCGACAGTGCCGCCGCCAAGGTCACGTCTACGGAAACCCCCAGGCTCATCCAGCCGAAATCGTCCGGCGGAGATGCCTGAATCAGGGCGACATGGATGGGGAGCTTTCGGCTGGTAAAAAGATGAGGCACCTCGGACAGATTCACCGGGGTGATAAATCGAATTTGTTTGATTATGCTGTCTGTTGCGGCGGAGCCCATGTAAAAGGAGCGGATGTTGATCAACTGATCGTGGGACTTATCCGCCACCAGGGTCAACGGTGAGCTCTCCAGACAAAACAGCCTGACGATCTCGACGTTGTCGATGTTTCTCGCTGCCAGGAAGAGCTCCCGCACCAGATGTTTAGGCTCTCCGCAGGATGATCCGATAAAGACCCTCTGCCCCGGCCGGATGAGGCGGACGGCCTCGGCACCGGTGCGCTTTTTATCCACATAATCGTCAGCCCAGTAATTCCCCGCCATAATCAAACCTGCGCACTGCAGAGTTAAAAAATTACTCTTTTATTCTCCCGGTGATCCACAAGGTAGAGCAGCTTAGCCGTTGCGATGAGTTCGTCTGCGCCCACCGTGCGCCCGAATCACATCAGCAATCTTTTTGATGGAGCCGGGGCGGTCTTCGACCTGGAAGGCGAACTGGATACCTTTTTTGCCAACACCGGTCAGTGAAATAATCACCTTGAAAAGGTCGGTCTGTGTGATGATTCCCATTACAACCCCGGTATCGTCCACAACGGGGACTCCGGATATTTTATTTTTCAGCAGAATTTCAGCCGTCTCTTCCACGGTAAGATCCGGCGGAACCGCAATGGGGTTTTTCGTCATAATTGTTTTGACCTTGATTTTGTCCAGCACATACTTTAGTTCGTGAGCCTCCAGAGCGGTGGCATCCGAAGCAGATGCTTTTTTCAGGTCACGGTCCGTAACGATCCCCGACAGCTTCCCATCCTTCATTACCGGAAGCATTCTAATATTCTTTTTTTTCAGCAATCTGATGGCTTGACTCATTGATTCATTTTCGTCTACGGTCACCACGTCTTTGCTCATCCAGTTTTTAACCAGCATTAGAATCCTCCTTTAGAGACAGGTTAGGGCCTCGGCCCATAATTGCCTTTCACTTCAAAACGGCAGACAATGCCCACTTCATCTTATCAGCAAGTCGTATGCCAAGGCGTGAAGGAGCTAACTATTGCCCATCCGGAAACGGTCTTTTCGACCAATCTCTGCGTTATGCTCAAAATTTTATCCTCGGAATATCAACTATATGCCTGTGGTAAAATTTTTCGCACGCCTTGATCTTGAACGAAAATCCTCGTTTCCGGACAGACACTAACTATTCCTTCATCGCATCAATCAAACTCGGTATCGAAGCCAGGAGACTGAAAACTTAATAAAAACCGGACCAATAATCAACAAGAAGGTATTCGGATCAACGGCATGGAATTTGAATATTAGCGGGTAAAGGACATCAACCCCCGATTGGGGTTACATCTTTAAAGGTGGATTCAGTTTACGAAAAAGAGGTGTATCTATGGAAAAAAATATAGTTCAATTTCTATCCGGCATATCTCCATTTTCCACCCTGCCCGAGACTGAGCTGATCATCATCAAGCAGGGTTCATTGGAGCTTTTTTATGAACTATTTGGCAAAAGGCTGCTGAGCAGTTTTCTCAACCCGGGCCAGGTGTGCGGCGGTGTAGCGCTGTTGATGAACAGTGGAATTGCAATACGAACGGTCGTGGCGGCTGCCGATTCAGAGTTATATACGCTTTCCAAGGAGAAATTCCTCGATATCTGCAACCGCTTTCAAGCGTTTTCCGGATTTTTTGAAAGAAGCTACAAAAAACTGATGGAGAATGAATTCTACGCCTCCATTGTATCAGCAGAACATGCGTTTCGGTTCCTGGCCGATATCGTGCCGTTTTCCTTTCTGCCCGAATCTGAACGCAGGGAAATATCGTACATGCTTTCACTGGCATATTATCCTAAAAACACGGTCCTGTTCATTCAAGATCAATCCATCGTCCAAAATCTCTATATCCTCCAAAAGGGTGCCGCCCAGCGCTACTATGAAGAAGCCGGCAAAAAAAACCTGCGCGCACTGCTGGGTGAAGGAGATCTTTATGGCGGCATTTCAATGCTTGTAAATGACGGTGTATCGGTGCGTACGCTGGAAGTTGAAGAGGAATCTTATTTTTATACCTTATCAAGAGAGATTTTTTTGGATATTTGCACCCGCTTTGAGACATTTTCCGATTTTTTCACCGACACATTCGGGAAACGGATGCTGGATCGGTCCTATGCCTCTATAATTACAAAAAGCACTCTGCCCCGACACGAAGGCATGCAGTTTTTCAACCACAATGTCGAGAGTGTTTTTAATAGTGAACTGGTGCATTGCGATGCAGATGGTTCCATTCACGACGCGGCTAATGAAATGACCAGAGTCAACTGCAGCTCGATTTTCATCAAAGCGGCTGGGGGTGATTATATCGGTGTGGTTACCGATAAAGATTTGCGGAGTAAGGTGATCACCACAGAATACAACATCCGGAAGCCGGTATCAAAGATCATGTCGTCTCCTCTTTATACCATTTCGTCCCAGGCGCTTATTTTCGAAGCATTGCTGGAGATGATGCGTAAAAACATAAAACATCTTGCCGTCACGGATACCGGTGGAAAAGTGGTGGGGGTGGTTACCAATCATGATCTGCTGATGGAGCAGGGGCGGTCACCGCTGTTTCTGGTCCGCGGAATCCATGCTGCCGTAAGCATGAAAGAGATCATTGAACAACAAAACCAACTGCCGGGGCAAATTAAAAACCTTATCAGCGGCGGCGTCCAGGCTAAAAATGTAACGCGCCTCGTTACAACTGTCTCTGACGCCATCTTGCTGAAACTGATCGGATTTGCCCTGAATGAAATGGAGCCGCCGCCGGCAAAATTTGTTTTTATGGTTATGGGAAGTGCGGGTCGAAAAGAGCAGACCCTTAAAACCGATCAGGATAACGCCATTGTATACGAAGATGTTTCCGGTGAAGCGAGCGATGAAGTGAGGAATTATTTCCTGCAATTCGGCGAAAAGGTCTGCAATATGCTGGACCAGGCCGGCTATGCCTTTTGCGAGGGTGGCATCATGGCTAAAAATCCGCGTTGGTGTCAGCCGCTTTCCGCCTGGAAAAAAGATTTCAACGACTGGATTCATGCTGCCGAAGCCGAGGATCTGCTGCAGTCAAGCATTTTTTTTGATTTCACGGGTGCCTATGGCGACATTGCGCTGATCACCGAACTGCGAGACTACCTCTTCAGTACGATGGGCGGCTGGGCCGGTTTCTTTCGGCATCTGACTGAAAACGCCCTGCATTTTAAACCTCCCCTGGGCTTTTTCCGCAATTTCGTGGTGGAATCCAAGGGCAAACACCGCGACGCCTTCGACATCAAAAGCGCGATGATGCCCATCGTGGATTTTGCAAGGATTTATGCGTTGAAACATAAACTCAAAGAGACCAATACCCTGGAAAGACTGAATCGGCTGTATATTAATAAAGTGCTGTCATGGCAGGAATATGATGAAATAGACAAGGCCTACAGTTTTATGATGCAGCTGCGGTTTGCCAGACAACTTACCACTATCATAGATGATAATGACAAACCGGACAATTATATCAATCCCAGGAGACTTTCAAACATCGAACAAACCATGTTGAGAGAGATTTTTAAGAGAATAAGGAAATTTCAAAACAAGCTGGAGGCGGAATTTATCGGAGTGATGTAGTGACCGTCGCGTCGCCTATGCCGTCATCATTCAGTGGACATATTTGCTCGCTTATTCGAAGCCACACCCTGCGGTCCCCGTTCAGAAACCTGTCAGCTCTTTTTACATGTTGTAAAAACAAATGCCAGTGACATTGTCAAATGCCAACGAACACGCCTAACAGGTGCGGTTGATATCGCCCGTGCCAATTGGTTCCTGCCGATAGTGCCATTCTGATCACTTCTATCTGCTTTTGGTACTGATAGACATCTCTCCAGCCACCTGAAGTGTTGCGCCGGTCTCATTTGGGCCTGAAACAACGCTGAGATTCGGGTGCTTCAAGGCCCCTGAAAATATGGTTTTCATTTTGCATAGCTGTTTTCCACGAGATGGCTATGGGAAAGCGCTTATCACTCAACTCGGTCGTCCTGCATTAGCCTTTTTAGGGGTTATCATCCAGTTTTTATTTCAATATTTTACTTAATAAATAAGGCCAGGAATTAAACAACTATTGACAGCGGGGGGGTAAGGGGCATGGAAAAAATCAAGAATAAGGGGTGGCAGGTAGTCACGGCCGGTTTGGGAATCAACCTGGCCCTGGGAATTCTGTACACGTGGAGCATTTTCAAAGCTGAAATCAAGGAGTCGATCCTTGCCGGCGACGGGCGGTTTAACTGGAGCATGGAATCGCTCAACGACCCATTTGCCGTGTGCTGCCTGATGTTTACAGTGGCCATGCTGGCGGCCGGACGTCTGCAGGACAAGGTAAATCCTCGGCTGACAGCGATTTTCGGAGGACTGCTGACCGGTGGCGGACTTATGGCCATTTCGCAGAGCACCATTTTGGCCAACTGGATCCTGGGATTCGGCGTGTTGATGGGATTGGGGCTCGGTTTCGGCTATGCATCGGCAACGCCGCCGGCCATTAAATGGTTTCCCCCGGCCAAAACCGGCATGATTGCCGGAATCGTGGTGGCCGGCTTCGGGCTGGCCTCGGTCTATATTGCGCCCCTGGCCAATTTTCTGATCGCAAGATTTGGTCTCAGCCAGGCCATGATGATTTTCGGGGTGGCCTTCCTGATCGTTGTTTGCGGGCTGGCCATGTTTCTGGTCAACCCTCCGGCGGGTTATAAACCAGAGGAGAAAAAAACCCGTAAGGTTAAGAAACTTGTGGCTCCGATCGGCATTGAAGATTTTGCACCCAGTGAGATTATCAGGACCAAAGCGTTCTTCAAACTGTGGTTCATGTTTTTCGTGGGCTCGGGTGCCGGATTGATTATCATCGGCAGCGTGGCCGGCATGGCCAAGAAGAGCCTGGGGGAGCTGGCCTGGGTCGTGGTGGCCCTTCTGGCCGTCGGAAATGCCAGCGGCCGGATTGTGGCCGGTATTCTCTCGGATAAAATCGGCCGCCCCCGCACCATCTTGATAATGATGACCTTTCAGGGATTGATCATCGCCTCCCTGATATTTATCGGTGATCGGATTAAAAAATTTCGGCGCCAACTATGGACTGGTCTTTTCGGCCTGGGGTATCGCCGGGCTCATCTTCCCCAGGGTTGCCCAGATGATCGTGGCCCGTACGGGTTCTCCCGAAGCGACTTATATTATGACGGCCTTTCTGCTGTTTTTGAGTGCCGGCATGACGTTTACCATGCGGGCGCCGAAGAGCATGCGCGAAAGGGCGACCATTCTTACCACCCTGGAACCTGGAAAGCTGTATCGCGGGACTTTTATCTACGAGCCCACTCCAGCAGCGGACACCGATTCCAAGAACGCTACGCCTGAAAAAGATATGTCTGACGCAGCGGATGAGCCGGTACTCAAATTCGTTCGATTCAAAGACGAGGCCGCGTTGCCGTGATAAAGCCTCCTCTGCCTCCCACCCTTCGTAAATGAATCTGTGGTTTCCCCGGAACCGAACCGGTTCCGGGGATATCTTTTCTACTTTATTCCTTCGAGCAGTACCTTGCGCACTTTTTGTGAATGTTCGGCGCCTGTTAACCCTGCCATTCATTTTCTCATTTCAGAAGCACCCCAAACTTGATCCGGGAGCCAGAAGCAAGAATTCAGAACAAAGGCCTCGCCTTCGGCTCGGTCGTTCGTTTAAAAGCGCCGGCGTGCGGCGGCATGATGATCCCTTGCTTTTCTTTTCAATGGGGGTGATTTGTGGTACTCAGTTGTCTCACCATGAGCGTGTCAAGTGACTTTTTACGAAACCGTCATTCTTGATGAACTCGTAAAAAGTCTACCAATAAATTTATGGCCACATAATGTGGTATTGTTTGACTAATTACTACAACAATATAGTGTGGAAGTAATTCAAAATTTCGACTTTTTACGAGATCATCATTCTTAGAAAATCAAAATGGTTGATTAAAGGATACGAAATGATCGTGGACGGCAAGCAGATTCGGCCCATCTGGCTGGATGCGGATCAGACAACCGTAAAAGTGATCGATCAGCGGCAACTTCCCCATCGGTTCGAAGTGGCCGATTTGACCACCGTGGATGCCGTTATCCATGCCATCAAAGAGATGTTCGTGCGCGGGGCGCCGCTGATCGGGGTTACCGGTGCGTATGGGGTGATGACCGCTGCCATAAACGGGGAAACAGCTTCCGACAATCTGGGGTTCATTCGGCAGGAATGCGAACGGCTCAAAGCCGCCCGGCCCACGGCCGTGAACCTGGTTTGGGGCGTGGATCGCGCGGAGAACTGCCGCCGGATCGGTATCCACGGTGCCGGGCTCATCGAAGCCATCAGCCGCAGGAAAAACGGCGGAACGGTCAACGTCCTGACCCACTGCAATGCCGGCTGGCTGGCCTGCATCGAGTACGGTACGGCCACCGCCCCCATTTACGAGGCCTTCAACCGCGGGGTGGATCTTCACGTGTGGGTGGACGAAACCCGGCCACTGAACCAGGGTTCACGGCTGACTGCCTGGGAACTGGGCAAGCACGGAGTGCCCCACACGGTGATTACGGACAACGCCGGCGGCCACCTCATGCAGCACGGCCGGGTGGATATGGTGATCGTGGGTACTGACCGCTCCACCCACACCGGCGACGTGGCCAACAAGATCGGCACCTACCTCAAGGCACTGGCAGCCAGGGACAACAACGTCCCTTTTTATGTGGCCCTGCCTTCTTCCACCTTCGACTGGAATATGACGGACGGAGTGAAAGAGATTCCCATCGAGGAGCGCAGCCCCGATGAGGTGCGCTACGTCCAGGGCCTGGCCGACGGCCGGATCGCCCGGGTGCTGGTGCCCCCCGAATCCAGCCCGGCGGCGGACTTCGCCTTTGACGTCACCCCGGCCCGGCTGGTGACCGGTTTTATTACCGAAAGAGGCGTCTGCGGCGCCAGCGAGGCGGAGGTTCACGGACTGTTTCCCGAACGCTGAACACAACCGGGATGAGCGTATCTGACAATCGCGTAATGAATTAACCCATTGGCATTTGAACCGTGACAGCGAGCGCATTCCCCGCTGCCCTTGACAACCATGCGACAACCATCCATAACACCGCCCATGCTGACTGATCTTGAAAAGAAAGTGATCGCATCCATCCAGGGGGATATCCCCATCGTAGCACGTCCTTACCAGGTGCTGGCCGAAGAGATCGGCATCCCTGAAGAGACCTTTATCGAGACCCTTCAAAACCTCACCGAACAAGGGGTGATCCGCCGTTTCGGCGCTACCTTGCGCCACCAGAAGTCCGGGTTTCAGGCCAATGCCATGACCGCCTGGCAGGTGGAGGAGGATCGGATCGAAGCGGTGGGGCGGATCATGGCCTCCTTTCGGGCTGTGTCACACTGCTACCGCCGCGACCCGGCCGACGGCTGGCCTTACAACCTGTACACCATGATTCACGGCAAGAATGAGAAGGACTGCCGCAACACGGCCCGAAAAATGTCCGAAAAATCAGGGGTGCCCACGTACCAGCTGCTGTTCAGCCGGCGGGAGCTGAAAAAGATATCTATGACGTATTTTTCCGATGCCATTTAAGTGCCTCTCCAGAAAAGGCATCTTTCGGCTCAGGCCGGCGTTCTCGCTCCCTTGAAATCCTCGACGTAGCGCTGCTACGCCTGCGGTTTCAACGTCGCTGCGGCCTTCCGTCTTTGCAAAGGCTTCGCCGAGACAGGTGATCCGGCTCCCAATCTACCATTTCTGGATGGGGAGCACGGAATTTTCGCACGCACGGCAACATTCATATCGCCTTGCGGAAAATATCATGACCCCGGCATTGAACCTATTTAATACGAATCACCATTTACCATAAGTTATTGAGAAGTTACACGTGCTTGCGTTATCATTCTGAAGGGAAAACAAAAATCAGTCCAATGCCGTTTGAAACGGTGGTTCTATGACGTCGTCCCACGCGCCCCATATCCTGCTGATCAACCCCTGGATTCACGATTTCGCCGCCTATGACTTCTGGGCCAAACCCCTGGGCCTGCTGACACTCGGGGGAATTCTGCGTGACCAAGGGGCACGGGTTTCTTACCTGGACTGCCTGGACCGGTTTCACCCATTCTCCAACGCGGTGCCGTCACCGCCGGCGCGCTGCGGGCGCGGTCCTTACCTGAAGACGGTCATCGCCAAACCGCCGGGTCTCGATGACATCCCGCGTAATTACTGCCGGTACGGCATTCCTCCCGACTGGTTTCGGAAAGATCTGGAGGCGCTGGATTCGCCGGATCTGGTGCTGGTCACCTCCCTGATGACCTATTGGTATCCGGGGGTTCGTGAAACGATCGACGTCGTTAAATCGCTGTTCCCGGATACGCCGCTGGTGCTGGGCGGTATTTATGTCACGTTATGCCCCGATCATGCGCGGAACACCTGCGGCGCGGATCAGGTGATCACCGGCCCGGGAGAAGGCGCTATCTTGCCGCTGGTGGCAGAACTCACCGGCTGGTCGCCCACGCCCCGGTTCGACCCTCACGACCTGGACACTTTGCCCCGGCCCGTACTGGACCTCGAACACCACCTGGTTCATGTGCCTGTGCTCACCTCGCGCGGGTGCCCGTTCCAGTGCGCCTATTGCGCCTCCCACCGGCTACAGCCACGGATGATACGCCGCAGCCCCGCGTCGGTCGTGGATGGTCACATCATTCCCCTGCTGGAGGGGATTGTCGCCGCGGGCATCAAAGTTCGGTTTCACACCCCCAACGCCCTGCATATCCGGGAGATCACCCGGCCCCTGGCCCGGCTGATGTTTCGGGCCGGGTTTTACACCATCCGTTTAGGGCTGGAAACCACGGCATTCGAGCGGCGGCGGGCGATGGATCGAAAAGTGACCGAAGAAGAGTTCATTCGGACGGTGGGGCATCTCAAGGCTGCCGGGTTCAGCGCCGGGCAGGTGGGCGCTTACCTGCTGGCCGGCCTTCCCGGTCAGGATGTTACGGGGGTCGAGGACTCCGTCGCTGTGGTGAAGCAGGCCGGCGTAACGCCGGTGATCGCCCACTATACCCCCATCCCCCACACCGCCATATGGAAAGAAGCGGTGACCGCCTCCCGCTACGACCTGGAAGCAGACCCTGTTTTCACCAACAACGCCATCTTTCCCTGCCAGAGCGAGACATTTTCCTGGGAAGTACTCGCCAGGCTGAAGAATCTGGCGAGGACTTGAACGAATAGCAATTGTCCGAAAAGGAATCCAGGAGTCAGAATCCAGCGCCACCGCCCCGTCATGATGAGGTCGCTACGCTCCACCGATTTATGAAATGGATAGAATACCTTATTCGACGTTGGATGTTCGATGTTGGGCGTTCAGCTATTTAATTACGGGTATTGAAGTTTCATACAAGAATCCAGAATAAGGGTCTCGCCTTCAGCTCGGTCGTTCTTTTAAAATCGTCGGAGCGCAGCGACATCCGAGTTCTTCTGGCTTCTGGATGCTTGGATTTAACTCAGTCACCGATCCATAGCCCTTTTCAAGGGCAAGCCAAAGCCTGGTCCTATGGGCCAGGATTCTTTACCCGCACGTTTTTTTAGAAAGGTAGCTTCAGTCCTTTCAGCAGATCGTTGCCCAGATTCAATCGTTTGGAGAGTTCGGCCTCGATGCCGCCCAGACCGGCCAGGCTGCTCTGGGTCTGCGCCATGGGTCCTTGCAGCTTGGCTGTAATCTGCTGTTTGAGGGCCGATTGGAACTTGGCGGCTTCCTTTTTCACCAGGTTGCCTACGGCGGATTTCAGAACCTTATCGAGATCCGATGTG
>JABZFO010000151.1 GCA_014237405.1 Desulfosarcina sp. | reverse complement strand
TTGACCCCCTGGGCAATGTCCGAGCTCTGGTGGTCGATGCTGGTGATGACCGAGCAGGTTCGCCAGTCGAACCCCATCTGGGAGGAGTGGTAGCCGATATCTTTAATGGTCTCTCTGACGATCTGGGGCATATCCACGTAGCACTCGGTGGTGATTTCGCCGGCGATAAAGGCCAGGCCGGTGGTGACCAGGGTTTCGCAGGCCACACGGCAGCCTTTATCCTGGGCCATGATAGCATCTAAAATGGAGTCGGAAATAGCATCGGCAACCTTGTCCGGATGGCCTTCGGTAACCGATTCGGAGGTGAAGAGAAATCTGTTTGTCATACATGGTCTCCTTTTATCAAAATGAGTAACCCGCTATGGATTACTGTGTAAGCATCATATTATCGATGAGCCGCGATTTTCCCACTTTTACCGCCAGGGCCATACGCACCAGGCCGTTGACAACCGGCACATTATCCAGGGTCTGAGGATCACAGATGGCGATGTAATCGATCGTCGTTTCCGGATACGCGCTGATTCTCGCAGCAGCGGCCCGGATGATGGCGTCGGCATTGGTCTCTCCATCCTTTACCAACTGTCGGGATGTCGTCAGGGCTTGATAAAGGCACCGGGCGGACTGCCGTTGATCGGTGGTAAGATACATGTTCCTGGAGCTTATAGCAAGGCCATCGGCTTCCCGAACGATGGGTGCGCCGACGATGTCGATGCCCATCTCCAGGTCCTTGACCATCTGCCGGATGATCGCCAGCTGCTGAAAGTCCTTTTCACCGAATATGGCCGTGTGGGGCCTGACGATGCCCAGCAGTTTGGTGACCACCGTTGCCACACCATCGAAATGGCCCGGGCGGGAGAGGCCGCAAAGATGTTTGGGCAGGGCCTTCAAGGACACAACCGTTTGGAATCCATCGGGATACATCTGCCGCGCATCGGGAAGAAAAACCGCGTCCACTCCGGTTTTACGGGTCATTTCCAGATCCCTATCCTCATCTTTAGGATAGGCGGCCAGATCCTCGTTGGGGCCGAACTGGGTGGGGTTGACGAAGATGCTCACCACCACATGGTCAGACAGGGCTTTGCCTTTTTCCATAAGCGAGAGATGGCCCTGGTGGAGAAACCCCATGGTGGGAACAAAGGCAATCGTTTTTCCCGCCTGCCGCAGGCCTGATGAATAGCGCCGCATCCCGTTAACAGTGCGAAAGATCTGAATAGTAAACTCCTTTTTCCGCGGCCCTTAAAAATTGGTCGCTTGTAACGGCATCGACAGTTCAGCGCCTGGCATTCCGATGAAAAACGGGCAATCGCGATGCGGCAGACCAGCAATAGAGTAATCGTTTGGAAATGTCAATGATGACGTTGTGTTATAAAAGAAAAGCAAAGCCGGCAGCCGGCTTTGCTTGATGATGAATATGACCCAAGGTTTATCAGGCCGGGTTCAATTTCACCTTATGTTCCACCAGGTTGCAGACCATGTCCCGGGCCGTTTCCAGATCCAGCCGGCCCATGTTCAGCACCATGTGGTATAATTGTGGATTTTCATAGTCGCTTTTGCCCAGCCGCTTATACAGGCTCACCCGTCGGCGATCTTCGTTGCCCACCAGGCGCTCGGCTTTATTGCGGGGCATTTCATAATGTTCCATAATGAATTTGACCCGGTTTTCAAATTCATCCACTAGTTGGATGTGGACGGCATCGGGATGGTCGTCGAGAATGTACTGGCTCCCCCTGCCCAGGATCACAACATCTCCCTCATCGGCAAACTGGGCAATGATGAGCACCAGGTAGTCCAGATAGATCTTCTCGTCCAGATAGCCCCGCTCGTCGGCCAGTACCCGGTCCAGCCAACGCTTGGAAACCATGCTGGAAATGAATCTGGAGAGCTTGCTGCCGGCCTCTTTTTCGAAGGATTCAACCCAGTGGGTGGAGACATTGGCCTCCTTGGCCACACGCTGAATGATATTACTGTCGGCGAAGGTGTATCCCAATGATTCGGCAATCATTTTGCCAAGGGTGATGCCGCCTGCGCCAAACTGCCTCGAAATAGTGATGACCGCCATTGATGCCTCCTCAATCTCGGTTGCGGGTTAGGATCTTTTTCCACTGCCGTGCCGGCTGCTACCCCTCTTTCGGGGGAATGAGCAGGACCGGAAAAATGGACTGCTCCGCCAGTCCTTTGCTGATGCTTGTTCCCCACCGGTCTGTCCACAGGCTTTTCCGTGGGGAACCGGCAATAATCATTGAAGACTGGCACTCTCTGGCAGCCTTGTCGATCTCGGAGACCTCGTCACCAATATAGACGTGGGGCTTGGCCGTGATGCCGGAATCTTCCAGGTCGTCACACAGGGTCTCCAGTTTTTTCCGGTTTTCCTTGCGGGTTTTCTGGATGGCCATGGCAGACGTTTCTTTAAGGTCCTTTTCGCGGGCCACATGAATCACGTCTACCTCACGGATCACCGCTTTCAGTGATTTCAGATAATCGATGGCGCGCTTGCTGGCGTTGGACCAGTTGGTGGCCAGCAGGGGTTTTTCAAAGGGATTTTCCGCCAGCGGTCCTTTCTGAGTGAGATATTTGTAGACCAGGACGGGGGTGGCGGAGCGGCGAACGATTTCGGTGATATCGGATCCGGAATAGAGCTGCTCAAAGCGCCCCTTTTTCTCCGGGCTCAGAACAATGAGATCCACCGATTCCTTCTCGGCCGCCTGGATCACCTGGCCGGCGAAACTGCCCACCACAATGTAGACGCCCACCTCCATGCCTTGTTCGAAAAGGGTTTCCGCCCAGTCGATGAAGCGGATATTGGCCTTTTCCCGTAGCCGGATTTCAGCGCTTTTCTCGTACCCCTTGCCCCGCCGCATGGCCACCTTGTCTCGTTCGATGACGTTGAGAAACACGACATGGTTGAGGGCGGCTTTCTTCAGGTCCATCAGGGACTGCAACGCATCGAATCGGAGTTTGTCAAATCGGGTGACAAACAGCAGTTTTTTTATCTCCATTTTTTTTCCTTGCCTGCCATGTGAATCATACCGGTTCACGCCTGCGGGGATTCTATCCCAGAAATTTCTTGATTTCCCGGGCAAGCTCATCCGGTTCCACGGGTTTTTCCAGATAATTGTCCGGTTCCGGCACCGGCTTGTCTCCGAATTCCGTGAGCGCCTTCTGGGACCGTAGAAAGGTCCGCTTGGCCACACCGGAGAGGATGATTACGGGAATGCCCTTCAGTGCCTTGTCCGTCTTGAGTTCCCGATAGAGGCGAATACCGCTTTGCTTGGGCATCAGCACATCCAGGAGCACCAGGTCCGGCGGATTCTTTTTGATGACCTTCAGCCCCTCTTCACCATTGGCCGCTTCGATGGGCGTATAGCCGCTCTCTTCCACGACGGTGGAATTGAACAGCCGGACATCCGGGTCGTCGTCCACAACCAATACTTTTTTACTCATTTTAAATCCTCCTTAAAGTTTAAGGGCCTCGGCAAGAAATAATTGCACAATTATTTCTTGCCGCGGTCCTAACCGGATATACATATATGTAAATTGTCTTTCAATTCAAGTTTACGGTGTCCGGTAACTGTGTGGGAAACCGCAATATGAACGTGGTGCCTTCCCCTTCGGTGGATTCCACATCAATGGTTCCCCTGTTTTCTTCCACCAGCTTTGCCGTCACCAACAGCCCGAGGCCGGTTCCTTTTACCCCCTTTGTACTGAAAAATGAGGAAAAGAGCTTGGACCGGACCTCCTCAGACATGCCGCAGCCGTTATCTTTCACTTCGAAACGAACGGTCCCGGTGTTTTCCCTGTCGGTGCTCACCGTTACCTGGTGATCCTTATCTACACTGGGGTCAAAGATACACGCATCGATGGCATTTGTCACCATGTTCATCAGGCAGCGGTGGACGGTGCGCGGATCCATGACCACCGGTATGATCTGTTCGGAAAACTGCTCAATCAGCGTTACATCGTGGTCTACGGCCACATTGTCGAGCAACTCGCATACGTCATCGGCGATGTCGTTGGGATTGCAGGTTTCATATTCGGGCTCCCGCTCTTTGGAGTAGGAGAGCAGGTCCATTACCAGATCGGAGGTGCGGGTGATGTTTCTCTGGATCATCTCCCAGCCGCTTTTCAGCTTTTCATTGTTGTCCCGCTCCAACCCCACATCCACCAGGTAACTGCCCCCCTTGAACCCGTGAAGGATGTTCTTGATGCAGTGGGCCATGCCGGCAACGGTCTGGCCGACGGCGGCCAGCCGCTCGCTGTTCACCAGATCATGCTCCAGCCGTTTGATCTCCCTCAGATCCTGGAAAAAAGCCACCGTTCCCATCATTTTCTGTTTTTCCCGTAGTATCGAGCCGGAGAACCTCACCGGTATTGACTCGCCGGTACTGGCCTTGATGTCAGTCTCTTTCCAGGATGAGGTCTCGTTGGCGTCACCGCCCATCCCTGTGTGGGTGAGGGTTTTTTGCACCCATTGCGGTAAAAATTCCCTGGCATCCTTCGTGGCGACCACATCTTTGGCACTATATCCGAAGATTCTTTCAGCGGCCGGGTTGAAAATCATCGTTTTCCACTGGTCGTCCGTGGCGATGATGCCGTCATTGGCACTTTTGATCAGTTTGGCCTGGAAATTGGATTTTCGGGTGATCTCCCCATGCAACCGGGCGTTTTCAATGGTCACCCCGATGCGGTTGCCCATCAGGTCCAGCAGGTGCAGTTCCTCTGATGAAAATCGTTCGGTCTCTCTTTCGATGCGCATGACGCCGATGCCCTTGCTTTCCTTGGCGCTGATGGGAATGTAGGCAAAGGTGGAGCCTGTCGTCTCCGTGCCATCTGAAAAGCGGCCTTTGTTATCCCCTTCATTGTAGACGATTGGCTTGTCAGTTCGGGACACCTTGCGCATGATCTCTGTTTCCGAGTCCGGTACGACCTGCTCGTATCCTCGGTCCGCATAGCAGGTATTAAAATAGCGCAGATTGAACCGGCCCTCCGCTTCGGACATATAAAGGCAAACACTTTCCACATTCATGAAGTTGCGGATTTCCAATACCGCCCCTTCAATGCGCTCCTTGAGGGTCAGCGGTGCGTTGAGGGCCGTGTAAATGGAGCACAAGGTGGCCAGTTCCCGGTTGCGCCGGCGCTGCTCCTCTTCGGCCCGTTTGGCCGCTGTGGCGTCCCAAAGGGTTTCGATAGCCCCCATCACGGTTCCGTCGGCGGATTTAATGGGGGCGGCGGTGAACCAGCACCACCTGCCCCCGCTACCTAGTTTGGGGAAAAAAACCTCTGCCTCATAGCCGCCGTCGATGGCCGCGGATTTTTTCCACGTGCCGCCGTAAAGGTTCCAGATCTCCTTATCGAGCTTCTTGTCAAGGATGACATCGGCCATGGACGGGCGCTCTCTGTCCCAAAAGGGTGCCCACTGGCGGTTGGTGCCCACCATTTCGTCGGCGGAAAAACCGGTGAGATTTTCCAGGGCCTGATTCCAGTGGGTGATGATATGGTCCCGGTTCAAAACGAAGGTGGGGATAGTGCTGCCCTGAATAATCTGTGACAACGTCCGCTGGTTTTCTTCCAGTTTTTGGGTGTATTGCCGCCGGTCGGCTTCGGCACGTTTTTTTTCCGTGTTGTCCCATAGGGTTTCTATGGCACCAATGACTCTGCCGTCGGCGGCCTTGATCGGAGCGGCGGTAAACCAGCACCACTTGCCGCCATTACCCAGCTTGGGGAACAAGACCTCGGCTTCGTAGCCCCCGTCGATGAGATCGGATTTTTTCCACGTGCCGCCATAAAGATCCCAGATCTCCTTATCGAGCTTCTGGTCCAGAATCACGTCGGCCATGGTGGGCCGCTCCCTGTCCCAGAACGGAACCCACTGGCGGTTGGTGCCCACCATCTGGGATGCCGAATAGCCGGTGAACTGCTCCAGGGCCCGGTTCCAGTGGGTGACCACATGTTCTTCATTGAGGACGAATGTGGGGATGGTGCTGCCCTGAATGCTCTGGGAGAGCGTCCGGCGGCTCTCTTCGGCTTCGCGGGTGTAACGGGTTCGCTGGGCTTCGGTTTCTCTTTTCTCCGTGGTGTCCCAGAAGGTTTCAATGGCACCAATGACGCTGCCGTCGGCGGCCTTGATCGGGGCGGCGGTGAAAAATAACCACTTGCCCCCTTTACCCAGTTTTTGGAAAAAGACCTCCGCCTCGTAAGCACCTTCTATGAGATCGGATTTTTTCCACTTGTCGCCGTATAGCTCCCAAATCTCCCGTTCACTGCGCAGATCCAGAATGACGTCGGCCATGGTGGGCCGTTCCCTGTCCCAGAAGGGGACCCACTGGTGGCGGGTACCCACCATCTTCGTGGATGAATAACCGCTTAACTTTTCCAGGGCACGATTCCAGTAAGTGATGACATGGTCCCGGTTTAAAACAACGGTGGGGACGGTGCTGCCCTGGATGATCTGGGTCAGCCGATTCTCGCTCTCTTCGATGCGGATCATGTCCCGGCGGCGCTCCGCTTCGGCTCGCTTGTTAGCTGTCGAGTCCCAGAAGGTTTGGATGGCGCCTACCAGGGTGCCGTCGGCGGCCTTGATTGGCGCGGCGGTAAAGATCAGCCACAGGCCGTTTTCACCCAGATGTTCAAAAAATTCCTCCGCTTCAAAGGCGCCTTCCACCAGGGACGAGGGCCGCCACTTGGCCCCGTAGTACTGGCTGATTTCTCCGGTTTCCAGTTGGTCGAGAATCAGATCTGCCATCAGGGGCCGGGCTTTTTTCCGGAACGGCTGCCATTGATGGTTGGTGCCCACCATCTCTTCGGCGGGAAAACCGGTTAGTTTTTCAAGGGCCCGGTTCCAGTGGGTAACGATGTGGTTCCGATTGATCACAAAGGTGGGGGTGGTACTGCCCTGAATAATCTGTGACAGGGCCTGCTCTTTTTCCTCCAGATCCTTGACATGGCGTCGGTTTTTCACTTCCGCCCGCCGGTTTTCCGTGGTGTCCCACAAAGTCTCGATAGCCCCTGCCACCGAGCCGTCCGACGCCTTGATAGGGGCGGCGGTGAACCAGCACCAGCGGCCGCGGTTACCCATTTTGGGGAAAAAGATCTCAGCCTCGTAGGCGTCTTCGATGAGACTCGATTTTCGCCAGCGTTCGCCATAAAGTTCGCGGATCTCCTGTTCGCTGCGCTGTTCAATGATCATATCGGCCATGGAGGGCCGCTCACTCTCCCAGAAGGGCTCCCACTGGCGCCGGGTGCCCACCATCCGAGCCGCAGGATAGCCGGTATGTTTCTCCAGTGCCTGGTTCCAGTGGGTAATCACATGGTCCCGATTCAGCACGAAGGTGGGAATGGTGCTTCCCTGAACGATCTGGGACAGGGTTCGTTCACTCTCTTCGATACGCCGGGTGTAGTTCCGGCGCTCGGTTTCGGCCCGCCTGTTTTCCGTGTTGTCCCACAGGGTCTCGATGGCCCCGATGATGGTGCCATCCAACACCTTGATGGGGGCGGCGGTAAAATAAAGCCATCGGCCGTTGTCACCCAGATGCTCGAAAAACTCTTCAGCCTCGAATCCCCCTTCCACCAGGGTGGATGGCTGCCATTTGGAGCCATAGTAGTGGTTGATTTCCCCGGTCTCCAGTTGATCGAGAATCACATCGGCCATGATCGGCCGTTCCTTTTTTCTAAACGGCTTCCAGTGCTCCCGGGTACCCACCATCTTATCAGCGCTGTAGCCGGTGAGTACTTCCAGGGCATGATTCCAGTGGGTCACCACGTGGTCACGATTGATGACAAAGGTGGGGATGGTGCTGCCCTGTATGATCTGAGAAAGGGTTTTTTCCTTTTCGTACAGTTCTATTTCGATCTGCTTGAACCGGCGGTTCCGCTGCATCACGATGTCAGCGGTTTTGCGAAAGCATTGATTGATCCGGTCTTTGGCGGTTTCAGCGGTGATGGTACCGGTGGTCAGGGCATCGAAGGCGTCCTGACGAATGGTTTCCAATTGTAATAGATCCCACAGGAATCGGGAATCCTGGTGGTCGATCAGTTCGACCCCCGCCGGTTTGATTCGCGAGATCGTGCGGGCCAGTTCCAGGTCCCAGGTCACTTCGATGATCGTTTCCAGCCCTTCAAGCTGGCAAATCTCACGGTAGTCGCTGCAGGTAAAAATACCCATGGAACGGGCATAGGAGATCCCTGCCGCTTGATCGTTGAGATCGGCCACGCCCAGAACCGTTGGGTGCCGGCCCTTGAAATGGTCACTGAACAGATGCCTGAGCAGTTTATCGCAGAACCTGCCCCCGCCAACAATGACGATCCTGGTATTTTCGAGGTTATGGATCATGGAACGCTTCTTCGATGGATTATTGCTTTTTTATGGAATCAACAGCACCGGCAGTTCGCTCAACTCGGCCACCTGGTGGGAGACACCCCCCAGCCAGTACTCATGAAACCAGTCTTTTCCGGTTCGTCCCATAACGATCATGGAGGCGCCGTAATCCCTGGACAGCTTGATGATCTCTTCCACGGTGCGACCCAGGGCCAGATGGTATTCGCTATGGATGCCGGCAGCTTCAACCTGTTGACAATAGTTCTGGAGGCGCTTGCGGCTTTCGTCCTCCAGTCGCTTGATGGCCGGCGGTTCCAGATTTTTGATCCTGCGTGCCCCCAGCACGTGGGTCACGATAATTTTTTCCACCAGTTCTTTCAATGCCTGCGTTGCGTCGAGGGTACGCTGTGAGGGCGCCGACCAGTCCGAGGCCAGCAGCGGCCGGTTCCAGATCTTCTCGTTGGTGCGCATCAGGGACTCTCCCTGCCATTCATAATGCACCATGTACTTGCTCAGAAGCACCGGGACCGTGCTCCGGCGCAGAATGTCCAGCACGTGGGTTCCCACGTACACCTTTTCCAGTGTCGTCCGTTTCTTCCGGCCCACAACGATCAGGTCGGCCTTTTCCTCTTCGGACATCTTCAAGATCTCGGCATTGGTGGCCCCCACCTCGATCCGCTGGCAAAATTCCAGTTGCGGATCCCCGATGGTCTGGATCCAGTCATCGAATTTTATACGGGCCTCCTCGCGCATGCGTTTCTGGGCTTCTTTCAACGTGCCTCCATAGGGAACGAAGTGCACATCTTCCCGCGGGATCACGTGGGCCAAAACCACCTTTTTGAGCCCGGCAGCCTTCAATTCGAGAACGGTCTTCAAGGAGTTGAAGGCCAGTTCCCTGAAACGGGTGTGAAAGAGCACGGTTTCGAATGTCATTGTCAGCCTCCCGTCCTTAGAAAAAAATAAGGGTTACCACCGCAAATGACGGCAGCAGGAAAATAACCGCATATTTAAGGATGTAGCCAAAAAAGCTGGGCATGGGCGTGCCGGCTTCCTCGGAGATGGAACGGACCATGAAGTTGGGGGCATTGCCGCTTTTCTGTCATCAGCAACGGAACGGCCTGGGCCTCAGACATTCCCGGATAGTGGCTGCCCAGGGCGGTATTGAAGAAGGTCAGATAGGTGGGGGCATTGTCCAGAAAGCCGGACAGGGTGCCGGTGACCCAGAAGTAGTGAACCGGCTCCTTTACCACGTTGATCAGGAAGGCCAACTGGCCGTTGGGCCCGGCTTTCAAGATCAGCAGACAGGGGATCATGGTGATGAAGATGCCAACGAACAGGTAGGCCACCTCGATGATGGGAAACCATGTGAAATCATTGTCTTCCCGGATTTCGACGGAGGTGGTGGCCATGGAGAGCAGGCCCATGACGATCAACAGGCCGTCCCTCACCCAGTCCTGAATACCCCGGTGGACGCCCAACACATTCACATGGCCCCAGTCCACCATGCCACTCATCAACACGGCGCCGATGATGCCGGCCAGAAAGATGAAATTGTGGATACCTACCAGTTGCAACGGCGTCTTTTCGGCTTCATCCGCCGGTACGCGCCCGGTTTCCTTTTTATAGTGGTACAGATCCAGGAAAAAATAGACCACCAGCAGCAGCCCGGCGACGGTGAGCATGTGGGGCATGATTTTGAAGGTCCAGAAAAAGGAGACGCCATGCAAAAAACCCAGAAAAAGCGGCGGGTCTCCCAGCGGGGTCAAGGACCCGCCCACGTTGGCCACCAGAAAGATGAAAAAGACCACCATGAAGGTGCGGTTCTTGCGGTAATTGTTGGCGCGCAGGAAGGGGCGGATCAGCAGCATAGCCGCACCCGTGGTACCCATCCACGAGGCCAGCAGGGTGCCTATGGTCAGAATGATTACGTTGATCACCGGTGTTCCCCGTAGCGACCCTTTTAAAAGGATACCGCCGGAAACGGTGTACAGAGACCACAGCAAGATGATGAACGGTACATAATCCGCCAAGATAATATGAAGGATTTCGTATAGTGCGGTGCCTTTGTAGACAAAAAGAAACGGGCCGGCCATGGCCGCGGCCCAGAATGCGGACACCTTGCCGAAGTGATGGTGCCAGAACTCCGGGGCCAGAAGCGGGAACAGGGCGATGGAAAACAGCATGCAGGCAAAGGGGGTGCAGCTCCACAGGGGCAGGACGGGGCCCAGATCTGCGTGACCGTGATGGCCGCTGTGTGCGTCTTCACCGTGCCCGCCGGTTGGTTCATGATCCGAGCAGCATGGTGACTGAAAAGGCGGCTATCCATAACAAGAGGATGATCGTATGTCTGCGAAGTGTGCTCATGGCTGTTGTCTGGCCTTCCCGTTGTAAACAGGGCCAAATCAGGGCACCTGCTGGTGAGAAAAGGAGAATGCCGCCTGAACCGATAGGGTGCCCAAAGGCATGGTCAGCCAGCTGGTAAAACCATCAATCAGATCGGTCATCATTTACAGGGGTGCCGTCCTGACAATGAAAGTGTCTTCCCTGAATATGACCATCGACGTCTGTCCCGTGGTCTTTTTCACATCCGCTTCGTCCCGGTCACCGCTTTCCAAGTCGCCGAAGCACCCGGTCAGACACCTGTTCCAGATAACGTCTAACCATTAGATATGAAATGAAATGCAGGTCTTGCATACTACGTTTTTCCTTTTGTTGTCAACTGGTTTGGCAGGTGGTTCGGGCATGGGAAAAAGGGTTGGCCCGGGCCGTCGCGGTCGATGAAAACAAGGTAGTGTCGGTTAAATGGCATCGAAAGTATCGAATGCCACCGTGATGGATATGGCAAATCCCAGTCCTTCGAATTTGTGGGTCAACTTTTTGAAGGTATTTACGCCGATAACTCGCCCGTGTCCGGTCACCAGGGGACCACCGCTGTTTCCCGGGTAGATCTGCGCATTGGTTTTTACAAAGATTCCCTCGAATCCTGATACCACTCCCGAGGCCACCGAATTTCGCAGTTTTACCGGGTTGCCGATGGCGTAAACCGGATCTCCCTGGGCTGCCGAATAAGGGTTCTCTGGGATTAAAAAAGGGGTAGTGTAACCGTCCACCTTCAACAGGGCCAGGTCATGGGAATCGCTGATTTCCACAAGGTAGGCGTAAAGGGGCGTGTTGTCTGCCAGGTAAACGGTAAAAGTACGGTTCAATTCGGCCAGGGTGGCGTTGACCTTCTGCTGAAGCCACGTTTCCTGTAGTGCGGATCTTTCTGATTCCAGTTTCCGCCGGTGTTCGGCAAGGGACGCTTCCCATTTCCGATACCGCTGCAGCCCTTCCTGGTAGCGCTTTTCATTGTACTTCCGGGTGGGTGATTCCCGCTGGCCGTCGATGGTGCGCCGGAACTGGGCAAGATCGGCCATCGCTTCGGCCAGCCGGCCCTCTTCGTTCTCGATTTGTGCTTCGAATCGCTGCATAGACTCCGATTTGGCTGTCGCCGCCGGGTCATCTACTGCTTTGGGGTCTTTCATTTGACGGATGACGTGCCTGTTTGTGATGATGTAGCCATCGGCAGTCACAAAAAAGCCGGTGCCGTATCCGAACGTGGTCTCAATGACCACGGTTGCAAGGGTGGCCGCCTCGATCTCATTCATCGGTTTGAGTCTGTTCGTCAGCTGCTGTTCCAGATTTGTGGTTCCTGAAGCCGGCTTTTCCGTATTTTCGGTGACTTCGGCCATTTGGGCTGCAGGGACATCAGTGGGATTGTCCGTAAAATGCCACACGCCGTTTTTTCTGTATTTGTATATGGCGCCGAAAGCCGATCCGGTCATCAGTAAAAATATGGCCGCAGCCAGGCAATAAGCAACTGTCGATTTGATGCTGCGTGTCATTTGTTCTCCATAAACGATGCGGCTGTGCATGTTTGCCGACACTATGATGCCACGATGGCGGCCACAATTCAAGAACCCCAATATATCATTGATCAACGCCGGTGGATCAGTGTACAAGTTTGGGGTTTACATCCTTTGCAAATGGGCTGAAATTGAAAAAGATTGAAACCTCCGGACTGCTCGAAACCCATGCGGCCGTGCTGCTTTTCGGTCTTGCCGGGCTGTTCGGCAAATTCCTTGACCTGCCCGCTTGGACCATCGTTCTGGGCCGCACCGGTTTCGCCACAGCGGCCCTGGGGGTGGTACTGATTGTCGTCAAGCCCCTAAGCCTGCCCCGGGGGATCAAAACCATCTCGCTCTTTGGCCTTTTGGGGCTGGTGCTGGCCGTTCACTGGATTACCTTTTTCCACGCCATCCAGATATCCACCGTGGCTGTGGGCCTCCTTGCCTTCTCCACATTTCCTGTATTTATCACATTTCTTGAACCCTGGTGGTTTAATGAAACCATACGGGCAATCGACATGGTTACCGCCCTGATGGTCGTTTTGGGGCTGTGCATCATGGTATACCCGGCGCCATTCGGCGGGCGTGTCCTTTCAGGTGCTCTGTGGGGTACCGTTTCCGGTTTCACATTTGCCATCCTGTCACTGTTGAACCGGAAATGGGTTCAAGACTTTCCACCGGTCGTCATCGCATTCTATCAGAACGCCTTCGCCGCGCTGATCCTTGTGCCGGTGATGATCGCCGTGGATGTTCGTATTGGCGCCGGTCAAATGGGGCTGCTGGTCCTTCTGGGCGTCATCTGTACCGCCTTGTCCCATGCTCTGTTTATACGGGGGTTGACTTTTGTTCGTACCCAGTTGGCCGCCGTCATTGCCTGTCTCGAGCCGGTGTACGGGATCGTTTTCGCCTATTTCCTGTTGAATGAAACACCGTCGGCTCATACCCTTGCCGGGGGTATTGTCATCCTGATGACCACACTGGTGGCAATGATTCGGCGGGCATCGGTTTGACAACCGTAAAGGATTGTGAAATTTACCAACAAATTCAACGATTCCATTTCTTTTGGAGTGGCTCATGCAAGAAGAAACCAATCCGGACGTCATCGTCGATTTCATTACCGGTCAGCCGGTGTCCAATGTGGGGGCCGAGGCCAACCGTCAGCAGGTGGAACGATACCTGGTTGAAGAAAAGGGCTACCGGCGTGAAGATGTGATAGTAGATGCCCCGATTGATGTGGAGATCGATGGTAACGTTTATCGATCGACGGTGGACCTGGTTGTACAAGTCGAGAGCAGGCCTTTAATGGCTGTCAAATGCGCCGCCGGTTCACTGGGGTCAAGGGAGCGGGAAATCGTTTCGGCGGCGCGTCTTTATGGCACGTCTCCGATGCCGCTGGCGGTGGTGTCCGACGGATCCAGCGCGACGGTCCTGGATGCGGCAACCGGAAAGAAAACAGGGGACGGACTTGCGGCCATTCCCACCAGAAGCGAGGCCGTCAACCTGGCGCAAGCGAAGCCACCGCCCTCGGTGGCACCCGACCGGCTGGCCAGGGAGAAGCTGGTATTTCGGTCTTATGATTCCATGAACGTCAATGTGCGCGGCCGGGACAGCTGAAATGCATGTCCCGTCTCATCCCTCAAAATCATAATTGCGCACCATTTTATCGGTAAACCGCATCAACGGGCCGCGTCGTTCCGCCGCATAGCGGCACAGACGCCCCCACCACCCGCCGCCCATCAGCACACGATGAATCGAATAGTCCCGGGTATCGGTGATGCCGCTGATCTCAATCTGTTCGATGCCGAAATCCCCGTAAGCGGAACCCAGCATCATGGCGGCGGCGATCACGTCGATGGCATGCTGTTTGGCCAACACCCGGCTGTAAAGCTTGGAAAGGGCAACCGGGCGGCTGTCATAGCGAAGGCTTTTAGCGATTCCCACGGTCCGGTCTATCGTGAAGCGGTGAAACTCTATTGCACACCCGTAATCGCTGTTCATCACCACGAAAGGGGTGTTATTGGTTATCACCAGAAGATCCACATCGTTGGGAATATGGTCGACCGAATCGTCGGCCAGGTAACGTGCAAGGGAGCCGAACAGCAGCAGGGCCTTAGGATGGTAGTCCATCAGATCCGTTTTGATCCGATCGATGGCAGACAGCATTGGTGCCAGATGATGTGCGTTATCCCCCATTGGTATCTTTCCCGGATAATCGTTTCAGGCGGTAAATGGCTGAATGGGTAATTGTAGCGGGGGCGTCGAGGAAAGGCAAGACCGCGCCGCTTCCCTGAAAGGCATTGGAAACGGCGCGTAGGGTTGCGTTCATCAAGGTTGGGTTCTACAGGCCGGCCACTTCTTTACCGCAGTGTTTGCAGACATTGGCCCGCTTTTTGATGATTTCCGCGCAAAAAGGGCATTCGCGGGTGTAGAACCGTTTGTGGATTTTTTTCACGGCAGTATCCACCTGTTCCTGCAGGCGCTGGTTGCCGAATTTGAGATTGCGGATAGGTTCGATAGCCTCTAATTCTCCGATATCGCCGATCATTTCCGCTGCCTTCAGACGGACCCGCACCGGTTCAGCCGAATCCATGAGCAGCCTCAAGATCGTGACACCGTCCTTGTTCACGTAACAGTCCGCAAGAATCGAGAAGCCTTTTTTGATGTTCTGTTTCAACGCCTCCTCTTCGGCAACCACCTTATCATCGATCACCTGTCCGGTTGCCCCAACAGGGCTGAACACGGGGATGAGCTCAAACTGGTCGGTGCCGGGATAGTTCATGCACCGGTAAGAGGCGTGATGGGCATAGTTTTCCATTATGTTGTCCCACCCCTTTTTGTAGAGGGGGCAGTCGTCATTGAAGCATATGAACAGGTAGGGCGTTCCCCAGCCTAGACCGTCGCCCACGTTGATGATTGGCACCTCCCAAATACTCATTTGTACGTTGCAGTGGGGGCAGGCGGGTTTTTCCATCTCCAGAATTTTTTCAAGCACTTCTTCCTTGGTTTCAAAAGACATTTACGGGCCTCCGTGATGGTTACCGAACGAACGGATAAGGGGATTCATCAAGCGCCTGACGATCAAACATCAGGGGGTAAATTAAGGCGTGGTTGAATATTGTCAACTGCGGTAAATGGGCATCTGCTGCACCGTTTTAAGGGCATGCCCAGCAAACGCATACGCTGACAAAAACCGGTTCGCTTCATTGGATCGGCTTTTGTCATTTAACGACCCGATAAAAGAAAGCCGGCCGTGAACCAAATTCCCGGCCGGCTTTCAAGATGAACCCATACCAGCGGTTTACCATCCCCAGGTCAGGTACTGGTGTATGGAGTCGGACGCCTTTCGCCCGGCACCCATGGCCAGGATGACCGTGGCCGCACCAGTGACGATATCGCCGCCGGCCCACACGCCTTTTTTCGTGGTTTTTCCCGTCTCTTCATCCGCCACGATATAGCCCCATTGGTTCAATTCCATGTCCTGTGTGGACTGGGTCAGCAGGGGGTTGGCCCCTGAGCCCACCGCGACGATGACCAGATCTGTGTCCATGTGAAATTCAGTTCCCTCGAGGGCAATGGGACGACGACGGCCGGAATCGTCCGGTTCGCCAAGCTCCATTTTGAGGCACTCCATACCGGTGAGCCGACCCTTATCGTCGCCTTTAAACAGGGTGGGGGTGGTGAGCAGGAAAAACTCGATTCCCTCCTCTTCGGCATGGTGAATCTCCGCCGCCCTGGCCGGCATTTCGTCACGGGATCGGCGATAGACGATTTTGACGTTATCCGCCCCCAGGCGCATGGCGGTTCGGGCCGAGTCCATGGCCACGTTGCCGGCGCCCAGGACCACCACATTCTTACCCTTTGGAATCGGGGTGTCCACATCCGGAAAAAGATAGGCTTTCATGAGGTTGGCCCGGGTGAGGTATTCGTTGGCGGAGAGGATGCCGATGAGATTCTCGCCGGGCAGATTCATGAACCGGGGCAGGCCCGCACCCACGCCCAAGTAGATGGCCTCATATCCCTCTTCGAACAGTTCGTCCAGGCTGACGGTGCGACCCACTACGGCATTCACCTCAACTTTGGCGCCAAGGCGTTCCAGGAAATTAACCTCTTGGGCCACGATGGCCTTGGGCAGCCGGAATTCGGGAATGCCATAAACCAACACGCCGCCGGGTTTGTGGAATGCTTCCAGGACGGTGACGTCGTACCCTTTTTGAATCAGGTCGCCGGCCACGGTAAGCCCCGAGGGACCGGAACCCACCACCGCCACTTTTTTCCCGGTGGGAGGCGCGGTGGGGGGCAGCTCACCGGTGCCGTTTTCCCGCTCCCAGTCGGCCACGAATCGCTCCAGGTTGCCGATGGCCACCGGCTCTCCCCGTTTGCCCACGATGCACAGGCCCTCACACTGGATCTCCTGAGGGCACACCCGACCGCAGACGGCGGGAAGCGCGTTTTTCGTCCAGACGTGCCGGATGGCCCCGGTGAAGTCACCCTGGCTGACCAGGTTGATAAATCCGGGGATGTCCACGCTCACCGGGCAGCCCGCCACACATCCGGGCTTTTTGCACTGGAGGCATCGGGCCGCCTCTTCCTGGGCCATGGCGACCGTGTAGCCGGTGGGTACTTCCTCAAAATTTCGTTTTCTGATCTCTGGTTTTTGTTCGGGCATCCCTACGCGGGGTGCCTTTACCTTTTTCTTCGCTTTCTCCGTCATCTTGATCCCTCCATCTCAACAATTCTCACGCGCTGGTCGGCCTGCCGGTCGCTCGCCGCGGATTGGTGGTATTCATGAACCTATTTCGTTGTTGCCGGCTTGTCAGGTGGCCGCCTGGAGGGTGCAGAAATCCTCATAACAGGCTTTTTCTTCCTCACAATAGGCCTGAAGGCGCAGCATCAACTCATCGAAATTGACCAGGTGGCCGTCAAATTCAGGGCCGTCCACGCAGGCGAATTTTGTTTCACCGCCGACAGTCACACGACATCCCCCGCACATGCCGGTGCCGTCGATCATGATGGGATTCAGGCTCACCAGGGTTTTGACCTCGAAGGGCCGGGTGAGGTTGGCCACGGCCCGCATCATGGGAACCGGTCCGATGCCCACCACCAGATTGACGTCTCCGTCTTCCATCGCTTCCTTGAGGACATCGGTGACAAAGCCATGGTGGCCGTAGGTGCCGTCATCAGTACAAACCCGCAGGTCGTGGGATGCCGCCTTCATCTCCTCTTCTAAAATGAGCAGATCCTTGGTTCGTGCGCCAATGATGCAGGTAACATCGTTGCCGACCTGCTTCAGAGCGCGGGTGATGGGGTGTAGTACCGCCACACCGGTGCCGCCGCCCACGCACACCACCTTTCCCACTTTTTCCAGATGAGTGGGTTTGCCCAGCGGGCCGATGACGTCCTGAAAAACTTCTCCCACCTTCAGGGTCTTGAACAGGGCTGTCGATTTTCCCACGACCATATAGATGATGGTAATGGTTCCTTTGTCCGGATCCGTGTCGGCCATGGTCAACGGAATCCGCTCCCCGTCTTCGTTGGCTTTCAGGATCACGAACTGTCCGGGCTTTGCTTTCTTTGCAATCAGCGGCGCCTCGATCTCATTTAAAATCACGGTCCCTTCGGCCATCTCCTCCCGTTTTACGATCTTGAACATGTGCGTCCTCCAAGTCTATTGTTTTCGTTGCGGCTATCCTGCCGCAAAACATATCCTTTATTTATGGAATGAATCTGGCTAATATACACGCTCGAGTTTTGAAATCAAGCTCAAAACTTGAGATTGATTGATCATCAACATTTATTTTAATTATTGAAAAAACAGCAAAAATAAATGAGAATTTTTGACAGTCACTGCCACTTGGACGATCGATCATTTGAACCGGATTTTCTGGATGTGCTGCATCGTGCCGCAGCAGCAGAGGTCTATCGGATGCTGGTTGTCGGCATCAACCGGAGCACTTCGGACCGGGTGGTGGCGCTTGCCAATACGTATTCGGGCCTTTTTGCATCGGTGGGGGTGCACCCCCATGATGCCCGGTCCTGCACACAGGAGACGCTGGATCATCTCACATTCCTGGCTTCCGACCCGAAGGTGGTGGCCTGGGGGGAGATCGGTCTGGATTTCAACCGCATGTTCTCCCCCAAAAAGGACCAGGAGGGGTGGTTCATCCGTCAGTTGGAGATCGCCGAGGCACTGGACCTGCCACTGATTTTCCACGAACGGGACAGCCAGGGACGCCTGCTGGAAATTCTTAAGGCCACCTCCAGCACCCGTCGTACCGCCGTGGTCCATTGTTTCAGCGGAACGGAGGCGGAGCTGACCCAGTATCTGGAAATGGGGTTTTATATCGGTATCACGGGAATCGTTACTGTCAGCAAACGGGGGGGACCTCTGCGGCAAATGATTCCGTCCATTCCGGTGGATCGGCTCTTGATCGAAACCGATGCGCCCTACCTCACGCCCACCCCCCAACGCAACAAGCACCGGCGCAACGAACCGGCCTTCGTTCGGCAGGTGTTGATGAAAGTGGCCGAGGTTCGAGGTGAGGATCCGGAAGCGCTGGCGGAAATTGTGTGGGCGAACACCTGCCGACTGTTTCGCATCGATCCGTCAACAAGCTGAAGTTTTACCCGCGCCCTTACAAGTGCCCATTCAGAAATGGTAGGTTGCGGTTCAGATCAAGGCCGCAACGTTTTTGAAACCGCATATGCGGCCATGAGGTGTTGCACCGCCTTTTCCAGACCGTCGATGGACAGCTCGAACATGGGGAAGATCTGGTGGATCATGATAATGGTACGGGTGTAGTTCCACATGGCGGCAGATACCGGGTTGAGCCAGACACTGTGGGGAAAGGTGTGCACGAGCATGCGCAGGCATTCGATGCTGGGCCGGCCGCTGCGGTTCTGGACGTAAATGGAGCCGTCCTGGGACATCAGCTCGTAGGGCGCCATGCTGGCATCCCCCACCACGATGAGCCGGGTTTCCGGATCCATGCGGGCCAGTTCGGCCATGCGTATCGGTTGGCGGTAGCGGGTGGCATCCTGCCAGATGCTATCGTAGATGGTGTTGTGGAAGAAGAAGGTCTTGACCTCCTTGAACTGAGCCCGGGCATAGTCGAAGAGGGTCTGGACCACCGACACGTAGGGGTCCATGGACCACCCGCCGTTGTCGATGGCCAGGATTACCTTGAGCCGGTCCTTTATGCGGCGGTCGAAGGCGATCTCGATCTCCCCGCCGTTTTTCATGGTGCGGTAGATGCTCTCGTCGATGTTCACCTGGTCCCGGGGGCCGGCGGGCACCATGTTTCGCAGTCGCTTGAGCGCTTCGCCCACCATGGCCTGGGTGAGGGGGCCGGAAAGAGAATAGTCCTTGTAGCGCCGCTCCATGGCCACCTTGACGGCGGACTTGTTGCGCGACACGCCCCCCACTCGCATGCCCCCGGGGTGGTAGCCGGAGTGTCCCACCGGCGAGGTGCCGCCAGTGCCGATCCACTTGCTGCCCCCGTCGTGGCGCCCGTCCTGGTCCTTTAAGCGCTCCCTGAAGTACTCAAGGAGCTCCTCCGGCGTCATCCGGTTCAGCTGCTCTTCATCCATGCCCAAGGCATCGGCCATGGCCTTGGGGTCCTTGAGCCACTGCTCCAGCATAGCCCGGGCCATTTCGTCGACTTCCAGCCCCTCCACGTCGGGAAGTTCGGCACCTTGAAAATGGTGGGCAAACACCTGATCGAAAAGGTCGAAGTAACGTTCGCTTTTCACAAGGATGGCCCGCGAGGCCGTATAGAACTCGTCCAGGCTGGAGATGAGGCGGTTGGACAAAGCCCGGTGAAGGGTCAAAAAGGCCGTGGGGCTGACCGGTACCCCCATCTCTTTCAGCTTGTAGAAAAAGGCCAGGAACATAATCAGAACATCTTCCGGCGGTTGACAAAAGCACTGGCCCGCTCGTAATCACCGCTCTTTTTGAACAGCACGCCTAAAAAGGGCACATCGCCCTTGGCCAGCCGTTTGGGCTTGAAGTCCGGATCGGCATTCAGGGCGCGGATCCAGTTGATCAGCTCCCGGGTGGCCGGCCGTTTTTCCACGGCTTCCGGCTCCCGCATGTGGTAAAAGGCGGCGATGGCGTTTTCCACCAGATCGTCGTGGATGTCGGGAAAATGCACGCCGATGATCTTGCGCATCATCTTGGGGTCCGGGAAGGCGATATGGTGGAAGTTACAGCGGCCCAAAAAGGGGTCGGAGAGATCTTTCTTGGCATTTGAAGTGATGATGATCATCGGCCGGTGCCGGGCCGATACGGTCTTATCGATCTCGATGATATCGAACTCCATCTGGTCCAGCACATCCAGCATGTCGTCCTGAAAATCGGTGTCCGCCTTGTCGATTTCGTCGATGAGCAGCACCGTCCGCTTGTCGGCCACGAATGCCTGACCGATTTTACCCATCTTGATATACGCTTCGATGTTGCTCACATCCCGTCGGCTGTCGCCGAAGCGGCTGTCGTTGAGCCGCGTCAGGGTGTCGTACTGGTACAACGCCTCCACCAGCTTCATACTGGATTTGACGTTGAGCACGATGAGCGGCATGTTGAGGTTCTCGGCAATGGCGTGGGCCAACATGGTTTTTCCCGTACCGGGCTCGCCCTTTAGCAGCAGGGGCATTTCCAGGGCCATGGAGATGTTGACGATCTGGGCCAGTTCTTCGTCCAGCACATACCGGGTGGCCCCGGTGAAGGACGCATCTGAAGGTTGCGCGGTCATGAATACCTCTCTCAAGAATAATTGGTAATCGGAATTATAGGCTTCAAGATAATGCTTTTGGGAAGGCCAGAGGGAGAAGGCTGTATCGTTATACGCCGACGACCGATAACGCACCCAAAAACTTTATCTTAAAGCCTATAGAACGGTTCGCGAATTTTTGCCGACAAATCCCGGGTCAACGCCAGCACCCGTTTGGCCAGGTCCAGGCTCAAGGATCCGACACCGCAACTGGGGGTTATGAAGGACTGGGCGCGGATGGTCGCCGGGGCAATGCCAAGGGCTTCAACCTGGCGGACTTGCCCCTGCCAGCCGGCATACAGGGTGTCGACGGTCTCCCGTTCGATCTCTTCGGGTTTCAATGTGGGAACGATGCCCCAGGCGAGAAACCGGCCGGCGGTCAGAAAATCCCTGATCTGGGGTCCGTAGAGGATGAATCGGTCGAAATAGGCGTAGGCGTCGAAATTGACGATATCCGCTCCGGATTCCAGCACCAGGGACCAATCCGTATTTGCGCACACGTGGATGCCGGCCAGTCCGCCATCGGCGTGGATGGCGTCCACCACCTCCTGGAGGCAGACGAGGATCTCTTCTCTTGAAATACTGATCAATTCCGATGACCCGAATCCGGCCAGGGCCGGCTCGTCGATAAAAATGATTACCGGACATCCCGGTCCGGACAGGGCGCGGATCTGCCAGCGGGCGTTGAGGGCCAAATGCTTGACCGCCGCATCGCGCAGGGTCTCGTTGTAGAAAATCGCCCGACCGTCCTGATCCTTGACGCCGGTGCAGAAGGTAACGGGGCCGGTGACCTGCCCTTTGACCGCCACGGGCGGGGTCTCCAAACGGCCCAATGTGTCCAGCAGGGCTGCGACACCCTTGCCGGTGGCCTCGGTCAGTGCAAAACGGGAACCGGGCAACCGGACCGGGTCCTCACTGATTACCATGTAGTCCTCGAAAAAAGATAGCAGGTCGTCGTCGAAGGATTCGCCGGCTGCATCGATAAATGTTTTTCCGCCCTGCTTGACCACGGCCGGCATTCCCGGCAGAAATTGGGGCACCATGCCCTCTTCCGGAAAAACCGGCAGCTGTACCCACAGCGGAATGGTTGGCGTATAGTCCATAATCAGGCGGGATGCCGCCGGGTGATCATTCATGGGAAGACTGCCGATGAGCAGGGGCAGGCAGTCGGGTTTCAACGTCTGAAGCATCGGTAATTCCTTTCACTGGCTTTGGGATGCGTTGCTTTTTACCATGGTGGCGGCGGTTTAACAAGGATGGGGTGCAATGTCTCGCCGGGTAGCCGCATTTGGAATTTTCCACAGTCCTGCGCATCCGGGCGGTTGTGAGCGAATTGCAAAATGCAGGAGCCATGGATCGTCAATGGTGGCCCCTGGTGCGGCTCAATTATTTGCTGTACCTTTTCAAAGGCTCGGATTGACACCCATTGGACACAATGATATTGTATGACTTCACATTGGACACTTCATGCGGTCACGGTGGGCAGGCCATGGGAAACATCATCTCCCTTGACGAAAAGCTTAAATACACCCGGGAAAAACAAGACGCCATCGTTCGAAAAACAAAGCTTTTGGCCGTCAGGAAAATTTTCCGGTGTACGCACTGCGTCTCCAAATGTGAAAAGTGCGGTGTACAGATTACGGCGGAAAACAGGGCGGAGGCGCCGGAATTCAGGATTCCCTATAATTTTTGTGACAGCTGTACAGAAGAATACGTCGAATACATCGATACGCTCAAGGGAAGGGAAAACGAGGCCCTTTACTGGCACAACGACGCCTGGATGAAGGTCTGGTCCACCTGGATCGAGCACCAGGGCGCCGTTGACAGCTATTTGAAGTCAAAAGAGTTTGAGCGGCTGCTCGACGAATTGAAACCGAACCAGACCTGATTGCAACCAGTCACCGGGGTGGCGCTAGGCCGGGCCGGAACCATACGCTTGAATGCGGCGTATCACAGGAGGAACACATGTTTGGAATCGGAATGCCGGAATTGATTATCATCCTGGTTATCATTCTCATCATTTTCGGTGTCGGTAAGCTGCCGGAAATCGGTGGCGGCATGGGAAAAGCCATCCGTAATTTCAAAAACGCTTCCAATGAGGCGGAATCTGACAAACCGGATAAGTTGGAAGAAAAGGATAAACAAGCGTAACGGGTCGGTTGTTCCAGCGAACAGAATGCTTTAAAATGCCGGGCCGGTGGGACCACTTGGATCTCACCGGCCCGGCATTTTTTATTTATCGTTTGTTAATAATTTCGAGAAACTGATCGCCGAACCGTTCCAACTTGCTCTGGCCGATTCCGGAGATTTCCAGCATCTCGTTCCGGGTGGTTGGCCTGTGACCCACCATCTCCTTCAGTGTCTTGTCGTGAAAGATCACGTAGGGTGGAACGTTCAACGCTTTGGAAAGATCCAGGCGCAGCTGCCTTAGTTTTTCCCACAAGGCCAGTGACGCCGGATCGGAAAATGCGATAGCTGCTGTTGCCGTGGATTTTTTCTTTGCCGCTGCTTTAACGGGTTCCGGATCTTTTCGGAAAAAGATCGATTCTTCATTTTTAAGAATCTTCCAGCTCCGGTCGTTGAGGCGAAACCCGGTCCGGGTGGACAGATCGGCGGCCAGACAGCCGGCGGCCAGCAGCTGGCGGAATACCGAATGCCATTGCTTTGGTTCAAGCTCTCGGCCCGCACCGAAGGTTTTGATGCGGTGGTGGCCAAACCGCTCCATGCGTTCACTTTGATTGCCGGTCAGAACATCGGTAAGGTAGACCGCTCCGAAGCGCTGGCCGGTTCGGTACACGCAGGACAGGGCCTTCTGGGCCGCAATGGTGCCGTCCCAGCTCTCCACCGGTTCCGCACAGTTGTCACAGGTGTTGCAGGGGCCGTTGTAGGTCTCGCCAAAGTAGCGCAGCAGCGACTGGCGACGGCACTCGGGGTTTTCGCAAAACCCGAGAAAAGCGCCAAGGCGGCGCTGCTGAACCGATTTGTAATCATCACTGCCTTCCGAGCGGTTGAGCAGGATGCGCATGGCCACCACATCGGCCAGGGAGTAAAAAAGCCACGCCTCGGCCGGCTGACCGTCCCGGCCGGCCCGGCCCGTTTCCTGGTAGTAAGCTTCCATGCTCGACGGCAGGTCCAGGTGAACCACGAATCGCACATCCGGTTTGTCGATGCCCATGCCAAAGGCGATGGTGGCCACCATCACCAGTCTGTCTTCCATTATAAAGCGCTGCTGGTGCCGACTTCGGGTATCGGCATCCAGACCGGCGTGGTAGGGCAGCGCACGGATCCCTCTTTCCTGAAGCCAATGGGCCGTGGCATCGACCCGCTTGCGTGTACGTACATATACGATGCCCGCGTGCCCGTCATGCCGCTCCCGCAGAACGGTGAGCAGTTGCTGTTTGTCGTTCTGCTTGATCTGGACACGGTAGAAAATGTTGGGGCGGTCGAAGCTGGCAACAAACCGGGCGGCATCGGTCAGCTGGAGTTTGTCCGCGATCTCCCGGCGGGTGACCGGATCGGCAGTGGCGGTCATCGCAATTCGCGGCACCTCTGGAAAACGTTGGGTAACACCGGCGATCTTCAGGTATTCGGGCCTGAAATCATGTCCCCACTGGGAAACGCAGTGGGCTTCGTCGATGGCAAACAGGGCCAGTTTCATCCTCGCCAGCAGGTGCTGGAAGCGCTCGGTGAGCAGACGTTCCGGGGCTACATAGAGCAGATCGCATTTGCTGCCAGCGGCAATTGCCTCCACCCGGGCGGCCGCCTCCGGCGTGAGGCTGGAGTTTAGAAAATGCGCCTGAACGCCAAACTGGCGCAGATCGGCCACCTGATCCTGCATCAGGGCGATCAGGGGAGAGATCACCACTCCGACACCGGTGCGAATGATGGCGGGAATCTGAAAGCACAGGGACTTGCCGCTGCCGGTGGGCATCAGTGCAAAGGCATCACGGCCACCAAGCAGCGTGTCGATGATTTCCCTCTGGTTGGCCCGAAAGGTCTTGTATCCGAATATCGTACGAAGAACCGATTCCGGGTCTGTTTTCCCTTCCCCCAACGAATGGCTCGATGTCGAGTCCCCGCGACAATCGATGGGTACGTCATGCTCGCCTTTCCACATATCCCAGCCCGTCGGCAGTGCTTCATCAAGATCCATCAATGCCAGCTGATAAGTGTGGCCGCAACCGGGGCACCGGACATCAATGGTTTCGCCTTCGGTCTGGTCAGGGCTGAAATCATAAGCCATTCGGCACGTTGGGCAGGTGATTTTCATATAGCCAATCCAATTATGTAATTGATCAGGCAATGCATATCGCATCAGGCGCCAAAATTTTAATGGAAACGATCAAATCATCGCTCATCGAACAATGGAAAATCCCAGCCGGAAGGCATCATGGCGTTCGTTGTAATGGATCAGGGTCTCTCCGTATCCGCTGAAGTATTGGGCCTGCAGGTAGAAGTTCAGGCTTTTACCCAGCATGCGGGTCATGGGATAGGTCAGGTCCAGCTGCACCGATGCCCCTTTTTTGGCCCACCACAGGTGTGACGTCAAGGCGATGCCATCTGGGTCTAACAGGCCGACCTCCAAGTCGAAATACCCCAAATAATCTGCCAGGTCTTCGTTGGTTTCATCATCGTTGCCCACATAAGTGAAAAATTTCGGTGCGATCTTGAGATGGTATGGGCCGGTGAGGTAGACCCCCATGACAGGCTTGACGTAGAGATAGTTAGTGCTGCGGGATTCGTCGCCGCCTTTGCCGTTGGATTGGTGCTGAAAGCCCCCTTGAATGCCGAATGCGGAGATGCGGTCGATGTGCAGGTCGATTTTAGGCAGCAGGTAGAACAGCTCCGGCATGTAGCTGGTGTCGTCAAAGGGCTTGGAGTCGTTTTTAAGGTCCCAAATGGCCCGCTGTGTATAGGCCAGGTGAAAACCCGATATCCAGGGGGCCTTTTCCGCGAGATATCCTTCGGGGTTGAACAGGCGATATTTGAAGCTGAATTGGTATTTGCTCTGATCCAGCCCTGGGTCTACACCCAGGAGAAAGTACATGGGGTCATGAACGGACAGGTTGCCCAGAAAGGACTGGATCATCGTCGGCCCTTCATCCAGGGGCACCTGCTGGCTCGCCCACGCTTCCGGCGGCGCTCTTTCTACAGTGAAGGTAAGCGGATTCGTGTCAAGCGTCTCCAGTATTATCTGGACCGACCCCGTGGCGTAAACAGGAAGGGTGACGGTGTATTGCCGCTTAACAAAGCCCCGGCCAGGGATCTCCAAACGGGTTTCCGCTTGTGGATCATTAAAAACGGCGTCGATGGTGACCGTTGTCTGACCGGTGTCAATTCGGCAGGGCAAGGTCTGCGGTAGTTCCAGGACGATGGTGGTATCCGTGTTGTTGTTCAGGTAAAGGTCCAGAATGATTGGGGTTCCCCCCTGAACCGGATCCTGGGGCGGCGCCAGCACCATATCCACGTCGGCAGCCCCGGCGATGGTGCTCATCAGCATCGTCAGCAGCACAACCGCGCATTGAAAGGTTCGTTTCATCGGTTTCTCCTGTTAGCGCCAAAAAACAGAACACCGGTCAGTGATCGTGGGTGCTGGCGTCAGGACCAAGGTATGCCACCATCTGGTGGCCGAATCATATAGCGAGTCGATTGAGAGGCCTTATTTAGTGCCCATCTATAAACGGTCTTTTCGCCCAATCTCTGCGTTATGCTCAAAATTTTATCCTCGGAATATCAACTATATGCCTGCGGTAAACTTTTTCGCCGGCCTTGATCTTGAACAAAAATCCTCGTTTCTGGACGGACACTATTTAGCATAACCCGGATCGTTTTACACGGGTTTCTGCTCAGGATAACCGCATTTGAGTCTTTTACAGAGGGCAGCAGGAGTGGTGCCTGATAAAATACAAAAGTCCGAATGCGCCTATTTTGGGTTTCTATTCAATGCCAGTTGATATTTAAGACAAGGATGTACTATGACTTGAAGCTTGCATTTCTCCTGATACTTGTTGCGGGCACTGGCCGCTGCCGGGTGGTGCTTTAAAAAAAGGACATATGATGAAAACCGATGACCTGCTCCAGGTGCTTGGACGAACCGATCCCTTTGCCCTGCTGGACCGGGAGGTCCTTTCGCCCCTTTGTCGAGAAATAACCGTCAACGCCTTCAATAAAGGGGCGTATCTCTTTCGCCAGGGCGACCCCAGTTGCGATTGCCTGTTCATCATCGCCAATGGGCTGGTGGAGATCCTCGTGGAAGACGACTGCCGCGTGGAAACCGTCGTGGGGCTTCGCCGGGCCTATGATTTTTTCGGCGAGACCGTGGTGCTCTCCGGCCAGCGATACCCGGGATCGGCACGGGCCAAAGGGGAACTGACCTGCCTCTGCCTCTATCGAAAAGACCTTGAATCGTTGATCTACAGCCATCCGGAATTTTCCGGATTCTTCAACACCCTGCTGGCCGAGCGGATGCGGCTGCTCTACGAGCGCAACATTGCTGATCGGTCCTGCGCCATTCCACAGAGCAGTACCGCCATGCTGTTTCGAAAGCAGGTGAGCCAGGTCATGTCCACCCCGGTGTTGACCTGCCAGGAGGGCAATCCGGTTGCCGATGCAGCCCGGAAGATGATGAAACGGCAGGTGGGGTGCCTGGTGATAGTGGATACCGCCGGCCGGTTCCGGGGCGTTCTTACCGAGCGCCATCTGGTGAGCGGACTGGTGGCCGAACAGACCTGCCCGGTGGACCGCTGCACGGCGGGCCGTCTCATGGACCCGCGACTGTTTGCCATCGCACCGGAGGCATACCTGGGTGAAGCGCTGGCCGCCATGATCCGAAACCGGACTCGGCAGCTGGTGGTGATGGAGCGGGATCTGCCGGTGGGGGTGGTGGCCTTTTCCGACCTGGTACGGGACCAGTCGGCGGACAGCCTGATGCTGATCCACGATATCGCCGACCAGAACAGCCTCGATGGATTGGCCACTCTGAGCGTTGGCATCGATCGGGTGCTGGATGCCCTGGTGGCCGAGCGGGCCGGGGTGAAAGAGACCATGGAAATCATGTCCCGGCTCAACAATCGGATTACCCGCAAAGTGATCGAACTGAGCGAAGCGAAGATGAAACAGGATGGATGGGGGCCGCCGCCGGTGGACTATAGTTGGATCAATATGGGCAGTGCCGCCCGCTACGAACAGACCCTGCGGACCGATCAGGACAACGCCATCATCTATGCGGACCCTGAAGATACCGATGCGGATGCTGCCTTCCAATATTTTCAACAGTTGGCGGTGCTTGTTGTTGACGGGCTTGTTCGCTGCGGGTTCGAGCGGTGCCCCGGCGGGGTGATGGCCACCAACCCCAAATGGTGCCGGTCCATTTCCGGGTGGCGCCAGGGGGTAAGCCACTGGATGACCTCCGTTGAACCCGAAGATATCCGGACCCTGACCATCCTGCTGGACTACCGGTCCGTCTGGGGCAACACCAGCCTGGCCGACGCCCTGTGGGCCGAGATCATCGGGGCCTTTTCCGATTCTATAAGCGCGGGCCACATGCTCACCCGGGACGACCAGAAGCTGACCGCCCCCATCGGCTTGCTGGGAAATATCGTAACGGAAAAGAATGGTCCCCGAAAAGGAAAGATCAACCTGAAGACGGCGGCCCTGGTTCACATGGTCAACGCCGTGCGGCTGCTGGCCGTCAGCGGGGGGATCACCACCCCGTCCACCCTGGAGCGACTGGAGCAGCTGGCCGCCAGCCAAGCCTTGAGCGCCGAGGATGCCGCCTTCTACCGGGCCGGCTTCGAGACCCTCATGATGTTCAGAATCCGTGAAAACCTGAAGCAGGCGCGTTCGGGCCTGACCCCGGACAACAGCCTGGACCCCAAGGGCCTGGACAAGAGCGAGACCCTGCTGTTAAAGGACGCTCTGTCCGCCGTAGCCCAATTGCAAAAACGTGTCAGCCGCGGGTTTCAAGTCCCCTGGATGCATTATTTCGGCCAGTAAACAACCGCCGGTGATTGCCGGTTTCGATGAAAGGCATCAATCATGAGCCTTGTCGGATTTTTCAAAAACCTTCGCGTCCGGTACAAACTGCTCTTCAGTTACCTAACCGTCTTTTGCGTGATCATCGCACTGGGGTCCATGGTCATCTACTCCATCGTGAGAAATACCATCGAGGCCAACATCGAAAGCGAGCTGAAAAATTCCACCGATGCCATGCTGAACATGGTCCGGACCTCGGTGTCGGTGTCCATTAAAAACCATCTGCGGGCCGTAGCCGAAAAAAACCTGGAGATGGTGACCCACCTTTATTCCCTGTATCAGAAGCGTGAATTCACCGAAGTGCAGGCCAGACGGCTGGCCGAATCCCTCTTGCTGAGCCAGCGCATCGGCACCACGGGCTACATTGCCTGTGTCTCCAGCGGCGGCGTGATGGTGGTTCACCCGGAAGCTGAGTGGATCGATCAGGACATCAATCGCTACGGCTTCGTCCAGCAGATGCGGGAAAAGCGGCATGGGTATATCGAATACAACTGGAAGAATCCCGGTGAGGCCGAAGCCCGCCCCAAAGCTATGTACATGGCCTATTTCAAACCCTGGGACTGGATCATCGCCGTCTCCTCCTACCGCAAGGAGTTCCGCGCCCTGGTGAGTATTGACGATTTTCGGGACAGCTTTCTGTCACATCAATTCAGTGAAAGTGGATACGCTTTCGTCACCGACAAAAAGGGAAACGTGATCATCCATCCCAGCCTGCAGGGTGTGAATGTCATTGATGAAAAGGCCTTTCCCAGACATCTGCTGGAAACCATACTAAAAGAGGAAAGCGGCAAAATCGTCTACCCATGGCAGAGCCCGGGGGAAAGCCGCATGCGCGACATGCTGGTGCTGTTCAACTACCTTCCTGAATACGAATGGATCGTGGCCTCTTCCAGCTACCTGGATGAGTTCTACGCCCCGCTGAACAAGGTGAGCAATGTGATCATCTTCACCGTGCTGGGCTGCATCCTCCTGGTGATGCCCATCACCGCGCTGATCAGCGCCTCCATCACCAATCCGCTGGCCGAACTGGTCAAGCGGCTGGAACAGGGGGCCAAGGGAGACCTGTCGGTGCGGATGGACAGGCACTCTGAGGATGAGGTGGGGCGCCTGGCCGGGTATTTCAACTCGTTCATGGCGCGGCTGGAGGATTACAGCCGAAACCTGGAGGCCGAGGTCAAGGAGCGCAAGGAGGTGGAAGTGGCCCTGCGGTTCAGTGAGAACCGCTACCGGTCGGTGATCGAGGCCATGCCCGACGCGATGGTGGTTTACGATATGGAGGGGAAGGTCACCTATCTGAACCCGGCCTTTAGCGATGTTTACGGCTGGACTGCCGAGGAGTGCATTGGCAGGAAGCTGGACCATTTCGTACCCAAAGAGAACTGGGAAGAGACCCGGAAAGGGCTCAATACCATTACATCGGGAAACCCCCTGTCCAGCGTGGAGACCCGCCGGCTGACCAGGAGCGGGCATATCATCGATGTGAGTATTCGAGGGGCCGTCTATCGGAATCCTGAGGGGCACCAGGTGGGCAGCGTGGTCATTCACCGGAACGTGTCGGACCTCAAGCGGCTGGAAAAGCAGGTGATGGACATCGGCGACCGGGAACGCCAGAAGATCGGTCAGGATCTCCACGACGACCTCTGCCCCCATCTCATCGGAGTGGAGGGGCTGGGCAAGGTGCTGGTGCGCAAGCTTTCGGAAAAAGCGCCGGAAGAGGCGGAGCTTGCGGAAAAGGTAACCGGGCTGGTCAAGGACGCTATTACCAAGACCCGCCGGCTGGCGCGGGGATTGTGCCCGGTCTACCTGGTGGATCACGGTCTGGAGTCGTCACTTCGGGAGCTGGCCGCCAATACCGAATCGGTATTCGGGGTGGCCTGCCGGTTCCTTTGCCAGGCGCCGGTGCTCATCAGAGACAACCTGGTGGCCACCCACCTGTTCCATATCGTTCAGGAGGCGGTTCACAATGCGGTGCGCCACGCACAGGCCACGGCCATCACCATCACCCAGGACGTTGACGGAGACCGCATAACGCTCTGCATTCACGACAACGGCAAAGGTATTCCGGCCGACCTGAAAACCGATGGGATGGGCTTGCGCATCATGGGCTTTCGTGCCAATATGATCCATGCCCGTTGACCCATGACAGACAACAAGAAAAAGATACTCATCGTCGAGGACCATCCCATTTTCCGATGGGGCCTGAGTGAGCTGATCAACCAGGAGTCGGACATGGCGGTGTGCGGCGAAGCCACCAATGTCTCCGATGCATGGAAAGCCATCGAACGCCTGAATCCAGACCTGATCATTGCCGACATCACCCTGGAGAACAGCGACGGTATCGACCTGACCAAAGAGGTGAACCGCCGGAACAAAAAGATTCCCGTACTGATCCTCTCCATGCACGACCAGTTCCTCTACGCCGAGCGGGCCCTTCACGCCGGTGCCCGGGGGTACATCATGAAACAGGAGGCCATGGAGTCGGTGGTCACGGCCATCCGCCAGGTACTTTCAGGCAAGATCTATCTTAACGAAAAGGTCAAGGATCGGATCCTCTTCAACCTGGCCGACAGTCCTGCCGGAAGCAGCCGATCCCCCATGGACCGGCTGACGAATCGGGAGTTAGAGGTATTCCGAATGATTGGAAGAGGGTTAACCACCCGCGAAATCGCCTCCAATCTGCACCTAAGCATCAAGACCATTGGCACCTACCGAGAACGGATCAAAGAAAAGCTCAACCTGAAGCACGCCAACGAATTGGTACGCCATGCCGTTCACTGGGAGAAAACCGGCGAGATTCCCACAGAGTCCCCATCCCCTTGACCATTCAGGCAATACCACCGTTGAAACCAGCTTGGTTTTCAGACATGTAAAACCGAACCATTGGATAAAAATGGATTATTTTCTCTGCGTTATCGGCATGGTGATGATCATCGAAGGGGCTCCCTATTTTGCGGCACCGGATCAGATGAAGGGGTGGATGGCAAAAATCATGGAAATGGCACCGCAATCCCTTCGTCGTTTCGGGTTGGTGATGATGGTTGCAGGGTTGTTTCTGGTGTATCTTGGGCGGCGATAGGTAGTACCCATACAGAAATGGCATCTTTCGGCCCAGGCCGGCGTTCTCCCGCCCTTGAGATCCTCGACGTAGCGCTGCTACGCCTGCGGTCTCAACGTCGCTGCGGCCTTGGCCTGAACCAAAATCTACCATTTCTGAACGGGTACTATGCAGACAGCGCATCATCTGACTCGACTACCGACTACGTCGCAGTGCACCGTCTTCACCCATTCTTGTACAGGTCGAAGAATTTCATCACTTTTATAACGTACGCCTCGGTTTCCGGGATGGGCGGAATGCCCCGGTGGGTATCCACTGCCCGAGGGCCGGCATTGTAAGCTGCCAGGGCCAGCGGCACCTGTCCGTCAAACCGCTGAAGCAGGGCCTTCAGATACCGGGCGCCGCCCATGATGTTCTGCCAGGGGTCAAACGGGTCGTAAACCCGGAAGGCCTCCAGGTTCTTCGGCATAATCTGCATGAGCCCCAGCGCTCCCTTTTTGGACACAGCCTTGGGATCAAAGGCCGATTCGGCGCGGATCACGGCTTTGATCAGGGGAAAGTCCACCCCGTGAAGCGTGGCGGCCTCGTCGATGTAGCGGTCGAACCGGTTGGCGTCCATCTTGGTTCCCTGGCGTTTGGGGCGCTCATTGATATAGAGCTGGTAGTCGCTGGAGGTGGGGACATTGGTGAAGTGCATAACACCGTCGCTGTCGATATAAATATAGATATCGGCAGCAGCCGGCAGCGCCAGTAACAGAATCAGCCAGACGGCGATCCATGTGCCGTGCCTCCAGATCAGATATGGTCGAATTGATTTGCGCATGGGTTCTTTGCCGTCAAAGGGAACGAGATCTCTTTCACCCTCGTCCCGTTTACGGTGGTATCGGCACAACTTGCGGATTTGTAAAGTCTTTTCTTGCTTTTAGCAAGTAGAAAACTGCCACGGTGGCCATGGGGCCGCCGGGGGTCGCTGGCGGGAAAGCGCAAAACAGACTGGATCGACACGGAGAGCCTGGCGGACTTTCTTGACCCGGAAGATCCCGGTAAAACCGTTGAAGGCTACCCTGGATCGGTGCGTGCCATGGTCCTTGCCACCGTCCGCCCCCAATAGACCAAACCGGCTCCTCAGGCCGGTGCCATCTTCTCCAACTCATCTGAAATGACGGCGTGAACCTTGTTCGACAACGCCTCCACCGACAAGCCGTCGAACCGTTCCGGTGCAAGGGGGTCCAGCATGCGAATGCGTATATGCTGCCTGCCGTGAAAATTGAGGCTATGTTTGGGCAGGGCGGCATTGGTGCCGCTGATCACCACCGGCAGGATGGGGACCCCCATCTTTTTCGCAAGAATGAACGCCCCCGGTTTAAATGGCTTCAACTCCCCGGTTTTCGACCGTGTGCCCTCGGGGAAGATGAAGATGGAATTGCCCTGTGAAAGCGCTTTCTCACAGTCGGCAAACATCTGCGCGATACCCGCTTTGTCCCCCCGCTTGAGTTTGATGTACCGGTTCAGCCGCATGTTCCAGCCGAGGAAAGGCAGTTTGAACACTTCGATTTTGGATACCCATTTGAACGGAATGAACAGGCGAAAAGCCACCAGAATGTCCAACTGCGACTGGTGGTTGGAAACAATCACATAGTTACGCTTCCAGGCGTCCTTCCGCCGGCCGTCAACGTGAACGGACCAGGCGGGCATGGTCCACAGATAGAGGGACGCCCAGAATGAGGTGAACAGATGCAGAACGATCAGCCGTCGGTCCACCAGCACGGTCAGCACCCATATCACCAGTGCAACAATGTAAAAAAGGACTGAGGTCAGTCCAAAAAAAATAAGAAAAAGAGCGGCAATGATTCGGTTTAGCATGAATGGCAACTCCGGAGCATATTATAGTGTTCTTCATCGTTGACCTGTTCGTAGTGTTTCAACAGCTGCCCCAAAGTGGGGTCATCCGGGATGCCAGCCACAAGACCAGGACACACAGCATCCAGTGCATCACCATTGCATTGATCGTTTTTTCTCTCATGTTTCATCGAGGGTTGTCCGATAACTATCAATGACGTATAACAAAATCGATTTTTCCCCAAGTGGATTTAATTATTTCCGAGGTCCTTACCTTCGGCTGTCAACCATCATTTATCTGACGAGGAGAAATGCCACCATGAGTGATCGGTACACCGTTGTCTTTGAAGGCAGCGTCATGCCCGGAAAAAACGCGGCAATGGTCAAGGAACGATTGAAATCGGCCCTGAAGACCGACGACCAGGGGATTGCGAAATTGTTCACCGGCAGCCCCGTAGCCGTCCGCAAGAACACGGACCTGGCGACAGCCGAAAAGTACAAACAGGTGTTTGCCGGCGCCGGTGCATTCTGCGATATTCGCAAGGACGGTGGTCCCGAAACCCAGGCACCGTCGCCACCTTCTGACGATTCGGTACCGGTTGCCGACGCTTCCAACGAATCACAATCGTCCGCCCCGCCGCCTCAACCGCCCGTTTCTCAAGTCAGGGCTCACTATATCACGACACCGGATGGAGGGAAAATGATAATCACGAATATCGAAACAGTTCCCGGGAAAGCCGTTGCGGAGCATTTCGGCCTGGTTTCCGGCAGCACCATCCGGGCCAAGCACATCGGCCGTGACTTCATGGCCAGCCTGAAAAACCTGGTGGGCGGGGAACTCAAAGGCTACACGCAGCTGCTCCAGGAATCCCGGCAGCAGGCCATGGCACGGATGATCGAAGAGGCGCGGCTGATGGGCGCCAATGCCATCGTCAACGTCCGTTTCTCCACCTCTTCCGTGGCCCAGGGCGCGGCGGAACTATACGCATACGGGACTGCCGTCCGGGTGGAATAGGAGACTGTCGATGATTGATCTGATTATCTTTTTGTCACTACTGGCGTTGGGATACGGTGCAGGGACCTGGGCGGAAAAGCGGCACTATCGCTCTATTTCCGAGCGGGAAAGTGCAACGATCAACCTGCCTGCCGTCACCTTGAAATCCGTCGATATTCCCGTGCACAAAATCAGGTCGGCCCAACTGGTCTACGGCAGCGCCGTGATTTCCGTGGACTATTTTAAAAGGATCCTGGCCAGTCTTCGGAATGTTTTCGGCGGGAAGATCAAATCCTACGAAAGCCTCCTCGACCGGGCGCGGCGGGAGGCCTTGCTGCGCATGAAAGAGATGGCCGGGGATGCTACGGTCATTGTCAACGTACGCATCGAAACCGCAGCCATCGGCAAACAGTCCAAACGAAAAAACATCGGCTGCTTGGAAGCCATGGCCTACGGGACGGCACTGATCGTGGAGGAATAGGTGAAATTTACGGCCCGGCAGCCCGGCACCAACGTCAACGTCTCGCCCACCCATCCGCTCAAAGAGTTTGCCGTGCTGGCCGGCAGCCTGCTGGCCATCGTGGTCGGTGTTTACCTGGCCCTCGGCCTGGCGGTCGATCTGATTGCCCCCCGGCTCTCCATGGATCTGGAAAAAAAGCTGGGCGGTGTGTTTATCGGGAGGCTTGTGGAAACGGATGAGGTTGCCGACGCCACCCGATCCCTCCAGGCCCTGGTGGATCGCCTCCAGGAACGGTGCGCCCCGCTGCCCTATACCATTACCGTCCATGTCCAGCAGTCCGATGCCGTCAATGCGGCGGCCTTGCCTGGTGGCCACATGGTGGTGTTTACCGGACTGCTTGCGGAAATGACGTCGGAGAACGAACTGGCCTTTGTCCTTGCACACGAACTGGGGCATTACGCCCACCGGGACCATCTTCGGGGCTTGGGGCGCGCGCTGGTGTTGATGACCGCATCCACCGCATTGTTGGGGGCAGACAACAGCATCAACAGCATGATCGGGCAGGGGATAGTGCTCACCGAACTGAGTTTTTCACGCAAGCAGGAAACCCAGGCCGACGAGTTTGCCCTGGAAACGCTTTTCTGCCATTACGGACACGTGGCAGACGCCACATCCTTTTTCAGCAAAATCCCAGAAGACGGGGACCCGGGCCGCTTCGGCCATTATTTCGCCTCACACCCGGAAAACCGCCGCCGCATCGGCCATCTGGATGATCTGGCCCAAGAGCGGGGATACCCCACCGGAAACCCGCTTCCCCTGCCGGCCGATCTGGTCGCCAAAAAGAA
>JABZFO010000114.1 GCA_014237405.1 Desulfosarcina sp. | reverse complement strand
GCTCAATCTGTTTTATATAAAGATCGGGTTTATCCTCGGAATATCAACTATATGCCTGTGGTAAAATTTTTCGCAGGCCTTGATCTTGAACGAAAATCCTCGTTTCTGGACGGACACTAACTACCGCCCGCTACGCTCGAGCCGCAAAGCGCGCAAAGTGGACCTATCCTGGTCCTCTGGGTCAGGATTCTTTACATGCAAAATGCAAATTTTTGCAAAATGCAAAAATTCGTTTCTGGTCTTGTGCAAATGCCATATCTTTTTCAATGGATTGATGCGGGTACCAGATGGTGTTGTGAAACAACTAGGCTCCCACCATCACAGGTATGATAGTTTACAGTGATGCCCGATTATTGGTGTGAATGATTAAGTAGACTCGTTTTGCATATTGCAAAATAAAGGCTATGGCAGATGCATTCATCTTGAAAATAAGATGCGCGATTTCGGTAAGTTATGATTTATCAGAAAAATTATCAGGTATCGGTCAACACAACAGATAAGGATTAAAACAGAACGTCTGTCTATATATTGTGTTGGTTGTGCATAAATAAAAAGAATGCGCCGATGGAGTTCAAGAAAGATGATCGAATTCTATATTTCGGCAACGAAATTGCTATTGGAATAAGCATCCCTCTTTTCCTTTAATATACAATCTGAAAATGCAGGAGGCATGTTTGTGCAAAATCCAGCAATGATTGACGACGATGTGGTGGATTTGATTGTTGAGGATTCAGCTCCATTATCGGACGAGAATGACCCCTTTGAAGGAATCGTTGGTGAAAGCACGAAAATGCAGGAGGTTTTTCGCCTGGTTGAGCGGGTGGCGGACAGTGACAGCACCATTTTAATCAACGGCGAAACCGGAACCGGGAAGGGGTTGATCGCCCATGCCATCCACAAACAGTCCTATAGAAGGGACCAACCCTTTGTGTCGATCAATTGCGGCGCCATTCCGGAAAATCTGTTGGAGAGTGAGCTCTTCGGCCACTTGAAGGGCGCGTTTACCGGTGCCACGGCAAATAAAGTCGGCAAGTTCGAGGCCGCCGACGGAGGAACAATCTTTCTGGACGAAATCGGTGATATGAGCCAGGATCTGCAGGTGAAGATCTTGAAAGTGCTCGAAGAGCGACGATTTGATCCGGTTGGTGGTTGTAAGACGGTTAAGGTGGATGTCCGAATTATTGCCGCTACGCACCGGGATCTGGAAGAGGAGGTGCAGAAGGGCAACTTTCGGGAAGACCTGTTTTATCGCCTTTATGTAATCCCCATCAGGCTGCCTTCCTTGAGAGAGCGGAGGTCTGATATCCCTCATTTTGTTTCCCATTTTTTGGATCATCTCAACAAAATAAAAAAGACCCGTGTCAATTCGATTTCCGATGATGCGCTGAATGTGCTCATGCGGCATGCATGGCCCGGAAATGTCAGGGAACTGGCCAACCTGATGGAAAGGCTGGTGGTGATTAAAGGTGACGGGGAGATCGATATCAATGATCTGCCTGAAAAAATGAAAAATGAAGCGCCAAAAAACTGTTTTCTTGCACCGGAGCTTACCGGTGATGGTCTTTGTTTGAATACAGCTGTCAGCGAATTCGAAAAAAGGCTGATTTACCAATCTCTGGAAAAAACCAAGTGGGTAAAAAACAGAGCCGCTCAGTTGCTTCAGGTGAAGCGAACCACACTTGTGGAAAAAATAAAGCGCTATGAATTGCAAAAATGCGCCTGAATATTTGACCCCAGTTAAGGCGGTCTGAAGCGCCCGCCTTGTCTATATACCGATGTCAATGTGATGACATCGATAAATCGAATTGACATCTTATTCGCCCGCCTTCCATAACCATCAATTTTTCTCCTACACCCGTTTCTTACAAAAATACTTAAATAAACAGATAGTTAGTTTTGATGTTAATGCTGCTGGAATCGTCTTCATATCCATGGCAACCAAATTGCAGATTAAATGAATCGACTGTCATGTGGGCTGCAATTTCAAGTTTACTTTTATCCAAAGAAACACGATGGAAATCATTTCTGCCTTGCTGGTTGTTAAGGATTCGTATCTGTGCAGACATCTGTATCGCGTGCTCGAAAAAAACAGCATGCTGCGGTTTGAATCCTGCTCATGTGCACAAAAGGCGCTGGAGATCCTCCACGCCCGGCCTTTTCAGATCCTATACGCTGATTTGAGGCTGGATGATATGTCTGGCGTTGACCTGACTCAACAAGTAAAGCAACAATTCCCTTCCCTCCATATCCTGATTGGCTCATCGGTGGGCACTGCGCAAGACGTGATTTCCGCAATGCAGGCGGGTGCAGCCGATTTTATCATCGATCCATTGGAAACGGAACTGATCGAGAATGCATTTGAGAAGGCAGCCCGGGATATTCTGAAGAATCAAGCACCCAGCCCAATGAATCGGACAAAACCCAAATCATTCATTACCCAGGATAAAATGCTTCTCGGCGTTCTTGACATCGCCAAAAAAGTTGCTCCTAGCGCGGCAACCGTTCTGGTTACCGGCGAAAGCGGTACCGGCAAAGAACTGCTGGCTTCATTCATCCATGCAAACAGCAGTCGGGAAAATGAACCCTATGTGGCCATCAATTGTGCGGCACTGCCGGAACAGCTGGCAGAAAGTGAACTGTTCGGTCACGAAAAAGGGGCATTCACCGGAGCCATCACCAGAAAAGCCGGCAAATTCGAAAGTGCTGGAAAAGGAACGCTGGTTCTGGATGAAATCACTGAAATGGCATTGCCGCTTCAAGCCAAACTGTTACGCGCGTTACAGGAGAGAGAAATTGTAAGGCTTGGAAACAACCGCCCGATTTCAATCGATGCCCGGGTGATTGCCGTCAGCAACCAGAATATGAAAAAGGCGGTCAAATCCGGTGCATTTCGAGATGATCTCTATTATCGGCTAAACGTCATTCCTTTGACGATTCCACCGCTGCGGGAACGAAAAAACGACATACCATCGCTTGCCGGCCATTTTTTAAAACGCTTCAGCAGCCAGAACGCGAAAGCGATGCATCGCATCTCCGACAAGACTATGGATCTGCTGGTAAAGCAGTCCTGGCCGGGAAATGTTCGCGAGCTTGAAAATACCATTGAGCGCGGAGTCTTGATCGGCAGCGGCGAGGAGCTCCTGCCGGAGCATCTGATATTGGAAGAAACGTTTTCCGATTCTTCCCGACAGCCTTCCTTAGCGGCGGGGATGACCGTACGAGAAATGGAAAAAGAGCTTATTTTCAACACGTTGAACGAAGTTAACGACAATCGTACACATGCTGCGAAAATGTTGGGAATCAGCATCCGCACCCTTCGAAATAAGTTGAATGAATACCGCGAGGAAATGGAAATGTCTGCCGGATTATGATGATGATGGTGGTGGTGTTGGTTTCAGATGCATCCGAATCATCTTTCAACCGCCTGTTTTGGCGGGAATATTGGTGTCTCTGATGCATGATACCTGAAAGGATTGCAATGAGATGGTACATAATTTGCTGACCTTGAAATCAGAATCAACAAAGTGGGGCTTATAATGGACAATCATCCAGTTAATTTATTCAGCGGCACGATTTCTACCTTGTCCCGGTCATTGGATTTGCGGGCACGCAAACATGAGATGACACTCAACAATGTAGCCAATGCGGACACGCCCAATTTCAAGCCTTTTGCCATGAACGTTGAAGAAGCGCTTCAAAAAGACTTACAGGCGGTTTCTTCGACGCGGCTGAAACAGACAGATGAACAGCATCTGCCAGACCAGCAAATGTCCGATGATCTATCAGCCAGCGCAGAGCTGTCTGCTGCTGATCCGCTGCTGTTTCGCGGGGACCGTAACGGTGTAGACATTGACCGTGAAATGACGGCCTTGGCCAAGAACAGCCTGCTTTACAAAGCTTCTGCCCAGATTATCGCATCGAAGTTCAATGGGTTGAAGAACGTCATTACAGGAGGATCCAGATAAAATGAATTTTCTCGACAGCCTGGCCATCAGTTCGACCGGATTGAGCGCCCAGCGCCTTAGAATGAATCTTATTTCGAGCAACATGGCCAATGTGAACACGACGCGGACGGAAACCGGGGAGCCGTACAAACGAAAGGATGTCATCTTCGAAGCGGTTCAAGAGGGCGGTTTTAAAGAGGTGCTGGATGAGCACCTGGATGAGGCGGGACGCGGTGTTAAAGTGGCACGTATCATCGAGGACAATAAACCTTTTGTGGAGAAATATGATCCCGGACATCCGGATGCCGATGAAAACGGTTATATCCGGCTGCCGAATGTCAATATCGTTGAAGAGATGGTGAACATGATTTCGGCCAGCAGAAGTTTTGAGGCCAATGCCACTGCGGTGCGCGCCACTAAGGACATGGCGGGTATCGCGCTGGAGATCGGAAAAACCGTATGAACGACCTGACGATTTCGAATTTGCAGACGATCCTGCCGGAAATGGATGCTCCTAATAAACAGACTACCGGGGAGTCGCCATCACCGTTCAGTGACTATTTCAAAAGCTCGTTGGCGGATGTCAACCGGCAAATGCTGGAAACGGATCAAGCCATCAACGACTTGGCCACCGGCAAGAACCAGGATATTCACAACACGATGATCTCAATGAAAAAAGCAGAGATTTCCTTTGAGCTGGTGATGCAGATCCGCAACAAACTCATGGCCGCCTACGACGAGATTCGTAGGATGCCCATATAGTTCGGAAAGCTGGTGGCCATGGCCATCTTGGTTGGCGGCACCATTGCCGGGCTTGCCTTTTTATTGACCTGGTCGGAAACCGGCGACTTGCACCCCTTATACAGCGATCTGGCGCCGGAAGATGCTGCCGAAATCGTGGCCAAGCTGAAAGAAAGCCGGATTCCCTACCGGCTTACCATGGATGGTACGGGTGTGCGCATCCCCTACGAAAAGATTTATGAAACGCGGCTGGAACTGGCATCCCAGGGGTTGCCGCGGGGCACCGGCATTGGATTCGAGGTTTTTGACGACACCAAACTGGGAATGACCGAGTTCGTCCAGAATGTGAATTACCAGCGGGCGCTTCAGGGGGAACTGAGTCGAACCATCAACACACTGGTGGAAGTGGAAAGCTCCCGGGTGCATATCGTCATGCCCGCCCGATCCCTGTTCATCGAAGAAGAAGAGCCGGCCACGGCATCCGTCATCCTCAAACTGCGGCGCGGCAAGTATCTGAGTAAGGACCATATCCAGGGCATTGTTCACTTGATCGCTTCAAGTGTATCCCGCTTGAATCCGGAGGATGTCACCATTATCGACAACAGCGGAAAAATGCTGGCGGGATTCAAGGAAAAATCCACCGTCAGCCAGATTACTTCCAACCAGCTCGCCTTTCAGGATAAAAAGGAACGGCTCCTGGAAAATCGCGTCAAAACCATGCTGGAGAGCGTCCTTGGCCAGGATAAGGCCATTGTCCGGGTGTCATGCCTGCTCAACTTCACTCAGCAGGAAAAGACTGAGGAACTTTTCCTGCCAGACAATTCGGTGATTCGGAGCGAACAGGCGTCCAGTTCGGTTTCAAATGATTCGGCCGAAACAGCATCCGGTGTCCCCGGACTTCAGGCCAACGTGGTTCCCAATAATACGGGGACAGTTGCGACCGGCAGTGCCGGGAACAATCAGAAACAGCAGTTTACGAAAAACTACGAGGTGGGGAAGCTGACCAATCGCCAAATCATGCCCATCGGCAGCATCCAACGGCTGTCGGTGGCGGTGGTCGTAGACGGTACCAATAGGCAGCCTGAAGAGGGTGCTGAAGGGGAACAGGCGCAATATGTTCCCAGAACAACGGAAGAGATGGCCAAGCTTGAGAATATCGTTAAAAGTGCCGTTGATTTCGACCGGATGGATGGAGATGATCAAGACCCATCAGAGCTTGATCAAATATTCAGCGGCGGCACTATTTTTCCTGTTGTCCTTCATGATGATCATCAAGCCACTGGCCCGCTGGCTGACATCGACACCCATTGAGGAAATACAAATGCTGGAACAGCTTCCGCAAACGATCAAGGATTTGGAACGACGCTATTCAGAGGTGGAAAAGGAAAACAGCTACACACGGCAAATTGAAAACGTGATCAATGAGAACCGATCCGGTTCAACCCGACTCATGAAAGCGTGGCTGAAAGAAACGTGAGTAAAATGATAGGATTCAAGGGGGGAAAGCTCATAGCTCTTAGCTGAAAGCTCATAGGTAAGGACAAAACCCAATAAACTCAACGAACCCAATAAACTCAATAAACTCAGAACCATGGACTCCAGAAATCTTATCGGATCATTAAAAGTGGCTATTCTTGTCCATGCACTGGGATGGGATGTTATCTCCCCGGTGATGGGTCAGCTCAGTAAAGCGGAGCGAAATTTGATACTCAAACTCCAGGCCAAGCTGGGTACGATTTCTCCTGCACTGGTTGAAAGCGTTGCCAGGGAATTTCTTGAAAAAACAACACCCCTCAAGCAAATTGAGAGCAATGACAAGGATGAAGATGCCGAATCAACGGGTGACCGTTTGGATGAGCGGCGGGAGAACAATCTTAAAGCGATACAATCCATTCAGCCGGATTTGCTGATTCAACTGATTCAGAATGAACATCCGCAGACCATATCCCTGATTATCGCTCACCTGAAACCCCACATTGCCAGCGAGGTGATGGCGCTTCTGCCTGACGAATTGAAACCCGATGTCGCATACCGTATCGCCAACCTGGACAAGGTGGCCTCCGGGATGCTGGAGGAGATAGACCGCACTTTTGAAGAAATACTGTCCAACAAGGAGACCTCCAGCACTCAAAAAGCCGGCGGTGTACCGCGTCTGGCTGAAATATTGAATATGATAGATGGGACGGTGGCAGAGGAGATTATCGAGGAAATCGAGGAGAATGACCCCGATCTGGCTGAAGAGATCCGGCAGAATATGTTCGTTTTCGATGACATCATTCTTGTGGATGACCGGGGCCTGCAGAAGGTGCTGCGTTCCGTGGAATCTCAGGAGCTGGCGGTTGCACTCAAGGCGGCAACGGACGAAGTGAAAGAGAAAATTTTCAGCAACATGTCTGAACGGGCGGCTAATATACTCAAAGAGGAGATGGAAGTGTCCGGCGCGGTCAGGATCAAAGATGTTACGGATGCTCAACAGAAAATTAACAGGATCGTCCAGGATATGGAAAGAAAGGGAGAATTGGTCATCAGCGGGCGGGGAGGGGAGGAACTTGTTGGCTAGCTCACATAAAGATAACTTATTGTCTTCTGCCGATTCATGTGCACTCTATTATTTCCCTGAAATACCTTGCAGCATGGAGAAAGACAGTGTGGCTGCATCCACCCGCGGGCATTTTGTCAGTGCCGCACTCGATCAGAATGATGACCGTGCATCCATAAGCGCGCAACCTCAGGATTCAGAACAGATTCAGCGCCTGATTGAAGAGGCATTCAACAAAGGCATAGATCAGGGCCGTGCCGAGACGATTGGCGCACAGCAGGAAAAAGTCGAAAACGCCACGGTTGCGCTCAACGCTGCTGTAGAGGAGATGGTTCGTATCCGACAGCAAGACATTGAACGGATGGAAACGGAAACCGTTCGATTGGCACTGGCCATCGCCAAAAAGATCATCGGGAGTGAAACCGAGCATGGCCCGGTAATCGGTCACGTGGTTAAAGCGGCGATGAAGAAGGTGGCCGGCCCACGTCACTTGACCTTGAGGCTGAATCCCAAAGATATCGATACCGTCAAGGGGTCCAAACGGGAATTATTTTTGGCCGATGACCCAGGCTCTGTTTTTCGTATCGAAGCGGACGAAACCATCCAACGGGGCGGCTGTATTATCGAAACCAAACTGGGGGATGTGGATGCCAGGATCGATCAACAGATCAAGATCATCGAAGAACTGCTGACCGCCGAACTTCCCAAACATTTTGCTGAACGCTGAGCCTGTCTCCATGTTTCTGCCATTTTCCATCGACAAATACCATGACCTTGTGAATGCCGAGATTCCCATCCGGGCCAACGGGCGCGGCACGGTCAGTGCTGAAGTCTTAGGATTTAAAGAAGACTCGGTGTTGCTGATGCCACTGGAAGATATTCGACGCCTTGGACCCGGATGCAAGGTGGTGGCGCGTAAAGAGAAGGCGCATGTGGGTGTTGGAAGGGCACTGCTCGGCAGGGTGATCGACGGGTTGGGCAACCCCATTGACGGTAAAGGGCCGGTTGATATTGACGATGAGTACCCCATTTACGCCAACCCTGTGAATCCCCTGCTGAGAAACCGCATTCAGCAGCCACTGGATCTGGGCATCCGCGCCATCAATGGCCTGCTGACAGTGGGTTGCGGCCAGCGGATGGGGATTTTTTCCGGCTCCGGAGTGGGCAAAAGCGTCCTGCTGGGCATGATCGCCCGGCGCACTTCCGCCGATGTGAATGTTATAGCACTGATTGGCGAACGGGGCAGGGAACTCAACGAATTTATCCAGAAGGATCTGGGTGAAGCGGGACTGAAAAAATCCGTCGTCGTCGTTGCCACGTCCGACCATCTGCCGCTGGTACGATTGCGCGGGGGATTCATTGCCACCGCCATTGCCGAGTACTTCAGGGACCAGGGCAATCATGTCAACCTGATGATGGATTCGATTACCCGACTGGCCATGGCCCAACGGGAAATCGGCCTGTCTTTGGGTGAACCCCCAACCACCAAGGGATATACCCCCTCGGTGTTTTCACTGTTGCCCAAACTGCTGGAGCGGGCAGGCACTTCGTCACACCGAGGAACGATTACCGGACTCTACACGGTCTTGGTGGAGGGCGATGATATGAACGAACCCATCGCCGATGCGGCGCGTTCCATTCTCGACGGCCACATCGTGCTCACCCGGGACCTGGCCAACCAGAACCACTATCCGGCCATTGATATTTTAAGAAGCGTCAGCCGGGTTATGGAAGATATCACCGACCTTGACCACAAACACCATGTCGGCCGGATCAAGGAAGTCTTGGCCACATACCGAAAGGCCGAAGACCTCATTAATATCGGCGCCTATGCGGCCGGCAGCAATCCCAAAATCGACGACGCCATCCAGATGATCGATCCCATCAATCGTTATCTTCGACAGGGCATGAACGAAGAGACGACCTTTGAGGAGAGTATCGATGCCTTGAAGTCCATGATGGGATAAGGGACCCGGCCCTAATGCCTTTCTGTCTGTAAAATTGGACCCGCCAATCCCACTACTTCCCTAGACGCAACGGATGACGACCACGCATGTTTTCATGGCCATTGGTAATTACCGGGCCTGGGAAAAAATCTCCACCGGCGGTAATTGTTGCCGATGCATGTTTGAAGTGAGAAAAAGAACAGACCGGAAAATTCGATAAAATTATTATAAAAACAGATAGATATGATTTATCATAAAATTGGCATGTGGGTTGCTAATAAATGAGTAGAAAAAAATATCGGTTCGATCATTACAGATGCAAGAGCAGGTAACCGGGTAACGATGTATACTTTCAAACTGCAAGCGGTTCTCGATCATCGGCAGTTTATCGAAGACAACCTGAAAAAGGAACTCGCAGAGATCCGGCAACAGGAAACGGCGGTTCAACAACAACTGGATTCGCTGACAGGGAAAGAGATGAACACCTTTGCAGCATTGAAACAGAAACAGGCAAATGGACTCTCCAGTGATCAGGTGGTGGTCTACCACGCTTATCTCAAGCGGCTTTCTGAACGCATTACCAGCCAGCAGACGGTGGTTATCGAAATTAAGGAACAGGCGGCGGAAAAGGAGGATGAGTTGCTCGAAGCCATGAAGAAACGCCAGATCCTGGAAAGACTCAAGGATCAGGGACTCGACCGGTACAATCAGGTGATGCTGAAAAAGGAAATGAACTTCATCGATGAGATCGCGGTCAATCAGTTTGCCAGGAAAACCATTGAGCAAAGTGGAGACAGCGAATGATACCATTCAGCGGCTTCATGCAGGCAGTTACAGGCGCAGCACCCGCGTTTGGGAGCAAAACCATCGGCAATGGGAACAGTATGCACGGGCTGCCTGACACTGGGGATGCAATTTCGCTGTCCGATGGCACCGCCGGTTCTTTTCTGGAATGGGTGCAAAAGCTGATGGATAGCAGTGCCACTGCGGAGACTGACGGCAAAAGCGTCTTTGGTCTTCAGAATACCGGCCATGAATCTGATATGCCTGCCTTTGAACAATTGCAAGCGATGATTGCCGAAGCAATGGATCAAGCACCGGTAGTGCAGAATGTTTCCAAAACACTGAATGCCGAAAGCCTCGACAATGGGCAAAACCCGGTTTCACCTGGGATAGCGTTACCCGTCCTTCAAGAGATGACTGCCCCAAAGGAAAATTCATCATCAGTTGAACAAGCCATACCTTCAGCCAATGGTCAACCGCTTCAAACGAACGTCTCAGGTATCCACCCTCAGACGGGGCAGGGAGATGAGAACCCGTCAAAAGAGAATCCATTAAATCTGGATATCAATGAGAACACTCAAAAGAGAACGATCGAACCCGCACCCACCCATCAACACCCCATTGCCGGTCAAACCAAGGTTCCAGAATCCATTGCAACGGCATTGGTTGATAAAAATAAGGCTTCATCAGGGGACCCTACGGCCAATTTCCAAGGCAAAGAAAAACAGATTCAAACACGACGAATCGAGCTGGCGGACGTCAATGAAAACGACTTGCAAAAAGGTCAGACGTCGGATTCAGCGAAAAGCACAGTTCCTGAACCGACCAAATCACATCTATCTTCCCAGGACACCGCAAAGGCCATGGCAGCGGGTTTATCGACAAAAACAGCTTCGTCAGGGGATGATACGGCCAATTTCCAGGGCAAAGACAAACACAGCCAAACACAGCGAATCAAGTTGGCGGATGTCAATGAAAACGATTTGCAAAAAGGTCAGACGTCGGATTCAGCGAAAAGCACAGTTCCTGAATTGAACAAAACACTCCCATCTTTTCAGGACACCGCAAAGGCCGTGGCACTGGATCCATCGACAAAACCGGCAGATAAGCAAACCGCCGGCCAGGCAGCGGCATCGACGCGGACGGAAGAATCGGTGGCGAAAACGTTCCAGACCACGGTGATGGATCAAATCGTAGACAAAGCCGCCATACGTTCCATCCATGGCCGTACCGAGATCCGGATCCGCCTGAAGCCTGAATTCCTCGGCAACGTGCAGATGAACATCGCTACGGACAAGGAACAGTTAATGGTTCGTATCGTAACGGATCAGCCGGTGGTTAAGGATATCATTGAAACCCATCTGCACCACTTGAAAGCTGAACTGCAGAACCAGGGGCTGACCATCGACAAATTCGAAGTCATGGTCAACCCGGATGCGGATCAACAGCACAGCCGCGAACCATTCGCCCAGATGTTCAAGAATAATTCATTTCAGAACGGTCGGCGACAACCGCATGAACAGAACCCGGAAACGTTGAATCGGGATGGCGGCAATGAATCCAACGATGATCAACCCAAGCGTGATGGTGTCAATTATTTCGCCTGATTCAAGAGCGGGTATCCATCACGATTACCATATTATTCCCGGAGGTGAAGGACCATGACGGTCATGAGTGTATCCGATGTTTACAGTCAAGCCAATACCCCAAAAACACAGGATAACGGCGTTTTGGGGAAGGACGATTTTCTGACATTGCTGGTGGCCCAACTGCAGCATCAGGACCCGCTGAGTCCAGCGGAAAGTACCGAGTTCACGGCACAGCTTGCCCAGTTCAGTTCCCTTGAGCAGCTTCAGAACATCGATGCCACATTGAACGGATTTGAGGTCTATCAATCCACGTTAAACAATATTCAGTCCACCGGGTTTATCGGTAAAACGGTCACCGCAACCGGCAGTATGTTCGGTGTCAACGGCGGAAACCCGGATCCCATTCGATTTGATCTGTCAAATGACGCGGACAGTGTTTATATCCAAATCTACGACAATTACGGGGGGTTCGTGGCTGATATCCAGGCTGGCGGCCGACAAGTGGGTGAACAGCAGGTGGCGTGGGATGGACGGGATTCAAACGGGACGGCCGTTGCCGATGGCACCTATAGCTTTACCGTCATGGCGATGAATACAGACGGCTCTATAGTCAGTTCTACCAGCTACACCAACGGTGTCGTCACCGGCATTGATTATAAAACCGGCGCCACGAAACTGTTGATTAATGACTGTGAAGTTCCCATTTCCTCAGTGATCCGCATCGAGGAAACGGGGAACGGAGTAAATAGCTAAAATAAAAACCGTCAGAAAAGGAGATTAACCATGATCGGTTCACTGTATTCAGGCATTTCAGGATTGAAGGCAAATACTAGCGCCATGGCGGTTATTGGTGACAACATCGCCAATGTGGACACCACCGGATTCAAATCCTCACGGGTTTCATTTGCCAATATTTTCAGTGCATCATTAAGCCAGACCAGCGTGCAGATCGGGCGCGGTGTGATGCTAAACGGGGTGAATCCCCAGTGGGAGGCCGGATCTCTGGAAAACACCAATAGCGCAACGGATCTTTCCATTAACGGCACCGGATTGTTTATGGTGAGTGATCCCAATGACGGCATCTCTTATTACACGCGTGCAGGGAACTTCGACTGGGACAAGGATGGAAATCTGATGACACCGGACGGATTTGTGGTTCAGGGGTACAATATCGATCCCACCACCGGTGCCGTCGGTGGTATTGGTGATATTGTACTGCCCAACGGCACCAGTGCCCCCAATCCCACGCAAAATATCTCTTTCGGTATGAATCTGGACAGTGGTTCTGCTGTCGGGGATACGTTTACAAGTTCCATCACTACCTATGATTCACTGGGGTCGGAAGCGATTCTCGACATCGAATTAACGCGAACGGCCGCCAGCTGGGACTGGACGGTGAGCGTGAATCACGATAACCCGGCTGCGTCCAGTGCTTCGACCGGGTCTATTGCCTTTGATGTGGCCGGCAATCTAGATCCTGCCAGTTCTGTGCCCCCCAATGCGAATCCGACAATCCAATTAGATAATATCGGCCCGGCAACCTCGCCTATGGCCATAACCTGGAACTATCTCGATGGTGCCGGTGCCTCCGACGGCAGTATTACCGGGTACAGCTCCGAATCCAGCAAGACCGCCCAGAGTCAGGACGGGTATCCTTCTGGAAACCTTCAATCCGTGTCTGTCAATGAAGACGGCTATTTTACCGGCATCTATTCCAACGGCTCCATGATTCCCTTTGCACAACTCGCGCTTGCGGATTTCCCCAGCTATTCGGGTTTGGCTAAACAGGGCAGTAACCTGTATGCTGAGTCTCTTGCTTCCGGACAGCCGTTGCTGGGACCGCCCAATTCGGCCAGTTTTGGATCCATTGCACCTAGCACCCTTGAGATGTCCAACGTGGATCTGGGGACCGAGTTCGTTGAGATGATTACCACCCAACGGGCGTTTCAGGCCAATTCCAAAGTCATTACCACCAGTGATGAGATTCTTGCTGAATTGTTGAATATCAAACGGTAAGCGACACGATCATTCCCCAGGTGGCTGTGGACAGGGTATGCTTTGGGCAGCTGTCCACAGCCACTCAGCCTTTCTTCTTTATTTTTTACCGCGACCCTTAGTTCTCGCTCTCCTGCCGGCGACTGTCTTCTGTCAACGCCTTGACTCTTCTCTGCGATTATTGACACTATACCCAACGTTTTTGATCTTTTTTAATCCCCTCTCTTCTTCATTCTTTGTTGTACAGACCAATATAGCAGGCGCTTTTATACTATTGGCGCGGATTTAATTCACACCGCTCATTCCATAAGGATCTGAAATGGGATGGCATGCAACATGCTTCTTAAAGCCGTAGTCAACTGTTCATTGTGTATTCTCTGGATTGATAAAACCGTTCGGCGGAGGGTGACGAATGTCGAAAACAGTATTGATCATTATCATTTCGGTTGCTGTCCTGTTTATGGGGATGGTGGGCGCAGGCTTTTTCATCCTTTGGAACAAGATTTCTCAGATGCCCCAGGACCCGTCGAAGGTTGCAGAGATGGCTGTTGAAGAAGAGGAGAGTGTAATCGGCCCCTTGTATTCTCTGGATACCATGATTGTGAACCTGGCGGATGACGGGGGGAAACGGTATCTTCGGGTGACCATGGCGCTTGAACTCAGCGATCCGGATGCCGTGGCCACCATCGAAAGCCGACTGCCCCAGGTTCGGGATGCGATTCTGATGATCCTGCCCACCAAGAATTATGATGATGTCAGCACCACCGACGGGAAAATCGCCTTGCGAACCCAAGTGATGGAGAAAATCAACCGCCTGATGACCACGGGACGTGTGAACAACATCTTTTTTACTGAATTTGTCGTACAATAGGCATCGACCATGGCCGACCAGATACTGTCACAAGAGGAAATCGATGCGCTGCTTTCGGCAATGGACAGCGGAGAGATCGACGTTGCCGAAGAGCAGCAGGAAGTCGCGGCCGAAGTCCGCCCATATGACCTGACTACCCAGAATATCATGCAGCGCGGCCAGTTCGATGCGCTGGAAGAGGTGTACGACAAGTTTGTCAATCTGTTCCAGGGATCCCTGTCCGGCCTGTTTCAACGGACTATATCGGTTAAGGCCATCTCACGGGAAACCGTCAAATTTGAGGAGTTCATCAAAGCTTTTTCCAACCCCACTGGGTTTATCATTTTCAGCATGGAACCGCTGATCGGGTCTGCGCTCATGGCATTTGAGCCCAACCTGGTTTTCTCCTTGATTGACTGCATGTTCGGTGGTGAGGGAAAGCCAATGGAAAAAATCCGTGAATTCACCATGATCGAGCGGCGGATGCTCCAGCGAATGGCCATGGCCGTATTAAAAGATCTGGAAACCGCCTGGGAAGCGGCTTATCGCCTCCGTCTGGCGTTGCGAAAAATTGAAACCAAGCCCGAGTTTGTTTATCTGGTCAATCCCAGCGATCAACTGATCATCGTTGTATTTTCCATCGGTACGGAGTCGTTTTCCGGCAACATTCACCTGTGCCTGCCGTATCTCATGCTCGAACCCATCAAGGATCAGCTGAGTTCCAGCTACCTTCGGGGAAAAGACCGGGCCAGTTCATTTGGTGATGAAATACGCAAGCTACTGGGACGCACAGAGGTAAATGTCGTCGCGGAATTGGGAAGAACCGTCTATTCGGTGCGGGAAATTTTAAATTTCGAGGCGGATGACACTCTCCGATTAAACACCGGTCCTCAGAACAACGTGATCGTGAACATTGAACGCGTTCCCAAATACCTGGGGATGCCCGGTGTCGTTAAGGGAAGCAAGGCCGTTCAGATCACTGAAGTGATCGATCAGGACCGAGGAAAGGGATAATCGATGGCAGAAAAGAAGAATCACGCAACATCCGGTCCTGTCACCGGCGGAAAACCAGCGGGACCGCCATCTGGAACGATCGGATCATTTGAAATTTCCAACATCGGTGCCAACGGACCTGCTGGTGGCAGTGAAAATCTGGACCTGCTGCTGGATATCCCCCTGGAAATCACTATCGAACTGGGGCGGACGAAAATGTTGATCAATGATCTGCTCAAACTGGGCCAGGGGGCTGTCATCGAACTGCCCAAAGAGGCCGGCGACACACTTGAAATTCTGGCCAACAACCGGTTGATTGCCAAGGGTGACGTAGTGGTGGTGAATAAAAAGTACGGCATCCGCCTCACCGAAGTGATCAGCCCCGTCGAACGGGTGGAGAAACTGGGATGAACGGGGCGCCTGACATGATCACTGCCGGGTTGAAGCGGTGGAAAACAGATACAGGTGCTGGAAAGCCACTACCTGGGCGTTAAAAAGACCATTTCCCTGGTTCGCGTACCGGGAAAGGTGTTGGTGCTGGGAATCTCCGGTGACCGCATCAACCTGCTGGATACCCTTGATGACGAAATCGTCCAGCAGCAGATGCCGGTCGGTGAATCGAAATCCTTCGGGCCGATTTTTACCGATCGATTGAAAAAAATAGGCAGCGGGTTCAAGGGAAAGGAAGACCGGTGAGAGTCACGCACAACCCATGGCAGGCAAAAAGACGTGACCTCAGAGAAAAGGCTGCGATACGGCTTGGCTTGTTGGCGGTCATACTGATTGGTTTTGCCATGCTGGCCGGCAGTGCCTGGGGGCAGACACCTGCGCCACTGATCAGCATCGGCCTGGATCAAGAGGCAGATCAGGGTAAAGTGGCCGTGGTCATGCAGCTGTTCCTTCTCATGACGGTGCTCTCCCTGGCGCCGTCGATTCTGATCATGCTCACGTCCTTTACCCGCATCGCCATTGTTTTCTCGCTGCTTCGACAGGCCATGGGAACCAACCAGCTGCCGCCCAACCAGGTGGTGATCGGCCTGTCGCTCTTCCTGACCTTTTATGTGATGGCCCCGGTGTGGCAGCAGGTGAATCAGGATGCCCTGCAACCGCTCATTGCCAAGGAGATCGATCAGAAGCAGGCTCTGGACAAGGCGTTGGGGCCCATCCGCAATTTCATGATCTCCCAGACCAGGGAAAAGGATATGGCCCTGCTGGTCAAGGTAGCCAAGATGCAGCGCCCCGCCAATATCGTCGACGTTCCCACCATGGTGCTGATCCCCTCCTTTATTATCAGTGAATTGAAGACTGCCTTTCAGATCGGCTTTATGCTTTACGTACCGTTTTTAATCATCGACATGGTGGTGGCCAGCGTCCTTTTGTCCATGGGAATGATGATGTTGCCGCCCATTATGGTTTCCCTGCCCTTCAAACTGATGATTTTTGTGCTTGCCGACGGCTGGCACCTGATCGTCGGATCGTTGGTGAGAAGCTTTGCCTGAAGGAGTGTTTTTTCATGACCCCTGAATTTGTCACCGGTTTTTTTCTGCAGGCCATCAAAACGGCTATCCTTCTTGCCGCACCCATGCTTGTGGTGGGCCTTATCACCGGCGTGCTGGTCAGTATGTTCCAGGCCGCCACCCAGATCAATGAAATGACCCTGGTATTCGTACCCAAAATGTTAGGTGTGGCGCTGGCACTGCTGTTTTTTTTCCCCTGGATGCTGAAAATCATTATCGGGTTTACCCAGAACTTGTTCATCAACCTGCCTACCTACATTCGATGATGGATAGATGGTATGGCGACGCTTAATATCCCCCTTGACGCATTATACGGGGTGCTACTGATTTTTCTCAGGGTTGCCGCCATCATTTTCAGTGCACCTGTTCTGGATACCGCCACCATTCCGGTCGTTTTTAAGGCCGGCCTTGCCTTTGCCGTAAGCATTCTGCTGCTGCCGGTGGTGGATGCGGTGGTCACCATACAGGGTCTGAGCCTCATGGCTTTTGTCGTCGGCATTTTTTCTGAAATCGCCATCGGCGTGACCATCGGGCTTTCCGTGAAACTGCTGTTCACCGGTATTCAACTGGCCGGGCAGATCGCCGGTTTTCAGATGGGGTTTGCCGTGGCCAATGTGGTAGACCCGATCACCAGCGTTCAAATCCCGATCCTGGCGCAGTTCTACAATTTGACGGCAATGCTGGTATTTCTGGCCGTCAACGCCCACCATATGTTCTTTTCGGCCCTGGTGGACAGCTATAAAATCCTTCCGCCCCTGTCCATGCATATCAGTCCACAACTGGTCGGGATGATGATGAAACTTGCTGCCAACATGTTTATCGTCGCAATTAAAGTGGGGGCACCGTTGATTGCCGTAATGCTTTTAGTCAGCGTCGGTCTCGGTCTGGTAGCCAGGACCGTCCCCCAGATCCACATCTTTATTGTTGCCATGCCCTTGAAAATTTTAATCGGCCTTATTTTTATGATCATTGTTGCCCCTTATCTGACTGCTTATTTGATTGATCTGTTTTCATCTTACCAGGTGACACTGTACGATCTGATACGAATGATGGCGGTGGTAAGGTGACCTATGGCCGGTGAACAGAGTCAGGACAAAACCGAACAGCCGACCGGGAAGAAACTCGCAGATGCCCGCCAAAAGGGCAATGTTGCCCAAAGCCGGGAAATTCCTTCCGTTTTGATCCTCTCCGGTGGTGTCGGTGTTCTTTTTTTTGCCGGATCCTGGATGTTCGGACGGCTCACAGATATGATGCGCGTCATCTATCAACGCGCCGGTACATTGAGCATGGCGTCCGAAACCATGCATACCCTGTTTTGGGAAGTTTTTCTCAATTGCCTCGTTGTGTTGATACCCCTGATGCTCGTGGTCATGACTGCGGGTGTCGTCGGCAATGTTGCTCAGTTCGGATTTCTCATTACCGGAGAAAAATTAACTCCCAATCTGGCCAAGCTGAATCCCATCAGTGGGCTCAAGAAATTGGTTTCCCTCAGATCATTGGTGGAACTGGCGAAATCCATCATCAAGTTAGTCATCATCAGTGGGATTGCCTATATCGTCATCCATCGCTATCTGGATCAGATCCCCGGCCTCATGCAGTTAAGCGTTGGCAATATATTGAGGTTTATCGGTCAGTTGTCTTTCCAGCTGTGTCTCTATACATGCATGGTTCTTTTTCTCATGGCTGTTCTTGATTTTGCCTACACCAAATGGCAGCACCAGCAGGACCTGAAAATGACCAAACAGGAGGTCAAGGACGAATACAAGCAACGTGAAGGTGATCCGTCAATAAAGGCCAGGATTCGCGCCGTCCAACGGGAAATGGCCAGACGGCGAATGATGGAAGCGGTGCCCGAAGCCACAGTGGTCATCACCAACCCCACCCATCTGGCCGTAGCTCTGAAATATGAAGAGGGGATGCATGCACCCACAGTGGTGGCAAAGGGCGCTGGTTTCGTTGCCCAGAAGATCAGATCCATTGCAATCGAGAATGACATCCCCGTGGTGGAGAACAAACCGTTGGCCAGAACCATATTCAAATCAACCCAGATCGGCGATTTCATACCAGCAGACCTATACCGCGCCATAGCTGAAATCCTCGCCTACGTATATCGACTCAAAGGTCTCGTCAATGCCTGAGCCTGTGTGAATAGCAGCTTGTACCATCCCGCTGACGTCAGATCCCATCATTTTTCGACACGGGCCTCTTCCCGGGACAATAAATTGACGCTCCAAGGATACTCATGCACGTTTCTATCTGCAAATTGAATGGTGAATCTATCCATAAAAAAACAAAAAAGATAAAATTATCAATATAAACAGACTATTCGGTTCGGGTTCGTAGTTGTGTTCAGTGGAAAGTATCGATAGGCATGGAATATGCTATTTTCAACTGCAACTTATTCGTAATCAAGGAGCTCCAATACGCATCATGGAACTTGCCGAACGCAAACAGTACCTAAACCGGTTCGCCTTTGTTACCAATAACACCGATGTCTTAATGGGGTTTGCCGCCATGGCCATACTCATGGTCATGGTCATTCCCATTCCAGCAATGCTGCTGGACCTGCTCCTCTCTTTCAATATTACCTTCTCCCTGACCATCCTCTTGGTGGGCATGTACATCCTTAAACCGCTGGATCTTTCCTCCTTCCCATCGCTGCTGTTGCTGGCCACGTTGTTCCGACTCTCCTTGAACGTAGCGTCCACGAGAATCATTCTCCTTCATGGAAACGAGGGCACCCACGCCGCCGGGAAGGTGATCATGGCATTCGGCAGCTTCGTGGTCGGCGGCAACTACATCGTCGGATTTATTGTATTTGTCATCCTCGTGATCATCAACTTCATGGTGATCACCAAAGGTGCCGGCAGAATCGCCGAAGTGGCCGCCCGCTTCACCCTGGACGCCATGCCCGGCAAACAGATGAGCATCGATGCCGATCTGAACGCCGGGCTCATCGATGAAGCCGAGGCCAGGGAGCGCCGTCGACAGATCAGCCGCGAGGCTGAGTACTATGGGGCCATGGATGGTGCAAACAAGTTTGTGCGTGGCGATGCCATTGCCGGCATCATCATCACCTTTGTCAACATCCTGGCCGGTCTGGCCATTGGAGTATTCCAAAAAGACATGAACTTTGCCGATGCCGCCCAGACCTATACGCTGCTCACCGTTGGGGATGGATTGGTAAGCCAGATCCCCGCGCTGATTATCTCCACCGCTGCCGGTATCGTCGTGAGCCGTGCCGGTGCTGAAAAAAGCCTGGGACTGGAAATCGGAAGCCAGTTGCTGGCTCAGCCCCGGGCTTTTGTGGTCGCTGCATTTATCCTTTTCGGTTTTGGGCTGGTTCCCGGGTTGCCGACCATTCCCTTTTTGATTTTATCCGTGACGGCCGGATTCGTTGCCTACCTCGTGTTTCAGACAGAGCGGGCGAAGATGGAGGAGGCCCGGGAGATCACCCTGCAACGGGAGAAAAGGGCGGAAGAGAGGCCGCCGGAAGCCTTCAAACCGTTGCCACCCATTGATGTGATGGCCCTTGAGGTCGGTTATGGCCTGATTCCGCTGGTGGATGTGGAGCAGGATGGCGAACTGCTGGAACGCATCAAATCGATCCGGCGGCAGATTGCCCAGGAGGTCGGCATCGTGGTGCCGTCCATTCACATCCAGGACAACATGAAACTCAAGCCGGGCACCTATTCCATTTTGTTGAAAGGAATCGAAGTGGCCAGCGGCGACCTGATGATCAACCATCTCTTGGCCATGAATTCGGGTACTGCCGATGCAAAGATCAGCGGCATCGCCACCCGGGAGCCCACCTACGGACTGGAGGCTTTCTGGATCAAACCCGCGGCCCGCGACGATGCCAATGCAAAAGGGTACACGGTAGTGGATCTGGCAACGATTATGACTACTCACCTTTCGGATGTGATTCGCCGCCATGCCCACGAACTGGTAGGCCGACAGGAAGTCCAGAAACTGCTTGACACCCTCAAGGCCAGCCATCCCAAGGTGGTGGAGGAGCTTGTCCCCAATCTCATCTCCCTGGGCGGCGTGGTCCGGGTGATCCAGAATCTTCTACTGGAACAGGTGCCGGTTCGGGACCTGCTCACCATCATGGAAACCCTGGCGGACTGGAGCCCCACCACCAAAAAACTGGAGATCCTGACCGAACACGTGCGCCAGGCTCTTGCCCGGACCATTACCAGTTTTTATCAGGCAGAGGATGGCAAGCTGCATGTGCTTACACTGGATCAGCGGGTTGAGAAAAAAGTTGCCGAGTCCCTCCAGCAAACCGATCAGGGGGCTTTTTTGGCCGTCGCCCCCGCCTATGCCCAATCCATCATGGACGACCTGACAGTTAAGATGGAGGATTATAAAGCATTGGGAGTTCAGCCGCTGCTCGTTTGCTCCGCCCAGATCCGAAGCCATTTTAAAAAGTTGACTGATCGGTTCATTCCCGGTCTGGCGGTGCTTTCCTATGATGAGATTGTCAGCAGTGCCAAGATACAAATCGTTGGAACCGTGGAGGCCTTAGATGCAGATTAAGCGCTTTGAAGCAGCCGACATGACAGAAGCCCTTCGCATGGTTAAACGCGAGTTTGGCTGCAATGCCGTGATTCTGTCGGCAAAAGAAGTCCGACCCGGTGGATTTTTCAGTGCGTTGAGAAAAAGGAGTGTCGAGATTACCGCCGCCACAGATTATCCGGTGGATGATGCCAAGAACAGCAATGAATTTTCCGGACTGTTGTCGAAACATCTGGATGCCGAGTCGGAAAACGATCGTGTTTCCCTCTCGTCGGCGACTCAGGCCATTAAGCCATTTACCCGGAAAGCCCAGCCATTTTCGCATCAGCCGCCGGCACCGAAAAATCACAGCGCACCGGCTGATGGAAGAGATTCTATACAGAAACAGGGGTTGATTTCAGACGAAGTGAAATCTGAACTGGAGACAAAGATCTGTCGTGGCGACGGCGAGGCGCCAATTGCCGCACTGATCCGATACTTGGAGAACAACAATCAGGTTGCCCAACCGTTTTACCGCGATGTCGCAAAGCAGAAAGTCATTACACTGGTGGGACCGCCCGGCGTGGGAAAAAGCACCACCGTGGCCAAACTGGCCAGGCATTGCCGGGTGGTTGAGAAGAAACGGACAGGGCTGATCAGCCTTGATCGTTTTCGCATCGGTGCAAACGGCATGCTGGAGCGTATTGCGCGCATCATGAACCTGTCGTTTATGATCGTCCACGACGCCGAGCAGCTGCAATCGGCGTTGAACGATCTGGCGGACGTCGATGTGGTGTTGATCGATACACCGGGAATAACCAGCATGGACCCATCCATGATGGACATCTGCGCGCTACTCCGGTTAGCCAATCCGGATGAGACCCATCTGGTGGCCAATGCCACCGTCAGGGACGACGTGTTTGCGGCCACCGTTAACACCTTTTCGCCCTTTGGTGCGGATCGTCTGATTTTCACTCATATGGATGAGCATATCAGCGATACCGCCGTTTTGAACCTGTTGAAGAAAATCCGGCTTCCGTCATCTTTCTATGGTGACGGGGTCGATCTGTTCGATCACCTGAAAGAAACAACGGCCGACAGGCTGGACGGTTTTTCCTCTCATATTGAACCGACCGGTGGACCGGTGACCGTTTTTTCCAGAAAGCGGGGTCAGATAAAAACCGGTTCGATTATAAGTGGTGATAACAGCGATTCAATTCAATATGTGGCCAACCGGAATTCCGAACTGTTTCATCATCCGAACTGCAAGTCGGTAAAACGGATCAACACGGAGAATATTGCCGCGTTTAACAGCATTGAACAAGCCATTAACGAAGGGTTCAAGCCGTGCCGGGCATGCTGCGACATCAGCATGATCAGAAAACCGGTAACGGAAGCCTTTGGTTATCAGCGTGTGAGTGCCATATAGCCTGGGGGAACAGACGATAATGCCAAATTTTGATAAAACCGGACAGATCATCAGCCTGAGCCAGAAAAGAAGACAGAAGCATTCGATGATGAAAAAGGGTGGAATGCCGCAGCCACAGGCCAGGGTTATCGCCATCACCAGCGGTAAAGGCGGGGTGGGCAAAACCAATATTGTCGCCAACTTGGGTTATGCCCTATGCAAAGCAGGCAAAAGGGTACTCATTTTCGATGCGGACCTGGGTCTCGGGAACCTGGATGTGCTGTTGGGTCTGACACCCCAGTACAATCTTTCTCACGTGATCGAAGGAAAGAAAAAATTGTCGGAAATCATCATCAGCGGACCGGGGAGTTTGAAGATTCTGCCCGCTTCGTCAGGGATTCAGGAACTGACCAAGCTGACATTCTCCCAGAAATTTGAGATCTTCAATAAACTCAATGAGCTGTTGTCCGGTTATGACATCGTGTTGATTGACACGGCCGCCGGGATTTCCTCCAACGTACTTTATTTCAATGCAGCGGCCAGCGAAATCATGGTAGTGGTCACCCCTGAGCCGACCTCCATTACCGATGCCTACGCATTGATGAAAATCCTTTCTGTTAAATACCAGGAGAAGCATTTCCGGCTGCTCGTCAATCTGGCAAAAAATGCAAAAGAGGCCGAGGACGTGAGCCGGCAGCTCTGTCTGGTGGCCAATCGTTTTCTCGATGTGTCCATCGAATATTTCGGAAACGTGCTGGTGGACGACAATGTGAAAGTCGGGGTCCGCAAACAGAAGGTCGTCAGTGAAATTGCACCCATGACCCAGGCGAGCCGAAACTTTGCCGAACTGGCCCATAAACTCGCCAGATCTAAGCCCATGATTCCCCGATCGGAAAACCGGCCCCTGATCTGGCAGGATATCGTGTGAGCCATGCGCACCGCAACAGACCGACAACCATTTGAAAGCATACTTATTATCATGGAACCGGCCAGAACGGCCCGGCGGCTATCCACCTTTCCCCGTCATGGACAGGTGTGTGGACCAAAAGCATAACGGAAGAATTCCTAAACGTGGAGTAAAAACATGGATCTGGCACAATCGCGGGAAGAAAACTTCGGAAAAGACAGCCATTTACTGCGAAATCAGATTATCAACGAATACCTTCCCTATGTGAAGCGTATCGTGAATCGAATCGCGGTTCATCTGCCGGCTTCCATAGAGGTGGATGACCTGGTCAATGTGGGAATCATCGGATTGATTCAGGCCATCGAGCGATACGACCCCTCCCGGGATAATAAATTTATCACCTACGCCGTGTTTCGTATCAAAGGGGCCGTGCTGAGTGAACTGCGGTCACGCGATTTTCTGGGCCGTACAACACGGAAAAAGATCCGGGATCTGGAAAAGGCCTATTTGAAGCTTGAACAGAAGCTGGGCCGGGAAGTGGCCGACGAAGAGGTAGCCGAAGAGATGAACATGGAGCTGGAACAGTTTTACAAGGTAAAGCGGATGTCCAGCATCTCTTTCGTCAGCTTCGAAGAGATCGGCTACTCATCGAGAAGCGATACGGCGACTATGTCCAGTCTTCTGGCCAATGGTGATGCCGATGACGCGCTGTCCATGACCACCATGAAAGAGATCAAGTCCACCATCGCCAAGAATATCGACCTGCTGCCGGAAAAGGAAAAACTTGTCGTATCCCTTTATTATTCTGATGAATTGACCATGAAGGAGATCGGCACGGTCATGAATATTACTGAATCCCGTGTTTCACAGATCCATGCACAGGCCATCATTCATTTAAGAAGCAAGCTGCGCAGGGAAGGATTACTGGAAGAGTGACTTGTAGATCCAACCAGTCAATTGCAAATCGACGCAACGATTTGCATGTGTGATCGTGTCGATGAAAAGAATAAGAGGTGAATATGTTGCATGCCAGTTATGAAATTTGGGGCGTCGCCGTTGCCGTATTGCTGATCGGATTCTGGACCATAAGATGGGTCATTCGCCGGAAAAGCCCTGAACATGCGTGCGGGTTGAATGGAGCAATATTCAATTCCTCATGCCATGATCACGATATCGAACATCGGGCACTCCTGTTCCTCATGACCCAGAAAACCGATTCAGTCTTGGCCGAACTTGCCCGAACCATCGAGCAGGAACGACAAAAACTGGGCGCGGTCGTCAGAAAACCGTCGATGATCGAAGCCGTTGACGCATTTCAGACCGAAGCGATGCATGTTTCGGACAATCGCCAATTACCGTATGACCAGATTCTGCCCATGGCCCGCAACGGGATCACCGTGTCGAAGATCGCCAGCCAGCTGCAATTGCCCGAGGCAGAGGTCTCAATGGTCATGCGGTTGAATGCCGCCTGACGGCGTAACGGTCTATCCTTTCAAACAATGGGAAAAAAAGACCGGTAAGGCATTTGTTGCCTACCGGTTTTTTGTTTTTAGAAAGGGCTGCGAATGCTCATATCTTGTAATCGGCTTAAAATATATGTGAATCCGAAAGTCCTTGTTGTGGCACACAGGTTGCAGAAAACCTGTCAGACATGAGTAAACAAAAAGCAAGCCCACAGGAGTCATGCCCATGAGTGGTGGAATGTACCTTGCCGCAGCCGGTGCCCTGGTTCAACAATTGCGTTTGGAAGTCCTTTCCAACAATGTGGCCAACATCAATACTATCGGCTATAAAGGCGATAAATCCATTTTCCAGATCCCAGAAGAGACTGAGCCCCTGTTATTTGAGACGCCCATTGAAGGGATTGAAACGTGGTCACCCTATGCACCGCCCTTTTCTACCATCATTGATTTCAGTCAGGGAGCGATTCGACAGACCGGCAACCGGCTGGATGTAGCCATTAACGGTAGCGGCTTATTTTCCGTTCAAACGCCCGACGGTGTCCAGTATACCCGTCAGGGAAGCTTTACGCTGGATGCCGAGGGCGTGCTGGTCACACAGGACGGCTATCCGGTGTTGGGTGAAGGCGGCGAGATTAATTTGGAGGAGGGAACCGTGGAAATCGACGGGGAAGGGGGCGTGTATGTGGATGGCGACGAAGTCGGCCGGTTGCAGATCGCCGATTTTCCCAACGGCGAAGCCCTAAAAAAGGTCGGCAACGGACGATTTGTTGCATCGGAGACGGCGGTTCGGGGGGAGCGACCGGAAAACACCACCTTGAGTCAGGGCTATTTGGAAACCTCCAACGTAAACCCGGTGCAGGCCATGACCGAGATGATTGAAACATCCAGGGCCTTTGAAGCCTATCAGAAGGTGATCCAAAGCTCTGACGAAGCCACATCCAAAAGCATCAATGAGGTGGGAAGAACGATTTAAACGATGACTGGTTGCCTGAGCCGTTCAAGGGCCGGCAGGTGCGGAACAATCGTGAAACAGGATACAGGAGGAAACAATGATCAGAAGCCTATGGTCAGCGGCCACCGGAATGCAGGCCCAGACATTGAACATCGATGTGATTTCAAACAACCTGGCCAATGTCGGCACCTCCGGATTCAAGAAAAGCAGGGCTGATTTCCAGGATCTGCTTTACCAGACGCTCCGATCGCCGGGGGTGTCATCCTCCGCAGACACGCAGGTACCCACCGGCATCCAGGTGGGCCACGGCGTCCGCCCTGCCGCCACCCAGAAGATGTTCACCCAGGGGGAATTTAACCACACCCAGAACCAACTGGACATGGCCATCGAAGGCGGCGGATTTTTTCAGGTGATCCAGCCCAACGGGGAAACCGGCTACACCCGGGCGGGAACATTCAAACTGGACAGCGACGGCCGGGTGGTGACATCGGACGGGTTTCCCATGGAGCCGGAACTGACCATCCCCGCAGATGCCATCGCCATTTCCATCGGGACCGACGGCACGGTGTCGGTTCTTCTGGCAGGGGATAACCAGCCGTCGGAAATCGGCAACATTGAACTGGCCCAGTTCATCAACCCGGCCGGCTTGAGAAGCATCGGCAGGAATCTGTTCCTCCCATCCGCTTCCTCGGGTGATGCCACCACCGGAACTCCTGGGGAGGCCGGCTACGGAACCATTGCACAGGGGTATCTGGAAATGTCCAACGTGAGCGTGGTGGATGAAATGGTCAATATGATCGTGGCCCAGCGGGCCTATGAAACCAACAGCAAGACCATTCAGGCGTCCGATGAAATGCTTCAGACAGCAACCAACTTGAAAAGGTAGTACCGATGAGAGCTAACGGAATCCAACGATACCACTGCACGAGAGAACTGGGTGTATGCCTGATTCTCATGTTTGTGGTGTTCCTGTCTTCACCGGCGGCATTTTCCTCGGATGGCATTTGCCTCACGCTCAAGGCTGCGGTCGCGGTCGATCAGGCCGCGATTCGCCTGTCCGACATTGCCACCTTGACCGGCGCATCGGAAATGCAGTTAAAGACGTTGGGTGCAACCGTTGTGGCCAGGTCCCCACAGCCCGGGCAGATCCGGTTCGTGGGTATTGACTATATTCGCATCCGTCTCAAACAGGCCGGTGCCGATACTGCTTCGATGATTTTTAAAGGTCCCCAGGATGTGCGGATTACCCGTCAGGCGGCAAAGTTGCCCATCCGGCGCATTGAGCGTGCGGTTGAAACGGCGATCCGCAGCCGGATGCCATGGAAAAATGAAGATGTCACCATCAGCGGCATTACCTTCGATGAAACCATCCACCTGCCCACGGGAAAACTGTCCTATCGGATCGTGCCCAACCGCAATGAAGACTATCTGGGACGCACGATTTTGGCCCTGCACCTTTTCGTGGACGGCGAACCGGTGCGAAAAGTATGGGTGAATGCGACCATTTCCGTTATGGCGGATGTGGTCACTGCCATCCGGCCCCTGGGAAAGCATCAGCATATCGAGCTGGCAGACCTGTCTGTTGAACGCCGCGATCTGGTGGAGCTGCCGTCGGATACCGTCAGCCGCATCGAAGACGCCCTGGGAAATCGGGCCACACGGATGATCTATCCCGGCAGCGTGCTTCAGTCGAGCATGATTTCCTCACCACCTTTGGTCAAGCGGGGCGATATCGTCAAGATTATCGCCAACATCGGATCGATGACCATTACCGCCACCGGTATGGTTAAACAACAGGGACGTAAAGGGGAGATGGTGCGGGTGGTGAATACGGATTCCAGGCGTATCATCACTGCCCGGGTAACCGGGCCGGGTGCCGTTGCAGTGGACTTTTAGCGAGGTGCATGATGATCCATCAATTTAAAATAAGCGTTGCAGGCAGATTCGGGCCATTGGCGATTCTGCTATTCTGGCCCAGCAGGTGGCCATGCCCATGCCTCACGTGCCGGCGACTGAAGCCCGATCGGATGGCTCCTTATGGCTGGATGACGCACCTTTAATCTCCATGTTTACCGACCAGAAGGCCCGAACCGTAGGGGATATCGTCACCATTAAAATTGCTGAATCGTCGAAGGCCACCAACAAGGCCACCACGGAAACGGACCGAACCTCTTCGTTGAGCGCCAGCGTAGACGCTTTTTTTAACGCGGAAAAACGGTACCCGGCCGATCATCCGTTCTTCAATCCCTTTTCAAAGGTGGCCGGTGGTGTGGAGAGTGAATTCGAAGGCACCGGAACCACAAAACGGAGCGGAGATTTGAATGCCTATATCACGGCGCTGGTGACCCAGGTCCTGCCCAACGGCAATTTGGTGATCACCGGATCGCGGGAGGTGTTGATCAACAACGAAAACCAGATCATCCAGCTCACCGGTGTGGTGCGGCCCCGCGACATCAGTGCGGGCAATCAGGTGATTTCCACCCATGTTGCCGACGCCAGGATCTCATACAGCGGCACCGGTGTGGTCAACGATCGGCAAAAGCCCGGCTGGCTGACCAGTATCGTGATGGCGGTGTGGCCCTTTTAGAATCCAAGGATGACGGATTCGTAATAAGTCCGATATCTGCGTTACGCTTCATCCCTCGTCGCTGCGGAGTACGCTAAGTACGCTGCCTACGGCACCCGCGTTAGCGGTATTCCTAGGGATTCGCAAGCCTTGATCTCGAACTTTTTACGAGTCCGTCTGAAACGGAACTTTTTACGGGTGTATCAAGGACGAATGGTGATGGTTCCATGAAATCGAAACAAATATTGATCATTGCCCTGTTGGTCGTCATCGGGATGGGTTGGCACGCTGCCGCCGATGCCGTCAGGCTCAAGGATATTGCCGAAATCAACGGGGTTCGCAAAAATCAGCTGGTGGGCTACGGCCTCGTCGTGGGCCTGGACGGATCCGGTGACGGCAAAAAAGCCATCTTCACGATCCAGTCCATGGCGTCCATGTTGGAAAAAATGGGGGTGACGGTCGACCCGAAAGATATCCAGGTGAAAAACGTTGCTGCCGTCATGGTGACCGCAACACTGCCGCCCTTTGCCAAAAGAGGAAACCGCATCGATGTGCTCGTCAGTTCCATCGGCGACGCCAAAAACCTTCAAGGCGGGACGCTCATGCTGATGCCGCTCAAAGGCGTTGACGGCAAAATTTACGCGGTGGCGCAGGGTCCGGTGAATACCGGTGGCTTTGGCGCCGGCGGGACGGCATCGACGGTGGTGAAGAACTTTCCTACCGTGGGTCGGGTGCTGTCCGGAGCCATCATCGAACGGGAGGTCCCTAATAATTTTAGGGATCGCGACAGCCTGCTGTTCAGCTTGCACAATCCCGATTTCAACACGGCAGCGCGGATTGTCGATGTGATCAATGCCCAATTTACTGAACCGGTTGCCCGTGCCGAGGATGCCGGCACGATTGAAATCAGGATCCCGGACCGGTACATGGGCAACACGGTTCCCTTGTTGGCTTCACTCAGCACGCTCGAGGTAGAGCCGGATAATGACGCCAGGGTGGTGATCAATGAACGGACCGGCACCGTGGTCATGGGAGAGCAGGTGCGCATCTCAACCATCGCCATTGCCCACGGGAATTTGAGCATCATCATCAGGGAAAACGTCAATGTCTCTCAGCCACTGCCCTTTTCCGACGGGCGGACGGTGGCTTCGCCGAGTACCGAGATCAATGTTCAGGAAGATGCCAATCAACTGGTGGTGGTTCCCAAAGGGGTGAGTATCGGAGATGTGGTCAATGCCCTCAATGCCTTGGGTGTCACACCCAGGGACCTGATCGCCATCTTCCAGGCCATTAAGGCGGCCGGTGCCCTTCAGGCGGATTTGGAGGTGATCTGATGTCCGATTTTAACCTGCTGGCCACTGATGCCACTGTTTTTAAGCTGGGGACCGCCAGCGCTGACCGAACCCTTTCGGCCGCCCAGTCGGGTGTGCGGCGCGACAGTCATTCAGATGCCGATCTCGAGAAGGCCAGCGAGCAGTTCGAATCCCTCTTGCTCAATTTCATGATTCGAGAAATGCGGGCAACAGTCCCTGAATCTACGTTGTTGCCCCCATCCATGACTGAAGAGATCTTTACCGGCATGCTGGATGAACAAATCGCCGGGGAGATGGCGCAAAACGGTGGCATCGGCATTTCACGCATGATCTTCAACCAGCTCAAAGGAGGAAAATAAGCTCCGCAACGGGTCTGAATGTAAAGTCGAATAATCGGAAAATTAAAGCCATTGCCGCAAAGGGCCGATAAGAAGGGTAACCGGACCATGATCGGTGATCATGGGAAATGAGATCAGTGGTGATCAGGAGATCTTAAATGGAAATTCCCGAAAAAGGCCCCTTGCAATCCCTGCCCGCCCAGAACAGGCAGGTTGAAGAGATTCCACAACCGACAGTTGAACCGAACGGGGCGCAGCGAAAGTCAGCGGAAAGGGATACCGTCAGCCTGACAGAAAGAGGCCGTGAATTCAACGCCGCCGTGCAACATGCGCATTTGCTTCCTGAAATTCGTGAAGATCTGGTAATGCAATTAAAACACCAGGTTGAAGCAGGAACATACCGTGTAAAAGGCCATCGGATTGCAGTGAACATGATCAATGAGACCCTGGAAAACAACAACGTACTGAAACACATTGACACCAAGGCATGACGTCAACCCACAGGATAACCCCATGGATGTGAAGATAATGGCGCTGCTGGCCATATTGGATGAAGAAGCGGTTTGTTACCGGACCATGAAAAGCGTCCTGGCCGATGAGGAAGCATCGATTTCCCTTTCTGGAAAGGAACGGTTCGACCAGGTTCAGCATGAAAAAGAATCCCTGGTGGTCAAGCTCCAACAGCTTGAAGAAAAAAGAAAACAGCTGGTTGGTCAACTGTCGGACGCAACCGCGACAAACGGCAGATTAATGACGGTGAGCGAACTGGCGCTATTCGTCAAGCCGCCATACAATGAAAAACTGCTGGTCCGCGCCAATCGCTTGCGATCGATCATCGGCGATGTGCATAAGAAAAACAGGCGCAACCAGCTGCTGATCAATCAATATCTGGATCTGATTAAGGGATCGTTGAAACTGCTGACCCATCTCATTGACGATAACTCGGTTTATCAAAAGCCCGGAACCGGTTATCCTGCGATTGTTTACAGCAGCGGCGGCGGGCGAATTTTTTGCGGAACCGTATGAATAGAGAATTTAAACGCACTACCGGATTACTGCAGATTTTTAACGGCTGACAAAGGCACCCGTCATGGCAAATATCATCTACGGCATGTTCAACGTTGCTAAAACCGCCCTGATCACCCAGCAAAAGGCGCTGGACATCACGGCCAACAACATCGCCAATGTGAACACCGAAGGCTACTCCCGCCAGCGGCTCAACATGGAGCAGAACGAACCGGTTCGCTATGAAGGCGGCACCCTGAGTACGGGTGTGCGGGCCAATCGAACCATTCAGCGGATATATGACCGGTTTTTGAATTCACAGCTGGCCGATGCTGCCGCCAAAAAAGGCCGCTGGCAGGCACAGAGGGAAACCCTGGAAAAAGCCGAACTGATGTTCGATGAAGTGTCCGGTTATGGTTTGAACAATGCCATGAGTCAGTTCTGGGATGCCTGGCAGCAGCTGTCCAACAATCCGTCCGGATATACGGAGCGGGTGACCTTGATCGGAGAGAGCCGGAACATGACCGACGGGTTCAATAAATTGATCCGTGATCTTCATCAGGTCCAGAAAGGCAGTGACATCAGCGTCAATGGAGCTGTGGGTGACATCAACACGCTGACCGGGGAAATTGCCGAACTCAACCTGAAGATCTCGGAAATCGAAGCCGGAAACAATCACAGTGCAAATGAATTCAGGGACCAGCGCGATCTCAAGCTCAAGGAACTTTCAAGCCTCATTAACGTGAACAGTTTCGAGGATGCCGACGGATATTTGACTATAGTCACGGCAAACGGTCACACCCTGGTGGATCGAGTCAGTTCATGGAATTTGACCACCGGCCTGAATGCCACCGGGTTTAATGACGTTTTCTGGGAGAGCAGCAGCGGTGCCCTGCAGAATATCACCAGTGATATCTCAGACGGAAAGTTAAAAGGATGGATCGAGGCACGGGATACCTCCATCCCGGATTATCTGGTCCGGTTGAACGACATGGCACAAACCATGATCACCGCGGTCAACACACTCCACAGCACCGGTCTTACGCTGGAGGCACCGCCGGATGACACCGGCATAGACTTTTTTAGCGGCACGGATGCGTCGGATATCGCCGTGAATACGGCTGTCGTCAATAATTCAAACCTGGTTGCGGCGGCATTGAATACCGAAGGGGTGCCCGGCGGCAACGGCAATGCCATTGCCATCAGCGAACTCCAGAACAGCCTGTCCATGTCCGGCGGAACGGCAGCCTTTGGTGATTTTTACAATTCACTGGTCAGTGACGTGGGAAGAAATGTCTCCCAGGCCAAGGTAAATTCCGACCATCAATCCATGGTGTCACTGCAGCTGGCCACCTACCGGGAGGAGGTGTCGGGTGTCTCCATGGATGAAGAGATGGTAAACATGGTTCAGTTCCAGAGTGCATACAATGCCGCCGCCAAACTTGTGAATACCGTGGATGAAATGCTTGAAGCCCTCATAGCAATGGTTTAACCACCGGTAGGAGATTACGATGAGAATCAGTGCCAAAATCATGGCCGACCATATTAAGGTCAACCTGGCCAAACAGAGCACCCAGCTCATGGAGACTCAGCTGAAGCTGGCTTCCGGCAAGCGGATCAACAAACCCTCCGATGATCACATCGGCATCGGTAAGGTTCTCGGCTACCGGAGCACCCTCAGTACGATTGATCAGTATCGGGAAAACATAACCGACGCACAGACCCGTGTGAAATACACGGAGACCGTCTTGGGGCAGATTCATGACTTTTTGCGTGAAGCCAAGAGCATCGCGTCCAATCCCGGGATAGAGGATAAAACCGCGTTCGTCGAAGCAGTCAATAATATCATTCGGCCACCTACGCCTACAATGGCGATGGCGGTTCACACCGGGTCATGGTGGGGGAGGGGATTACGGTAGCGCTTGAAGCGGACGGCAGCCAGATGTTCATCGAGAGCGGCGACAACCTGTTTCAGGTACTTGACGATCTGGAGGCGGCGTTGACTGCAGATGATCCGGTAGCTATTGGTGCGGCCGTTGACCCGCTGAAACGGATTGGGGACCAGATTCAGATTGCAAGAAGCGGTCTTGCCTCCGATTACAAGCGCCTGGAAGCCACGAACAATTATTGGACCAGTTTCGGCAATTCAGTAGAAACTATGCGGTCGGGTGTGGAAGACGCCGACATCACCAAAACAGCCATTGATATGCAGGTCCAGCAGACCGCCTACGAAGTGCTTCTGGCCACCGCTGCCAAAGTCATTCAGCCCACTCTGGTGGATTTTCTCAGATAGTGCTCATCCATTATCTGCGTTGTGCTCAAATTTTAGTCCTCAAATTGTCTCATTTCTGGACGGACAATAGATAGCTCATTCCGATCATTGCGAAGTGGCGGTATTGTCGTAACCAACCGTACTCTGTGGCCGGGGCAGGGTGCCGACGATGATCTCTACCCGTCGGTTTTTACGTCTGCCCGGTTCAGTGTGGTTGTCCGCAATGGGTCGGTATTCTCCAAAACCCATGGTGGATACGCGCTTGGGATCGATTGTTGCCTGATCCAGCAGAAACTGGGCGACAGTGGCGGCCCGGGCGATGGAAAGCTTGAGGTTGGACTGGAACGGGCCACCCCTGACCGGCACATCGTCGGTATGACCGGAAATGATGATATCTCCTGCGGTCTCGGCCGACAGGATCTGCCCGATTCGTAAGATCATCGGTTTGAGTTCAGGTTTAATTTTTGCTTTACCCGAGTCAAATGTGCTCTCTCCCATCAGCCGGATGATCACCTGGTCTTTCCTGGCTTCGATTTCGATGTCGTCTTCGATTTTCCTATAGAGTTCATCGAAATTCTCTTCCAGTTCTCGACCAATATATCTCTTTACCCGTGTGGCAACGGCTTGCTGGTCAAAGTCCTTGGCAATCATTTTCATCCCATGGCGGGGCGATTCGGAGACATTTTTTTTCCGTTGGATGCCGAATGCTTTTTCCATGGATCCGGCCACCTGCTTGTATTTCTGGCGATCCATTTCAGAGAAGGAGAGCAGCAGAACAAAAAAACAGAGCAGAAGGCTCATCAGATCGCCGAAAGTCGTCACCCATCGCGGTGCGCCTTTATCACATGGCGGGCATTCTTGGGCGTCGTTACTCATCGTCTATCTATCCTTCGGCCTGGCTTTTGTCGGCCTCTGTTTTTTCACGCTCTTTGGGGGAGAGGAAAATCTTAAGGGATTCTTCCAGCACCATGGGGGAAACGCCCCGGTTGATGGCAATGGCCGCCTCGACGATGATGCTCTTGTTCAGTCGTTCCTGATCGCTTCTAAGGGCAAGTTTATCGGCGATTGGCAGGGCAACGAGGTTGGCAATGACCGCACCGTACAGGGTGGTCAGCAGGGCTACGGCCATGGCCGGTCCGATACTGGACGGGTCCGACATGGAGGCCAGCATCTGAACGAGTCCGATGAGCGTCCCGACCATACCGAATGCCGGAGCGGAATCGCCCATTCCTTTAAACACATTCTGACCGGTGGTATGCCGCTGTCCCATCAGGCGAATATCCTTGTTGAGCATATCGGCAATCAACCCTTCGTCATAGCCGTCAGACAGATACCTCAGCGCTTTGACGGAAAAGAGGTCCGATGGGTTCTCTTTTTCCAGGGCAATAAGGCCCTCTTTTTTGGCAATGCGGGTGAATCCCACCATCTCTTTGATGATGTTTTCCGGATCTTCCATTTTTACCAGAAAGGCTTTCATGGCCACACTGATGGAACCGATGACATCGGACATCGTGAATTTGATGAACGTGGCCGCCAGAGTCCCGCCGACGACGATCAACAGGCCGGGGACGTTAATGAAAATCAGGGCACTGCCGCCGATGACGATAGAGACCAGAATCAATACGGTTCCGCTGACCAGGCCAATGATGGTTGCAAGATCCATCTTAGCTCCTCATGGAAGATTTGCGAATCAGCACCTTCTCGGTGATGGCGCCGATGGTATGGTAATGTTTGAGTTTGTCGATGCCGTATCCATCCAATTCGGTGTCGGCAGCCATGACAAAGGCCCCGGTTTTCATGCGTACGTTGGCTGCCAGTATCATGCCGGCCTTCAAGTCATCCAGTAAACGTTCCTCATCCGTTTTTCGGGCCAGGTCATGCTGCTGCGCCACATTGATTTCCAGCAACAGCTCCACCACCTGCGGTGACAACAGGTAGCCTCTGATCCGCTGCAGGTTTTCCGCAATGCTGTCGAGGGCGATCTTTCCCTTGTGGATCATGTTGTCATAAATGGAGGCTGCCGATATGAGCTGCGCCCCAATGGGAATATCATCGCCGGCCAGTCCGTGGGGGAAACCCTTGCCATTGTATTGTTCGTGGTGCATCCGCACCAGCAGGGCTGCCGGTTTCATGATCTCTATTTCACCGATGATGCGTGCGCCCATGGCGGCATGGGATTGGTACAACTGCCGTTCGTCATTCACCATTTCCGTGCGGCGTTTGTTTAGGATGGATTTGGGAATGCCCACCATGCCGATATCGTGGAGAAGGGCTGCCGTCTCGATGATGGGAATTTCCGCGTCGCCCACACCGGAATGCCGACCTGCCAGTTGAACGGCCAGTTTTGCAGTCCGGCGACAGTGCCCGCCCAGTTCATCGTCAAAAACCTCCATTATCTGGGAGAACATGCGGATGGTCTGGTGGTGGTTGGCAGTGATAATCTCAATTTTTCGGTTCAGCGCACGCTCTAGGTCGACGATACGTACACCAATTTCGATTCTGGCGCACAGGGCGTCCATGTCAATGGGTTTGGTGATGTAGTCGTCGACCCCGATTTCCAGACCATGGATGATATCCGCTTTTGAATCCTGGGCACTGATTAGAATCAGGTAAATGTAGCCGGATTTTTTCATCTGGCGAATCCGGCGGCACAGTTGCAGACCGTCGAGTCCGGGCATCATCCAGTCACTGACGACAATATCGATGGGGGTGCTGCGGATGATTTCCCATGCCGTGTTGCCATCGGCCGCCTGATATACCGTATGGTCCCACGCGCCAAGGCGTGATGACAAAAGATTCAAGGTGGCGGGATCGTCGTCTGCAATCAGGATGTTCATTGTGTAAAATTATGCCTCAATCCGGATCAGGATGCCGTGCAGGTGGCGTTCTTGCGGGCATGGCCGGCAGCTTCGTTTGCTGTAAGTTCATATCGGCAGCCATATTCAAAACTTAAACAGTGTCCATCCAGAAACGAGGATTTTCGTTCAAGATCAAGGCGTGCGAAAAATTTTACCACAGGCATATAGTTGATATTCCGAGGATAAAATTTTGAGCATAACGCAGAGATTGGGCGAAAAGACCGTTTCTGGGTAGGCACTATATAATTAATTTCAGGTACTTGCATCACATTGGCACGACGGCTATCCGGTGATGGATAACCGGAACCGTAACGGTAATTGTCTGCTTGACAAGGTTACTGCTGAACCGGTAGGAACAGACATTTCTGAATCCGTATTCCAGCCACCCGATTTTTTCCATCGCCTGTAATGACAGGCGATGGATGAGTCAACAGGAGACGTCTGTCATGGAAAAAGATTGCCTTTTCTGCAAAGTCGCACACGGCCAGATGGATACCGCCTTTCTTTACGAGAACGATAACCTGGTTGTTTTCCGCGACATCAAACCCCACGCCCCCGTCCATCTGTTGATCGTTCCCAAACGGCATATCCGGAGCATCAACGACCTTACCGAAGGAGACAATGACATTCTGGCGGAAATGATCACGACCGCCAGACAGATGGCCAAAAAGGAGAATGTTGACGCCTCCGGGTACAAACTGCTTTTCAACGTGGAAAAAGGCGGCGGGCAGGTGATTTTTCATCTCCACCTTCATCTGATGGGCGGCTGGGACAAATAAAAAGGATAAGTGGAATGCGGGTTGTGGTGATCATCCCATCGCGCTACGGATCCACCCGATTTGATGGCAAACCGTTAGCAGCCATTTGCGGCAAACCGATGATCCAGTGGGTTTATCAACGTGCCATGAAGGCAAGTTGCGTAGATTCCGTTTACGTGGCCACTGACGACAACCGGATCCGGGACGCGGTCAACAATTTTGGCGGCAACGTCGTCATGACGTCGTCGGAATGCCGGTCTGGCACGGACCGGGTGGCTGAAGCTGCTGAGCATCTCGGCCTGGATATGGCGGATGTGGTGGTCAATATCCAGGGAGACCAGCCCCTGGTGGATTCGCGGTGTTTTGATGCCGTGGTTCAGCCCTTTAACGATGACCCGGCGGTAAAGATGAGCACGCTGGCCTTTGCCATTGTGGACAAGCGTGAGATCACCGATCCGAAGGATGTCAAGGTCGCCTTCGACAACTACGGAAATGCACTCTACTTCTCCCGGGCGACCATTCCCCACGGGCGGGACGAGTCACATGGGTACGAAACCTATAAACACCTGGGTGTCTATGCGTATACGAGGGAATTTCTGGAGTGTTTTAGGTCTCTTGAGCAGGGACGGTTAGAGGAGATTGAGAAGCTCGAACAGCTTCGAGCCATGGAGCACGGCCACCGTATCCGGGTGGTGGTTACGCCCTATGATTCTCCCGAGGTGGACCTGCCGGTAGATATCCAGCGTATCGAGGAGAAGATGACGGCCATAGGGTTGTGCTGACAAGCTTGCTTTAATCGATCGTCTGTTCTGTTATATTTGTAGAACTGGAAGGGGCATCTGACGGAAGGGACGGTGGCGGTGAGGGCATCGGCGCTGCGGCTGCCGGCGATGACGGGGATGCTTGCCGCGCCTGCGTATCCAGCCGTTGGTTCAATGTGTCAATCTGTTTGCCTACGGCAGCCAGTTTTTTCTCCACCTCCCGAATTTTATCCTTGACCATCTCCCTAAGGGCCAGCCGCTCCAGGCCCAGTGACAGATCCATGGATTCCTTGCTCAACTTTTCCGAGTCAAGCCGTTGGGCTTTCTTTTCGATTTTCGAAAGCCGGCCCTGATCCTTTTTCAGGCCCTCCGCCATGAGCAGAATCTGGGCGGCCAGTTCCTCGTCGAACTTGTTGAACGCGGCGTTCAGGTCCGCCATGTCCTTTCGCAGGGCGGCGAAGGATACCTCCGTTTTTTTGGACACGGCAGTCAACGCTGATCGGTCTGACTTGCCGTCAGTGATGCGTTTTAATTCGGTGGTGGCCTTTTTCAGGTTGACCTGCAGGGCGGCGGTGGTGGTTTCCAGGGCTTTGGATTGTTCTGCAAACTGCGACTCTATTTTCGCCTGCCTGAGGGAGAGGTTGGAAAACCGGGATTCCAGATCCTTGGAGAGGTTCTGGACGCCCATGGAACCTGTGTTTTGTGTATTGATGACCCGGTTTTTAATATCCAGATAGGCGACGGCCAGGACAATTACTAACAGGCAGGGGATGAGCACGGCCACCAGGGTGACCCGGGTGCTCAGCTTCTCGATACGCAGATTTTCCGCATCCGAAATATAAATGGAGTCCGGCACATCTTCCGTGTCGTGGATGGTGAACCGGGAGGTATCGTCTTTTTCGTTCATCGTTTTGCTATTCCCATTCGATGGTGCTTGGAGGCTTCGAACTGATGTCGTATACGACGCGGTTGACGCCCCGCACTTCGTTGATGATCCGGTTCGATATTTTACCCAGCAGCTTGTGGGGGAGTTTGGCCCAGTCTGCGGTCATGGCGTCTTTGCTGGTGACCGCCCGAATGGCCACGATGTTTTCATAGGTGCGGCCATCTCCCATGATGCCGACGCTTTTAATGGGCAGCAAAACGGCAAAGGATTGCCAGAGTTTGCGGTAGTATCCGGATGCCCGAATCTCTTCCTGGAGCACCGCATCCACTTCCCGCAGCACATCCAGACGCTTTTTGGTGATCTCTCCGATAACCCGGATGGCCAGCCCTGGGCCGGGAAACGGCTGACGCCATACCAGGTCGTCGTCCAGCCTCAATGTTTTACCCAGCTTGCGCACTTCATCCTTAAACAAATACTTTAAGGGCTCCACCAGCTTGAGCTTCATCTTTTTCGGCAGTCCCCCCACATTGTGGTGGGATTTGATCACCGAGGTGGGGCCGCCAAATGCCGATTGGGATTCGATGATATCCGGGTAAAGGGTCCCCTGGGCCAGAAAATCCGCATCCTTGATTTTCATGGCTTCGGCCTCGAATACATCCATGAACACCTTACCGATAATTTTGCGTTTGCGCTCCGGATCGGACACCTTGGACAGGGCCTTGACAAAGCGGGACGCGGCCCTGACAAAGCGGATATTGGTGTTCAGATGGCTTTTGAGTTTTTGCTTCAGCTGAGATGCCTCGTCTTTTCGCAGCAGGCCGTTGTCCACGAAAATGCAGGTAAGGTTCTTTCCGAGGGCCCTGTGAATAAGCAGGGCCGTCACCGATGAGTCCACACCGCCGGAGAGGCCCAGAATCACTTTTTTATCACCCACCGTGTCCCGGATCTGGTCGATGGTGTCCCGGGCAAAGGATTTCATGGTCCACGAAGGTTTGCAGCTGCAGATGTCAAAGAGGTAGTTGTGGATCATCTTTCGCCCTTTGGCGGTATGCTCCACTTCCGGATGAAACTGAACACCGAAGAATTTTTTTCGGGTGTTGGCCATGGCCGCCACTTTGGTATTGGCTGTTGATGCAGTGATGGAGAAGCCTTTGGGCAGGGCATCGATGGAATCACCGTGGCTCATCCAGGTGACCGTTTCTTTGCTGATGCCGGTAAAAAGGCCTTTTTGCTGCCTGGCGGACAGGGCGGCAAAACCGTATTCCCGTTTGTCGGCTTTCTTGACTTTTCCACCCAGGGTGTCCACCATGAAATGCATGCCATAGCAGATGCCCAGCACCGGGATGCCCAGCTTGAATATGCCGACATCCACCCGAGGGCTGTTCTTTTCATATATGCTGGACGGCCCCCCGGAAAGGATAATGCCTTCGGGCGCCCAGGACCGAATCTGGCCCGCAGTGACGGTCGGTGGTTCGATCTGGCAGTACACGCGGCATTCGCGCACCCGCCGGGCAATGAGCTGGTTGAACTGGGATCCGAAATCGATGATGACAATCATGGGCGTTCTCCAGGATAGGGGCCTCGGAAATAAATAAATCAACAATCTTGCTTGTCTTTTGTCCCGTCTTCGGCGTTGCGCCAAAAGTCACATATAAATAATATGCTCCCTTTGGTGCGCCTTGAAGACGAACCAAAATCCGGCGCAATCCTTGTGTATTTATTTGTTTCCGCGACCCAAAAACGTCGCAAATACGCCATTATCGTCCGGGTTGATAAATTCGGCATCTGCGATTATAAACCATACCATTACGATTTCAGCAATTCCGGACGGGTGGTCACCGGGGACAGCGAACCTCAGGTGCAAACCTCCGGGGATCCGAACCATGAACCTACTCGGCTGATTATGCGCGTTGGCAAGTTGAAAAAAATGGGGTGCTGTCTGATTGTGGTGTGTGGGCTCCTGGCGCTGTCAGGATGCGATTACCCGCTGATGCAAAACGATCTGGAAGCGCTACAGTCCCGGGGTGAGCTGGTGCTGATCACACGCAACAACTCCGCCTGCTATTATGAGGGCCCCCATGGGCCCGCCGGTTTTGAGTACGACCTGGTAAAGGCCTTTGCCGATTATCTGGGTGTGGACCTTCGCATACGGATCATCGACGAGGAAGCCGATATGATTGCCGCCCTCAGGGCAGGCCAGGGCGATATCATCGCCGCCGGCTTCCCCTTTGGCAGCCAGACGGCCCGACTGCTTTCGTTGGGCCCGGGATATCTGGAGGTGGAGCAGCAGGTGGTGGGGCGCCGCGGCGGTCCGGAAATCCAAAGCGAGAAAACGCTCGAGGCGTATACCCTCTGGATGACAGGCAATAGTGCCCGCATCGAATATCTGGAAGAATTGCGCCGGACTTACCCTGGCGTCAGCTGGCAGATCCTGACCGCGTACAGTGCCGAAGACCTGCTCCAGATGGTGTGGAACCGTTCCTTGCCGCTGACTGTTGTGGATTCCAACATCATGTCCATGAACCATCACTATTATCCTGAACTGACCATCATGCTGACGCTGGGTCACCCCCATCAGCTGACATGGGCCACGGATCCACACAATCGCCAGTTAAAACAAGCCATCAACACGTGGTTTGACCGCAAAGAGACCCGCGAGACGATCAAGGGGCTTGTCGACCATTACTACAGCCATCTGGAGTCCTTCGATTACGTCGACCTGGCCAGGTACCGCCGGCGAATCAAAGTCCGGCTTCCCAAATACCGGCCCTATTTCGAAGCTGCGGCCAAGAAATACAAGCTGGACTGGAAGCTCGTGGCTGCTCAGGCGTATCAGGAGTCGCATTGGAATCCTCGGGCCAGGAGCTATACCGGTGTGCGGGGGATCATGATGCTTACCCGCGAAACGGCGGCGTCCATGGGGGTGGAAGATCGCTTGGACATAGAGGCATCGATTTTTTCCGGTACCCGCTATCTGGCCCGTCTGCATCGTCAGGTGGGCGATACAGTGCCCGAGCCCGACCGCACCCTCATGGCACTGGCTGCCTACAACATTGGATTCGGCCACCTGCAGGACGCAAGAACCCTTGCCCGTCGGCTGAGAAAGCCGGAAAACAGCTGGCACGGCGTCCGGTCGGTTTTCCCGCTGCTGCAGCAGAAAAAATATTACAGTACCCTCGATCATCGTTATGCACGGGGAAAAGAAGCGGTCATCTACGTGGACCGCATCCGGACCTATTACAAAATGCTCCAGCCGGTTTTAGACGCGATGGCACCCGATCTGGCCACGGATGACGAACCACCGGTTTTTCCGGGGCTTTAGGTTCAACGAGCATG
>JABZFO010000163.1 GCA_014237405.1 Desulfosarcina sp. | reverse complement strand
AGGAAGGTCTATTTTTTGAATCCTTGATTACCAGGCTTTTACAACTGCTCTAAGCCCTAAGCGCACTATATATACGGCTTTCAAAGAAATATTCTGTTTTTGGCGCAAAATTTAAGATATACATTCCCGTTCTTGAACTCAATTTCCAAGGTAAACGTCTCGGCTTCATAGCGAAAACGTGAAATCATGCTTGATTCAGGCGTTTCAAACCAATCCATGAGGTACCTCCTTCTTTCTATTTGTGCTGCATATCAGATTGACGAGGAGAACGCGGATTTTGTTTTCTCCAAACCGAAACTACTTCATCGTAGTTATGAGGCTCTCTTGCCCGGTTCCATCCACCCGGTCCCTCAGTTTGAAAGACCACTGGGTCGGCGCTGTCCGGTCGCCGATTAGGCGGAGGTGGGGTAATCAGCGCTCGGAGTGGAAGATGCACAGATTCACCAACAACTATAGCTTCCCCTGTTCGAAGGATCGGCAACATATCAAGCAGGCCCTGAAGATGCTCAGAAACCACTCCTGCCACATGCTGACGGTCAGAAGAATTCGCTAATCGCATCGCGATCATTGTCCCACACTGTGAAAGAATGGTGGTGTCAATCTCAGATGGCCGCTGGCTCACAAGCATAGCCCCCATGCCATACTTTCTTCCCTCCTTGGCGATGCGACGAACCGCCGCCCCTGCAGGTCCTTGAGCTTCCTTCCCGAGGTATGCATGCGCCTCTTCAAGTACAACAAGAAGAGGCCGTTCTCTCGCACCTTCAGACAGGTATCGGGCCCAGAACATGGCCTCATATACGATTCTGAGTACTGCTCCAACAAGAGGGTTTACAATCGACGAAGGAACTCCAGAAAGATCCAGAATAGTCACAGGCATCGTGTTTCCCAGCCAGTCTGCAAGAAGTGGCCCTAAGTCCTGTGTCACTGCACCAGTGATGTCTGGTAACCAAGGGCCTGGCCGAAAAAGAAAGTCTAATCGCGTATCGCGAAGCCTTGCGGCTAGCCCTTCAAGTGGCCGCGATATCCTCAGTGGATACTGGCTTAGGTAAACTTGTCCTTGCTGAATACTTCGAAAGCGCGGTGGAACAACTGTCAGGGCGTCGCCCGGTTGGACGTGAGTCCCTGGTGGGTCTTCTTCAAAAGCCATTGTTTCTGGTCTTTGCGCAGCCTGTTGCGCAGTGTGGGTCGCATTAACCAAACAGTGAAGATCAAACCATAGTTTATGGATACTGAAAGGCACCGGGCTGTCGGCACTGACCTGATCGACAGTAATTGGTGGGTTCGTTAAGTGAGACAATGCCTTACGCTTTCTTTTTGTAATCTCTTCAAGGACAGCTCCCCGTTCGGTATCACCGAGTGCCCCGAATGTAATAGGCAGCAACTCGTCGGATGTCATTGCCCAGTAGGGCACGTGGAGGTGCTGCTCCCCACGGGCAGAGTCCGGGGTAACCTTGAAAACAGTCGCCCGGTCCTGAAGGGCGCTCGCATACTCACCGTGCATATCCAGGATAATGGCACGCGCAGATGGAAAGCGCTGCTCGTCGGTCAACGTGGTAAGCAGACCCGCCACGGTTGTAGACTTTCCTGTACCGGTCATTCCTACCACTGCGCAATGCCTAGTGATCAGTTTATCGAGGTCCATCAGTGCCGGAATTGAATCTGCACTCGCTATTTGGCCGATAGCAACTGCCTGTGGTTCATCTGGCCTACCATAAATCCGAGCGAGGTCCTGTTCTGTCACAAGGTGAACAGGATCTGAAACTGTTGGGTACTGAGATAGGCCTCGTTGAAACTTACCGAATCGACTCCCTTCACCGACTAATTGAACAGTCATCCAGCGTCGACCGAATGGTTCCAGCTCCGCTAAACGCTCAGGGACTGCTCCGGCACCGACTTGGGATACAACGCCAAACAGATTTACTAATCCGAGTGGAATCCGTACAAAGCTACCCACTTGGCCGATTCTATACCCGGCACCTTCGATGAAGGTAAGGCCGGACAATGTTTCTTCAGAGAGCACGACGCTTATCGTAGCGCCACGGACATCTTCTACCGTGCCGAGATAAGTCGGGTCAGATACCATATGCAGACCCTCCCATATCATTTCCAATTAGCGCCGCAAGAAAACGTCCCAGACATGCAAAATCGCCGAGATGAAACAACACAACCTTCGCTGCCCCACCCGTTAGGTCAGGCGTAAGTTCAACCGCTCCGGACAAAGTGGCGGCGTCGCCGAGATCCCGATTGTCCCAGCCACCTTCCCGGGTGCCAAGAAGAGCACCGTCTCTCGCCAAGAGCGAGAGATTGCCCGCCGTGCCTGCCAGTTTCACTGCCTCCGGATAATCTACAAGGTTGCCATATAGAAGGCCAAACACAGCTGAACCTGGGCTGCCAGTCAGACCTTCAACAAGACAGGCGTTCAAATGCTCGTCCCTGAATGAATAGCCGCAAATGACAAGGACGGACGAAGGCTTTCGAATAAACGCCCTAAGCCGGTCAATCATTGCCAAATAAGGCATTCTCCTGCTCTCGTCATACTTCAGGTGCGAGGGATGGATGACACATTTTCCCGTAGTGGCGCCGACTCGGCAAACTTGCTTTCCCTCGTTGATCGTCCAATTGATCGACCCGTGAAGTTTCCAAAGCCGAGCCCATCGTGGGGGCAGTTCATCGTGGTCGATCGAATGAGAGTCTAAGAATGCTTCTTTTGAGCCACTGAAACCGTCAAAGTAGGGAGTCCGAAACCGCTCTAGTGCCTGCTCGGAAAGTAGATCATAGTTGGTTGTGAAAACCTCGACAGGTGCTGATCTGTTTGTCGACGCTATCCAAGCCGCAAGTTGAGTGTACGGGTTCTCTGTTTCAGGAAGCGGTCGATCAACACGTTCGCCAATCAACCGGCACATTTTATCCTCAAGCGACGTAAGGTCGTCGACGGAAAGGTCGCGAACTTTGCTAGCTCCGGCGATGGCCTTCAAGCCGCGGATGAAACTCAGTTGGGTTTCAATATTGATGCACGTGCATCCATCCGTTTTAAGATGATTCTCGACTTTCTCGAAGGCCGTCTTTTGATGAGTTGTGCGCAGTTGCGTCGCCACAAAATCGGTAAGACCTTCCACATCAGGAATGAGCGGTTCAGTCGTAGTCCCTGCCGGAACTTGTATTGATACTGGACAACCAGCCCCTATAAAAAAGCCGATGTTTCGCTTGTCTTGCGAAAGGCATTGTTGAAGATAGTTGACCTGGCGGGTTGGATCATGAATATTGCTCATAGCATTGATGCCTCCTTTGTCAGCAGTGCGGTAACGCGTTTCTTGCCGGTGAGCAGGTCTTGCATTAGGGCGGTTTTCAGGGAGCGGAGTTTGCCCCTGCGTTTTTCATAGCATCTTCGTAGACAATCATGTTTCTCAAGCTTCTCGCCGATCATAGTTTGTTCGGATTTTCTCTTCGGGAGTGCTAATGTAATTTTGCGAAGATCCCCGAGCGTGATCTCCATAAAGGTGGTGCCCTTCAGATCGATTCTAATGCCATCCTGCACCTTAGATGAGCGCATAACCCACAAGAGAAATTTAGAGTCAATCGAGTGCCTTGGCGAAATCTTAGCAGTTCCTTGCGTTAGATTAGCCCCATTAAGTTCCTCTGTAACCGGCAGGACTTTTCCAACAGTTGCACGGAGGGCAAACACAATATCGCCACAATGGACCGTTGAACGTTTGTAAGATTCTGTGATTCGTCTCGAAGTCCTGAGTAGCGTCTTGAAGTCAATTGCATCACCGGTCATGTCACCTGTTCTTATATATGGCACACCGTTATCAATATATGGGCCTGCTTGAACGATCCCATAAGTAATATCTTCGTCAACCAAATCGCTCAATGCTTTTACCTCCCACTCCACCGGAATCCTGCCAAGCGGCGAGTCTTTAAATTGGTGGGTTTGTTCGGAGCGGAGGTTGCCGTGTTCGTCGATGCCGCGGGTGAGGAGGTCCTGCATCAGGCCGGTCTTGATGCGCTGCTGCTTGGCGATCAGCGCCTCGGTCTGTTCAATGGCCCGGTCCACCGTAGAGAGGATCTCGGCGATTTTGGTTTGTTCGGGTTTGGCGATTTGAGGAACTCTGAAAGACGAAAAAAACGATGCAGGCACACGCTGTTGGCCTGCAGAGCCAGTCATAGCGGCAGCAGCACTCAACCGGAGCTGCCGATAGATTGACCATTGGTAGATGAACCCTGGGGCTGCATTTTCCTTCGCCCGCAGCACGTGGAATTCGGTCGATGCGAATCCCAAACCGTTTTCAAGACCTTTCGCATGGAATCCCTTTCCGTTTTCTGTGCATGGTGTAATCTTCGCAAACAGCACGTCCCCTTCTTTGAAATAGGTGTAGCCACTACTGACTTCGCTTAGTGGACGAGAACTACGAGTGATCCATCTACCGCTTTCTGACACATCACTCATTGGGACGAATGAGACTTCTGTGCCAGCGTCAAAATCTAACTTTCGACGCGGAGGATTGATTTCAGCGATATCGCAAAATGGAATCTTAGCCAGCATAACCAAGCCTCTTCAAAAACAATAGAAGTGTAAAATCATTCTTTTGTATGGTTAAAATAACATTCATTTCACACTTCCCCCTCATTCTCATCTTGAAGACCTGCTGAAAGCTCCGCCTCAATCTCCTCAATCGTCGGCAGAACGGATTTCAATTTATCCGGCAAGGCCCGGGTCAGCTCAAACTCGGAGATACCGATGGGTTTGTCCATGCCGCGCAGGGCGTATTCCGCCAGAACCCGCTTTTTGTCCTGGCAAAGGATCAGACCGATTGTGGGGTTGTCACTTTCATGTCGCATCTGATCGTCCACCACGTTGCAGTAAAAATTGATCTTGCCGGCGTATTCCGGCTTGAACGGCCCGATTTTCAAGTCGATGACGACAAACGACCTGAGCCGGAGATGATAAAACAGCAGATCGATGTAAAAATCCTCCCCGGCGACATCGAGATGGACCTGCCCTCCGACAAAGGCAAAACCGGCGCCGAGTTCCAAAAGGAACCGTTCAAGGTGCCCGACCAGCCCCGCTTCCAGTTCCCGCTCCCGTAACGGTTTGTCCAGGGTCAGGAAATCGAAGATATAGGGGTCTTTCAGGGTGTCTTTGGCGAGTTGTGCATGCGGTTCCGGCAGTCGCGTGTCGAAATTGGTCACCGCTACGCCCTGGCGGCCATGAGCATGGGATTTAGTGGCCGCCGTGAGCATGGCGCGGCTCCAGCCATTTTCCAAGACTTGCTCCATGTACCACAGGCGTTCGGATACATCTTTTACCTTTTCCATCAGCAGAATATTGTGCCCCCAGGGAATCTTGGGGACCAGCCGAAGCAGGCCCTTCATTGCGTCAGCATGCTCTGTTTTGGCCACAGCCTGTGGCAAATTTGCGGGTCCCTGTTTTTGCTTTTGGTTTAATTTTGCCACCGGCTGTGGCAAAATTTCATCCAGGTTTGAATAGGCCCGGAAAAAGGCGATCATCCTGCCAAGGTTTCTTTCCGAGAACCCCTTGATTTCGGGTAGATCGTTGCGCAGGTCAACAGCCAGGCGAGGGATCACCGCGGCTCCCCAGCCCTCTGCATCCTGTTTTTTAGCAACCATGCGGCCGATGTCCCAATACATGTGGAGCATCTCGGCATTGGCAGACATCACCGCCCGGTTTTGCGCCTGCCGAATGCGTGTTTTGATATCGGCCAGCAGATCACCGTAGCGCCTCATGGCCGCCTTGTCGCCGATATGCGGCTGTTTCATAGGCCCTCCTCCAAATACCCCAACCCTTTCAAAAACCCGTCCAGCGTCTTCAGGGTTTCAGCTCGCTGGTTTTCCAGTTCGTGGTTGGAAATTGCGTATTTGTCCCAGAGGTTTTCCACCAAGGCGAAGAGCCGCCGCTTTTCGGCATTGAGGTAGCGGTTGAGTTCGTGAGTCACCAGGTCGTAGAGCTTTTTCAGGATGAGTTCCCGGGCCTCGGCCTCGGTGAGTTGACCGCCGATAGCCGAGAGGATAGCGTCGGTTTTGGCCAGGCGCGCCTTGAGCGCAGCTTTATCCTTGTTCAGGGCTGCGATTTTTCTCTTGTCGGTCTTTTTGCCGGGATCAAGCTCGGCGAGCTGGGCCTCCACCTGCTGAATCAGCTCCCTACTTTCGGCTTTGAACTCGTCACCGCCAAGGCGTTTAAGCTGAAGCTTGAGAGTCAGTTCGTCGGTTTTTGTTTTCAGGTCGGCTTTGGCATCCTTGATCCGTTTTTCGATGGCTTTGATCGCCTTATCCTGGGCTTGCAGGTTCTTCAATTCCTTGCGGGCCGATTGCCCCAGGGCACCCTCTCTTCCGCCTGCGGTGGAATTCACCTTGCCGCCGCCGCTCTCCTTGAGATCGTCGATGAGCTCCTTGAGGGCTTTTTTGATGACGGCAGCGGTGACCTTCTGGTCTTCATCGGGTTCATAGCCGGCGACTTCCTGGGCGGTTTCCACTGCTTCGGCCAGCTCGCTCTGGGCTTCGCTGATGCGGGCCTCCAAAGTGTCGATGGCACTGGCTTCGGCCTGGAAAAAAGCGGTAATCAGATAATCGTCGGGAATCAGGCTGTGGTGCCAGCCGGTAGCGATGATGGTTTTCAGATCGTAGCGGATTTGCTGCCACCAGTTAACAAAAACCCCGGCGCTCTGGAATTCATCCAGTACGGACAGGGGGATGAGTTTGTCCTTTAAGGTGGTGAGCAGCTCGTGGCGGACCTCGGGCATTTTTCTGCCCCCGTTCTGAGCATGGCGCAGTTGTGCAAAATCATCACGGGCAACGGCCCACCAGGCTTCCAAGGTGTTTTGATGGGCGCTGAGGGTCTTATTGAGTTCGGGAGTGGCTTCGAGGGTGGTCTTGATGGCTGGTTTGGCGTCGATTTTCGGGACAAAAGAGAGATAGCCGGGCCGTTGGGCCTGAAAGAGCGTGGCGGATTCGACATTGAATTTAGCAAAGTCGGTCTGTCTCGCTTGCACTTCGGCCTCCGGTACGCCTCCGATGAGGTGCGCCTGTACGTCTTCCGGTTCCGGTTCGGGGGTGTTGTCCACGTAGCGGCGGATGTTGAGGTTGTAGTCGTGGGTCTCGACGATATCGGCCTTGTCCACCAAACGGCTGTATTTGGGCAGCTCCCGTTTGTGGGTAAAGACGAAATCGATTTTCTCGATGTCTTCGGGGCGCAGTTTGTTTTGGGCCTTGCCCTCGGCGTATTCACGGTCGGCGTTGATGAACAGCACCTTGTCGCGCAGGGCATCGGGCTTGTTTTTATTGGCCACGATCACGCAGGCGGGAATGCCCGTGCCGTAAAAAAGCCCGGGCGGCAGGCTGATTATGGCCTCGATCACATCATCCTCGATGAAGATTTCGCGAATGAGCTTTTCCTTACCGCCCCGAAAGAGCACGCCGTGGGGCATGATGGTGGCCATGTGCCCGTTGGACTTGAGGCTGGCCAGCATGTGCTGGACGAACATGAGATCGGCCTTTTTACCGGTCTCGGGGCACCATTCGCGAAAGCGATTGGGAAACTTCAGGGTGGCCCGGCTGTAGTTTTGGGAGAACGGCGGATTTGCAAGGACGCGGTCGAACTTTCGGATTTGTCCGTTTTCCAGAATCAGGGGATCTTCCAGAGTGTCCCCATTCTCGATGGTAAAACGAGTGATGTTGTGCAGGATCATGTTCATGTTGCAGATCGACCAGACCGTGCCGTTGGAGTCCTGCCCGTAAAGCGCCAGATCGTTGGGGTCCTGTCCCTGCTCTTCGACATACTGGTGGGACTGGATGAGAAAGCCGCCGGAACCGGCGGTGGGGTCGTAGATCTCATTGCCCGCTTCGGGCTTGGTGAGCTGCACCAGCAGCCGCACGACCTCGGCGGGCGTGTAGAACTCGCCGCCTTTTTTGCCCGCGCTATCGGCAAAGAACTTGATCAGGTATTCATAGGCCGCGCCGAGCAGGTCGGGGAATTCGAAATTGTCGTTAACCAGGACAAATAGGGGCTGGTTGAAGTGGTCGAGCAGGTCCTTCCATTTCTGGTCGGGGATCTTGGTTTTGCCTTTGACGGCGTTGAAATCGATGTTGTTTTTCAGCACCCCGGCCAGTGCATCGTTTTCGTCCTCCACGGCTGCTATGGCCTTGTTGAGCATATTGCCGATATCGTGTTTGAGGTGCTTGAGCGGGGGGACCTCATCGCCGTTTTCATCGATCCACGGTTCATGCCAGCGGGCACGGGGCGGGACGAAGAAGGTCTCGCCGTATGAAGTCTTGTCTTCGAGGAGTTCCTTTAACAGCCCGGGTTGGTCCTTTAAGTGGGTAAAGTCTTCTTTCCGCAGCTTCTGCCGCTTGCGGTCAAATTCGTCCGAAAGGCGCTTGATAAAGAGCATCCCGAAGATAAATTCCTTAAATTCCGAGGCGTCCATCTTACCACGCAAGATATCAGCTGCCTTAAATAGAAACGATTCGAGCTGGGAGAGGGTTATTTTTTCAGATTTCATTCGAAACCAATATCAGGTTTTCTGCTGATAACAATCAGCTAATTTCAAATTTTAGGATCAGTGGATTGGAAATATGGAGCGAGATTAAAAAATTCTTAATGGAATATTACTCAAGAGTCAATGAACAGAAAGTGTTTTTTCAATTTCCGGCATTATGTTATTATATATGTCCATTGACGCCGGAGGTGCGCCATGAACGACGGGTTTGTTTTTCAATGGCCAATGCTTTTGTATATTCTGGCGGCCCTGCTCTATTTTGAGGTGATACGTCTGATAGACAAATACTGGGCCAACAAAACGCCATTGTCGGACGATGAGCGCCTGTGGAATCATGCCAGAAACCAGGGGATCAGCGAACATGAAGTGTTCAAGCGGGCGGCCGCCACGTGGTCGCTTACTCCCGAACATGCCGATGCGGATTTTAACACATACCTGAAGATTGAGATCCTGCCGCACTATGTTCGCGACTATTTGCGGAAGCTGAAGACCTTGTAACCCTGCACGATATGGATACGGTTGCCAAATTAACCCTAAGGTTGCATAAAAAAATGGCGAAAAGAGTTAAACAGATTGATGATACAATATAAAATAGTGAATAAATGCCCTGGCTAGGATTCGACCACTGGTGAATTCAAGGATCTTGGCCGTTTTCCGCCATGTTTTTTACCCTACGGGAAAGTCGGATGGCTACATATCCTTTGTTGTCAAGGGTTCGCAGTAGAAGTAATACGGCTTCACCCTTGACGCCTCGGCTCTGAAGCCATCCGACTTTTGCAACGTTAGGGTTAAAAGAACAAGCACCTTGACAATCGCGTCTATGCATGAAGGAAATAAAACTGATAACGTTGAAGATCTCTCTCTTTCTGAATTGAGCCAAGCGAACCATGACCCGGATCATTGCTGCCGTACTCACGATTTTTTTATGGCTGGTCGCCTTCGCACCGGCCCGGGCCCAGGATGCCGATGCAAGCCATCCCCTCGACGTGCACCTGACCGAAAGCTACGCCGAGGACCTGGACGGGCTGCTGGAGAGAAAATATATCCGCGTACTGACGACCTACAACCGGACCAATTTCTTCCTGGCCCGCGGAAAGCCCCGTGGATTCGAATATGCCCTGCTCAAGGAATACCAGAAGGCCCTGAATAAGGATGTCACCCGAAAGGAGATCCAGATCGTCTTCGAGTTCATACCGGTCTCCCGCGATCGCCTGATTCCAGACTTGGTTGACGGATACGGGGACATCGCTGCCGCGGGCCTGACGGTCACCCCGGAGCGGCAGAAACGGGTCGATTTCACCACCCCTTATTTGACAGGCATCGATGAGGTCCTGGTAACGCACAAGGCGGTATCGCCCATTCGGGGTGTTGCTGGACTTTCCGGGCACAGCCTCTTCGTTCGCCAGAGCAGCAGCTATTATGAGAGCCTGCTGGCTCTCAACCGGCAGCTTGTTGCGAAGGGGACGCGGCCGTTCAAGATAATTCTGGCGGATGAAAACCTGGAAACCGAAGACATCCTGGAGCTTGTCAATTCCGGGGCGATCGCATGTACGGTCTGCGACAGCCACATTGCCAACGCGTGGGCCGAAATTCTCACCGACATCCGGGTATACGGCGATGTGACATTTCGAAAGGGCGCGGATATCGCCTGGGCCGTCCGCAAAACCAACCCGGCACTCAAGGCGAGCCTTGACCGTTTTGTCAAGGCCCATCGAAAAGGGACCCGTCTGGGCAACATCTTTTTTAAGCGCTACTACGAAAACACGACCTGGATCAAAAACCCGCTGGACGGCGACTCGGGAAAGAAGCTGGCGGCTTACACCCCGCTGTTCAAGGAGTTCGCAGCCCGCTACGGATTCGACTGGCTCCTGATCGGCGCCATGGCCTACCAGGAGTCCGGCTTCGACCAAAGCAAAGTGAGCTCACAAGGCGCAGTCGGAATCATGCAGATTCGTCCGGAAACCGCTGCCGATCCGAAGGTCGGGATTCCCGACGTCAGTTCAGAGGAAAACAACATCCAGGCTGCGGTCAAGTACTTGGATTTTTTGAGAGGCCACTACTGGCCGCCTACAACGCAGGCCCTGTCAAGATACGCCGGGCCCGGAAAATGGCCAAGGGCATGCACCTGGACCCCAACCTGTGGTTTCGCAATGTGGAAATCGCCATGCTGAAAATCGTCGGCCAGGAGACCGTCCGCTATGTCAGCAACATCAACAAATACTACGTTATTTGTAAGAATGCCCTTGAGCGAGTCGAGAAACGGGAAGCGGCGATCGAGCGGGTTAAAAAATAGCGGCGGCTTCGGTATCTGGCCATTCCGCTAAGCTATCGAGGAATTAAACATGATCGGTGCTATTGCTGGGGACATGATCGGTTCTCCCTATGAAAGCCGCCCGATCAAAACGGTGGGGTTTCCTATGACGGTGGCGGCGTTTACCGACGATACGGTCCTGACCATTGCGGTTGCCCATGCCATTCTCAATGGAACGGATCAATACATTTCAGAGTCTATGGGCTTTCTATACTTTTAATCAACTCATTCGCGATATTTGCGCTTTCAATGCGCATGATGCTTTCTTGAGCACTGCCGTAACTCAAGAGATTGATACTGCCATACCAAACAATTTTTTGATCCATGATCGCGAATTTTTGATGAATGTTGGATTTAAAAACGACACTTATATCATTGTTTTTTAGCACCTCCAATACTCGCTGCAAAGCAATTCGATCTTTGGCTTTAAAAGCCTCTGCCGGCCTGGTCACGACAATTGCTCGGATGCCTTTGTCGAGGGCAATTCTCAAGTGTTGTATCATTTGCATGGAGCGCCTTTTTCTCACAAAGGGGCTTACGATTAGGATTTCTTTCTTAGTACCGGCGAGATCGTTGCTGAAAACAGGCAAAAAACTATCCTTATCAAAAATAATATCCAATGATGCTGACATGATATCCTCGCTTTTTGCTTTGTATCCCATCAAGGCATACCCTGTAAGCCTTTTCTGATACATTCTTTCCAGCATCCTTACATGAATATCCACATAATCATAGATCTGCACTTCTTTTTTATCCATAAACAGTCGATGAAGTCTTCCGGCATATTGCTGCAGAGTGCCTTTCCATGATATTGGCATGGCCAAAAACAGCGTATCAAGACGAGGTTCGTCAAAGCCCTCTCCGATAAAAGACCCTGTAGCCACTAGTATTAGATTTTTATCTGCCGGTGTGTCCGTGATGCGTTTAAAAATCTCCCGTGTTGTTTTTGAGCCCATACCACCCATCAGCATCACAACATCCGGGACTTCTTCGCTTAATTTCTTTGCAAGCAATTCAACGTGAGCGGTTCTTAATGTTAGGATGATGCAGTTTCTACCGCGTTTATAGCTGTGAAGAACGTCTTCGACAATTTGCTGATTCCGGGTGTTGTTATCAACAACTGCAGAATACAATTCCTGGATGGAAACATCCTTTTCATCACTGTTCAAAGGAATTCTCAGGGATGTAAACCTTGGAATGATATAATGATCAAAAGGTCTTTTCTCTGCCTGCTTTTTTGCATTATCGCGATACCGTATTGGACCGCAATGCATAAAAAGTATCGGATGATGCCCATCCTTCCGTGTCGGTGTGGCTGTCAGGCCATAAATATACCTGGCATTTGTGGTTTTCAGAATACTTTCATAGCTGAAAGCTGAAGCATGATGACACTCATCGGCAATGACCATCCCATAGTCTTTAACACAATCCTTTACCTCTCCCTTCCGGCTAAGGGATTGCATAACGGCAATATCCACAATACCATTTAGGGCCTTTTTGCCTGCACCGAGCTGGCCAATGACGCTTGTTTTTTTCTTCCGTCCTTTTTTCTTGCCTGCTGTAATGGCTATTTCCGGTAAGGTTTCATTTATAACCAAAAACTCAGACAGCCTGTCCTGCCACTGTTCGAGCAAACTGACCCTATTCACCAGGATAAGCGTATTGACCTTTCTTTCGGCGATCAGCTTGATGGCTACGATGGTTTTGCCAAAAGCGGTTGTTCCTGAGAGTATTCCGGTATCATGATGCAATAGCTGTTCGAGGGCGAGAGGTTGTTCATCTCTTAAATGACCATTGAATTCTACATCTATTTTTTTCCCGCAATGGGTCTTATCGATAAGATGAGCATCTATGCCATATTGCTCTAATTCAGTGAACAGGTCTAATTCGCACCCTCTCGGCAAACACAGATAGTCCGTTGTTTCATCCGCGCACGAAATGATCGGTGGGTGTCCGTACGTTGATAACCGCATGGCTTGGTGCTTGTAAAACATTGGGTTCTTAAAAGAAGCCAATCTCTTCAAGCGGTTCAATGCTCTTTGTGAGATATTGCTTTTTGGAATAAACAACATATTTGCTTTCACGATGTCGATTTGCTTCGGAAAATCGCCCTTTTGCAGGCTGACTGGCTGGCGTGTCTCCCATGGCTTTTGTGTGTCTTCTTCGTCGATTTTCAAGACTCCCAGTTCATGGCCATGACAAAACTCCTTTGTGAGATTTTCAATACGATCTTCAGAGATCTTTTGAATCGACGATAAAAATGCCCATTGATCACTATAGGATTCAAGGCTTTCATTGACAAATTCGCTGTTATTGTTCTTCCTTGCAGATTTTTGGAATGGCAGAGCAATCAGATTGCCAAAACCTCCCTTGGGCATTGTGTCCTGACTGGGAAACAATCTGTCATATGATTTGAAAGGTATTTCATGTCTTCTGTGCATGGAAAAGGTCAAAATGGCGGAGCCGAACTTTCTCGCTAACGTAGCGGGGAATCGGTCTTCAAAGAAAAACCATAGGTGCCCGCCGTTACCGGATTGCGATCGCTCCACTGCCACAGGAATATCAAACTCGGCGCAAACCTCTCTCACTGTTGTGACATCGTCTTGCCAGCCTGCTTCATCAAAATCCATTGCTAAAAAGTGGCAGGTTTCATCTATAAGCATTGGATAGATACCGGCAACGATACTCCCTCTCAGATGGTTTTCTATGACATGTTCATCCAACGCGGCATATAACTGATTGGCACATTTGGAGCAGGGCGTCTTTGGCTTGCCGCACAGTTCAACCTGCCATTGATTCAGGCAAACGGGTGAATATCCCGATGTTGCCTTCTTTTTGTTCTCCCATTTCTTCGAATATACATCATCACGACCTTTGAAAAGTGACATGAATAGTTTGATCTTTGAGATCGAATCCGATGTGTTGTTTACATCTGAAAACGAGGTGCTGTCAGTCGGTTCAGCGTCGAGCATGTTTTTTTTTGTGGTTGATTCTGCAACTCGGTTTTCAGAGGGCTTGCGTTTCGTTATCCCAAGCTGCGCTTTCAGCCTACCGTTTTCTTTTATCAAGCGGCTGTTCTCGCTTAATAAGAGATTGTATTTTTCAAGCAACTCACTGTAATCCATATTTTACCTCAAACATTGAATGCCCTATCGATGGACTGATGAATGAAGCAGCTAGACCTTTTCTCAGTTATGTGCTAAGACCACAAGAGACCGAAGGGGACCGCCCACAAGTTATTGCCGAAAGAGGCGGAAAATTCCCCCGTATAGAGAATGACACCGATGAATGTCCGGCTTTTTGTCAGATTCTTCTGGAACCATCGCATATGGTTGAAATCCTTTTTCTCAATAGCAGATCCGGCCTTGATCTCAATGCCAAGCAATGCATTATCTTCCCGTTCTATTAAGAAATCGATTTCACGTTTTTCACGGTCACGGTAGTGAAACAGTTCATAGCGACCATCTCCGGCGTCAACTTGCGCCATGATTTCATTGAAGGCAAACGTTTCAATCAGTTTGCCGGAGCGATCGGAATCTAAGCGTACTTGGTTCATTTTCCAGCTGAGCAGGGACGTCATCAGACCGCTATCGACCATAAAGAGCCTGCTTTGTTTACCGACACGGGCATAGTCTGTTTTCGTCCAAGGGTATACGCGCTCCACCAGAGTCTCTAATGCGTTGATGTAGCTTTCGATTGTGGGGCGCCGGATGGATAGCCCGGAGCCGATGGCGGATAGGTCCATAAATTTGCCCGACCATGCTGCGAGTGTGTGCACCAGTTCTCGCATGGCATTTTTCCGATGAATTCTGGTGATCTCTTTCCAGTATGGCATTAACATAGTCGGTGTGCCATCGCTTTCGACCACGATCCTGAAGTAACATCGGCTCTGGAAAGCCGCCTCTGAAAGTGATTTCTAGGAGGGCATCGCGGTCATAGTGGGTATGGCTTCGCGAGAACGATTGCGTAAACGCGGAATCAATAAACCGGGAAGTGGTTCTTTCGATTTCCCCCTGGGCTAGTGGGCGTAAGCGGATTTTGGCGATTCGTCCGGCTAGAGATTCTCTAACGGTTGGAAGCGATTGAATATTGGTGGACCCAGTCAATAGATACTGCCCGGGAATGGTGTCTTCGTCTACAGCTTTTTTGATTGCCGGAAGCAGGGATGGGATGCGCTGCACTTCATCAACAATCAATGTCTTGGATCTGCGCTTGATGAATCCCTGCGGGTCGTTGCCGGCAGCTTCTCTAAGTGTACTGTCATCAAGGGTCCGGTATTACGTCTCATCGGATTCTAGTTCACGTGCCAGTGTGGTTTTACCGCATTGCCTTGGACCGCTCAGTAGCAGTACACGCCTTTCTAACATCAGCTGTTTGATAGTCGCCTTTTGCCATCTTGGGTAACGTTCTATCATTTCGGATTTTCCTGCCGCGAGATGATTAATATTCGTGTCGCGATTTTTATATTTTAAACACCGCGATTATGCAATTTTTATTACCGCGTTTTTGGCATATTTTCCTAATATTAGGAAATAGCAGCATTATTTAAAGGTTGTTTTAGGCAACCTGTGTGACTCTAGAAAAGATAACACAAAAACGCTGGGGAAATGAAAAGCTTCCAAGAAGGATGACAGTGCAGCCGCTTTGTACCATGCCAAAGAGGGTCAAAAATAACAGGGGAACCGCCATTTCCGTTTGATCCCCTTTTTTTAATTATCCATTGAGCATAGATCGTTTTTTCTTTATTGTCCCCTTATGGCATCGTATCTTGTACCCCAATTCGTCCCAAATAAAAAATAACGAAAAACGGGAAAATAGCTATGTTGCTAAATTCCCGTTTTTTTCTGTTAAAATTGGTCGGGGCGAGAGGATTTGAACCTCCGGCCCCCTGCTCCCAAAGCAGGGGTACTGAATTATAAACACTGAAATTACTTGATATATCTTTCATTTGTTTGCGTCGTTTACGGTCTGGTGTCGCCTATTTGAAGTGGAAGCGACACCAATAGGCGACACCAACGAACGCCCAGTAACTACGATCGTTGAAAATTGGTATGTATGGCTGGTGATGAGTTGGAGCAGTAACAACCTGTTTCGCCCGGAGCGGCAAAGCTCACTTCGGAGTGAAAACTGAGTTTATAGGTTTCTATTCATCAAATGAACATATCCGTTCATTTGATGAGGATATTCAATCATGAATTTTTGACCCTCGGCTCCCCATATAATAAATGGTAACTCTGTCGAGGTCGGGTTCCCAATAAGCTCAATGAATTTTTCTTCAAGTTTTTTCAAAGCAATTTCTGCAACTATTCTGTTTTTTATTATTTGAAATGTTAGTCTTATTAATTTTTGTTCCTTGAACCACAAATATGCTGAAGTGCCAAACATCATATTTTTTCCTGCTTTTATATTCAAAATTGGTTCTATTGAGTTTTCAAAATCATCATTTAGATATTTTAAGGTACAATTTTTGGACCACCAAACTATTTCTCCTTTATTAGGTTTTATCATCAACCGGCTAAAAATTCCTGCTCTCTTAAAATTGTATTTTTTTAATTCTGATTTGTTTATATCTTTGTTTAAAAATATAGGACAATCATTTATTCTTAAATTTAAATCCACGATTGTTTTGCCTCTAACGTGAAATTAAGCGGCGAAGATCACTGTGTCCGCTGTAACGCTTTGTAATGTTGATTTTGATATTCGAGTATAATTTTAAGCAGCTCAGAAGGTTTCATTATGTATGTGTGATACTTTTGAAAAATAATATCCGAATGTTTTAAAATCCCTTTATCTGTAGTTATGAAGTAATCGCCATATCGTGTAGTTTCAAATACATGCCTACAATCAGGCTTCCTTCTTTCTAAGATTCCATTTCCAACAATGATTTTTTCAATGTCTCTTAATTTTATTATTCCATCTGTATCAAGTGTTGTTTCCTTTGTAGAAACCGATGACATAGCCTCTCTTTTAACCCAGCCTGGGGTTTTAGGATAATCTATTTCCTTTTGAACTGAATGTAGGATTTGTATTCTATTACCGCTTTGCTTCATTATCTGGCGGCTTTCAACCGAAGATTTTTGCTCTTCTGGAGAGCCTCCATCAAAAGCACATGAATCAAAATAGATATTCGATTTAAATGGGTTTAAAAACATTGTTCACTGATATAGGAAATATAACATTGATAATCAATACTCGTCTATATTACGTCCCACAAGGGAATGTTATATAGATGTCTCGATATCATCCCCTTTAGAAACAATTTCGCTCAGGGGTTATTTTGCACTTTTTAAATTTTATTGAGGATGAAAATTTATTATTTAAGCCCTCTGACTATTTTCGTTATTCAGGGTTGGCACTAATTATGAGCTTCAGGACAACACATGTGAAAATTATTAAAGCAGGTAAACAAATGGATAGTGGTAAATTTAATAGCCACACACAAACCTTCGCCAAACCATGCCAATCAGTTGGGTTATGGATGTAGGATAGGTCAAAATCAAAAAAAACGAATACCGACGACAATGGCAATGGCAGCCATGTCCCATATCTAATCCAATGATAAGCCTGATAGGCAAGAATTATATTAAAAAAAAAGGCCCCTACAGCGTATGAACCTTTTAAAATCGTATCTGCAAACTTATCAAGACGGTCTGGATCCATAATTGTTTCTTAGATTGCTAACGATTATGTATAGGGGCATTTATAACATCGGATTGCACATGTAACAAACTGATTAAACCAAATTTTAGATATATTGAGAGTATCCAAGAAAAAGGGCGCTGTCAAATACTGGCAGAATAAGGTCCGTACTCCCATGGGCTACCGACCTTCCGCCGCATCGTCCTGTTTAGTCTTTGCCATTGTAAACTTTCCTTCCAGCGTAGCAGCGGCCTCCCTCATGCCGTCGCCCAGGGTGTGTAGATATATTTCCGTGGTCCGGGACTCCTTGTGCCTCAATAGTTTCTGGACCGTTTTTGTGCTGAATTTTTCCCGGTCGGCCAACAGCGACGCCGCAAAATGGCGCAGGGCGTGGAAGCCGAAAACCGGGCCAGTATAGTCGGCCAATTTTTTACATGCCGGATCGAAAGCCCTCATACAAAGCCCTTTCATAAGTTTCGGGCGCCGGGTGTACCGGGTCATCGTCTTTGGATTCAGGAAAACCCATGTCGTTTGCTCGCGCTTTTTAAATAGTGCCTTCAGGGTGCCGTGCAGATCTTTATTCATCGGCATTGGATCAGCTTCATACGCCCCGCCCTTGCGCTTCCGGGTCCATAACGTCACCGTCTTTCGCTCAAAATTAATATCTTCCCAGGTCAGCCTTAAGATTTCATCCACCCTGGCCAGCGTATGCAGGATGGTCAACAGTAAGGGTTTTTCATCTACCGGATCGGCGACAAGGATAAGCGCAATAACCTGTTCTTCGGTCGGGATAACTTTTCGGCCGGGAGTGTGGGGCATCTTATCAATGTCGTTGACGGGGTTTTCCATTATGTATTTCCGCTTTCGGGCAAAATGAAAAAGTGCAAGCAGATCCTTCCGGTGGACATTGAAATTGTTGTTGCTCGGACGGGTTTTGAGGAACCTATCAACATCCACGGATGATATGTCCGTGATCGGTCTATCGCCACCCAATGATTCCATGAAGATGCGATAGCAATAGCCCTTCCCTTGGTAGGTTTTCTTGGCGAACCTCCGGTTTGCTTCGTCAAGATATTCATTGGCCACCACCGAAAAGGCCGTGGCGGTTTTTTCCGGAGCAGGTTCGGCGTTTAATTTTTTTCGGTGATCTTCCCTGGCGGTTACCGCTGCCCCCTTGGTTTTGTACCCCCTGCCCCCGTACTGGTTGCCCCGGAATTGGAACCGGTACACCCAGTCCTTGCGCTTCGGATCCCTGTAAAATCCCATCAATAACCCCCTTGCGAAATCTGAGAACACGTATGCCGGCAGGGTAGAACCCCCCCAGGCGGTCTTTGTGATCGTAGACCGTCCTGGTGGACACCTGCATTAAAGTGGCTACTTGTTCAGGGGTATAGACCATTTTGATTTATGTCAAGGTTTTGGATATTGATCCCAGGTCCTGCCGTCCAGCACGCGGCCGGCTTTCTTTTTGCCGACTTTGAAGGACCCCAGCCAGCTATCCCATCTATGGAAATTACCTTTTTTTACAGACCATTCGGGCATCCCCTCTGCATAAGGATCAACGCTCTGACCGCACTGATCGCCGGGTATCCAGCTACCCCATTGCTTAAAAAAGAACGAGATATCAGCACACTGATTTCGCAAAGACCTTGCCCATCTGGGATGGACTGGCCGGGCACCGGGGCCGGATTCACCACCGCAGATCACCCACTGTATTAAGTCCTGGTAAAGCCAGTCTCGAATCTGGACGAATTCAAGCATCGGCTCAACCGAAACAAACCGGACAGCGGCCGTGATTTGTAGCAGGATAGGGATGCGCTCGTTGGCTCGTTGCTGGTTCTCGGCGGTGACGCCCAGGTATATATTTTTAAAGGGTGTCCCTTTCCGATACTCTATCATTTTGCCATGGATCCGTGGGTATATAGACTGGAAAAACAATCTGTCATAATGGCCTATGACGTTATTTCGCAGGCCGTTAAAATACTCTGCCATGCGGGCCGGTCGTTTGGTCAGCAACAAAAAGGTGTGTTGGGGGGCAAGTAGCATCCTGCAAAGAAGGTAATCGAGCTGTTCGAAAGTATTGCCCGGGTGAAACAGGTCGCCCATGCTGTTGACGAAAACGAATTTTGGTTTTCTCCATTTCGTGATTTGGTCGATATCACCCGGCCAGAATCGGGTCCTGCCGGTCCACTCCCCATTTTCGACCAATCCGCCGTATTTCATCCCACCCTTAAAACGGTTTGCCTGCCTTGCGGCATAACAGTTATCGCACCCCTCGGAGACCTTTGTGCAGCCTGGGAAAGGGTTGATGGTTTCCTCCGCCCATTCAATCTTGGTCATTTTAAAATTCTCCTTTAGTGATTACTAAGCATCAGTCCAGCGTCTTTATAAATCTGCGCTTTTTCTCGAATACGATAAAATAGCAATGGAACTTTCGCGCGTGAACTTGCCGGCCGTGGTTCCATGCGATCGCAACATGGCTGGCCAGCGAAACGAATAGGTCCTGAGCATAAAAATTAATCGATTGAGCGTATTTGATTATGTCGGCATGGACCAAGTACTGCTTTCGGCCGTACACCGAATCTTGACATTTAAAGACCAGTACCCCGCCGATGCGCAGAACCCGATATATCTCCTGCAGGGATAGGCGGTACATGTCCCATAGCGCGTCCATGGTTTTAAAACCGCCGTACTTCATTCGAAGGTTGCTTTTGGTTGACCCCGCCGCAAAGAACGGAGGGTCAAATATTATGGCTTTCAGGGATCCACTTTTAAACGGCAGGGCGGTAACATCGGCCGGGATGGTGTCTCGGGTCCTAGGGGCAATGTCCATCTTCCACCTGGGCGTCACGACCCCGTTGCGATACAGCCCTCCAATCCGGTAGGTGCAATCCAGGTCGAACCCGCCTGGACAATATAACAGCTGAATCCAGTTCAGGATTTCGTGCTGACTATTGGATACCGATCGGATTAGTGTCCGGTTGGTCTGCCGCTTTGGTTGAGGCATGGCCTCCCGGGGTGTCCAGAATTGTGCTTGTTGTTCAGACATCAGTATCCTTAGTTTGCAAGCTGAACCACGCGAATCCGTTTTGCCGGCCGGCGGCTTGTTTCATGCGGATAATAAAGCTTCAGATACCGCCGGACCCTGATCAGCTCCGGGACCGTCATTTCTGCCCGGGGCTTATCGAAATGTCTTCGCAGCTCGCCGTTGATTCGTTTGTGCTTAAATCCGGTGTTGCGGCAGTAGATACGGACGTGGGTTTCGATGTCCGACCTCAATACCGATTCGTGATCGCTGGGGGTCATCGGAATAGGTGTCCTGATTTGATCCTGACTGACACCGACATAGGTTTCTTTCAGGGTTCCCAGCAACGACTCGACCGGGTGGACCGGTTCGGGAGCACCGGCCCCACTCTTTTTCTCGTCAAATAGCGACGGCTCCACAGGCCCCGGCTTTTTAAAAAGGACGGCCTCCTGTTCTGACTCTATTTTCAGGACGATTTCAGAAAAGTACGGGTCACGCGGCGCAAAGATATAGGCGTACTGACCCTCATACTCCAGGGCCGAGTCTATTCGCACAGCCCTGGCCACCATTTGCTCTATCCATGGACGCGACCGAATGTGGGTGAGGGCTATAATATGACTCACCTGTTTACAATCGAAGCCCTCGTAGAACATAGCCACCCCGACAAGCAGTTTGGTTTTTCCCTCTCTGAACCTCTTGATGGCCTTGCGGGCCTGGGGCGTGTCGTGAGAAGTTGCCAGCTCGCAGTATTGCCCTTGTTCGCGGATATGCCTTACAGCATCCTTTGCAAGCTCGACGTTGGCGGCTACCACCAGGAGCCTCGCATCAGCGTGGACCTGACGGTATCCGGCCCAATGGTTCAGCCCGGCATCGATCAACCCAACGGCAAAGTTGGTTCTCAGTGCTGTGTATATCGCGTCGGATGCGTCGTCGCCGGCCTGGCTGATCGCCGAATACTGCTTGGTTTTCCCGTCGAGAGTCTCCCAGGTTGCGGATCCGTCGAACAGTGAAAACCGAAGGGGGAGGATCGCCTGTTCTTTCAGGGCGTCCGCCCTGGAGTACCCAATCACCCTGGTCCGCGGACCGTTTGTGATGTTTGGTTTTATGATATCAACACCCGCGGCCGTGGGGATCCGGGAGTAAGGAACAAGGGCAATCTCCTTGCGGTCTCCGCGTTCGAGGGTGCCGGTCATAAGCAGTTTATATTTGGCCGCCCGGAAGATCGGCGCTACGGATCCGGACCAGGTGCCATCTTTTTCAACGTGGTGAAATTCATCCAGGACGAGAATGTATCGTTTTGATTTGATTTCATCCAAGACCGTGCCATTCGCGTCAACGCCGATCGCCTGGTATGTCGTCACGAACCCGTCGAGCCCGCGGCAAGGGTTCAGCTCGTTTGTGCTGGACCGGATGGACAGGTCGTGGTTGAGCATGGTTTTAAAAAACCGATCGGCAAAGTTCTGTTCGCCCTGGTGCTGCAGCGAGTTTCTCGGGACCACCCAACAGATAGCATCGGCCAGGCCGGCGGTGATCAGCCGGCCCAGGATGATGGGGAGGGCCGACTTTCCCCCGCCCGGTGTTACCTTAGCGAATATGTGAGTAATCGGTTCGCCGGCTATGATTTCGGCGACTATCTTTTCAAGGTCGGACTGGTGTTTTCTCAGCATTTTCTAACCGCATTCCCGCTTATGACTTCCCTTTGCCCATGCAAAATAGTATGGGTGTTTGTGTTGGCGTTGGTTTGAACTCCCGGTAGTTACCAATCCGCATTAAGGGCCAATCGTACCAATTCCCAAACCCCATCATCTCTACGATGATCTTTAACGCTTGCTAGCCTTCGTCCACCGTTGTCGTCAATTTCAGCAATATAGTTTCCATATTTGGGTCGGTTAGGGTGGTCAGCAGTATTTATAATTATCATTGTGTCAATTACTTTGCACTTTGACTCATTACCATATGGCACAACTTCTAATTTTATCCGCAGCATTCGAACCCCCTCCTTTTTTTTACTGAACACTCAACGCACCATCACCGAAGCCAATCACATGGTCGGCCATGCCGATGCACTCGGGTTTGTGGCTGATATAGAAGCAGGAGTCGATATCTGCCCGCTCGATGAACGCCCTGAACATCCGGATAAAGTTTTCACTGGTCTCCCCGTGGCGCAGGGCGCCGTCCTCTTCATCGGAAAATGCCGTCCGGATGTCTGCCCCTGACCGTTCTTTCCCGATGATTGTCCGGGCCAGGCGCAGGGCCTTGAGGATCCAGACTTTTTCACCGCCCGAAAAGTCGTCAAGCAGGTGTTTGGATCCGTCGTCGCGGATCACCCAGGTATCCAGGGTTTCCCGACTGGATTCTGTGAGAGTATCAATTGATACCTGCATGGTTGGCCCGTAGGTGGATGCAAGCAGGTCGTTTGCTATTGACGATATGGCCGGAGCTACATTGTCAATCTCCAAGGCCTGCAGGCCGTTCTTGCCGAACCCGTTTGACAGGTAAGTCCATTCACTCTCTTCTTGTTCGAGCACACCCCGTTTTTTCTCCAGCTCTAAAATTTCGCGTTCAGTAACGACCAGACGAGTGTTATCGCTTTCGAGGGTGGAGATTCTTTTTTCGATGGTGCTGAAGGTCTCCCGGCGCATGGCCAGATAGCCTTTTATGGTTTCAATCTTTTCGCGCACCTGGTCGGCCCTGCCGCCTATGATAGATTCGGCCAGTTGGCCGCGCTCTTTTTTCAGCGCAGCAATTATAATCTGCTTCTTTGCCGTCTCCGCAACCATCCTATCAACCAGCACCTTCGACTCTCTGTTTAGTCGTTCAAGATTCTCGAAGAGAGCTTTATACTCCGCCTTTGCGGCAGATAGCTCGGGGAGTTTTTTGGATAGGGCCTCGTACTTTTCCCGTATACGCTTCAGGTTGTTGATTTCAGTTTCCACCGTTTCAGCGGCAATACGGCAACCGTTGATCCCCTTATAGATGGTTTTGGCCAGAGCCTTTTCCTCTTCCCGAATTTCCTCCTGCCACTGGTACGCTAAAGCGGCTTGCTCGGAGATTGACCGTGCGTATTCGGCGGCCGCGGCGCGGTTTATTTTGAGATTGTCAATTTCTATTGACTTATCGGTAATTGCCAAGGAGACATGTTTTTTGCGGTCTTTGAGCAGTTTAACAATATCCTCGCGTTGCGCTTGAGCCTCCAGGGCGTCGGAAATAAAACTGCACCCGTCGATAGCACAGGCATCAGGGCGCAGTCTCAGAAGTTCGGCACGGCGATCCAGGCCGTCAATCTCTCGCTGCAGCCGAGCAACTGCTGGATCCTGCTCATACTGTTGGATCCGGTCTGCGGCGCCGTTGATCCCGACGCGCAGTCCTCTGATATGCTCTTTAACCCGTTCCGCCTTCCGGTTGGACACCGATACAGTCAGAAGATAATCCCCTTCACGTTGCTGGCAGCCGGACTCATGCGCTGCCAGTTCAGTATGAGCGTCGGCTAAGAGTTTCCCTTCATGCGCATTCTGATCGTAGAGACCAGACATTTTCTCATCGATTACCGCCACCTTGCCGGCGGCAGCCTCTATGTCGTCGGCCATTTCGGTGATGGCTTTCAGCCTATCCAGATTGCTGGATACGCTGGTGATCTGGTCTTTATTTTCATCGACGGCTGTACTGTATTCGGCATCAAGCTCGATTATATCCTTTTCAACACCGTCGATCTGTGCGCCGATTGATTCAATTTGTTTGCGGGTGGCGTTATCCTGTGCCTCGCTCTCCATGGCCGCCTGCAGGTCATGATCAAGGACCAATAGGTGGTCTTCCATGGCGTTGAGCCTGATTGCATTGTGGCCGGCCTCAATCTCGGCACTCTTGAGCTCGGCCGGGACAGTTTTCAGCGCGTCGAGCACACCTTCCCTTTGCTGGGTGTCCCGGGTAACGGCGCTGATATGGCTGGCTATTATCTTAGCCGCGTGTTTCGCGGTTTCGGAGTGAGTCTGTAGTTCGTGGAGTTTTAAAAACTCGGCCCATTGCTCTTTCATCTGCCCGACCGTCATTTTAGAATCATCGGTTTTTTGAGCGCAGAACACGGATGAAAGGAACAGATCCAGGGATCCGAAAAGAGATGCTACTTTGTCGTCGTACTCCCGGACCTTGCCGGTGGTGATTGATTCGGTGGATCCATCAATATAAATATATCCTTCTTGCTTCCCTGCCTCCGGGTCTATCTTGATCAGGAACCGGTAGTGTTTGCCGTCGTGATCCAGTTCGATTTCCCGGAAGGAATCTCTCAGGTAGAAATGGTGCTGCAGGGATTTTTTAGGGCGGGACGGCAACACCCGGTATGGATGGAGGTTGTCAAGCAGGGTGGTTTTTCCGGTGCCGTTGTCTCCGTCCAGGGCGACCATGCCCCCCAAGTCTGAAAGGTTCAGGTGGATCTCCTCTACGCCAATACCCTTTAAGATGCCGATGGCGCCCCGCAGTCTAATCGATGTCAATCTCATATGGTCTCCTTTGTTTTTGCTTCCCGAAATCGTCGCATTCGGATGAGCAGTCCTCAATCCAGTCTTGCCGATATTTACAATATGCCCAGGATCCTACCGACCGGCGCTTGAAGAAAAGCGACGGGCAGTAGGTGCAGGTTCTTTTTATGGGCGGTCTTTCGTGCATCGCTACGCCACCGGCAGCCCTTCAAAGATCTTATCCGGCTCCATGGATTCAAGGCTTTCCACTTTATCCGGAATCCCCGCCGGCAGGACCTCGTCTTTTATTTTCGCCTGTTCCTCTATCTTTTCGCGCAGGGTGTTCAGCCGGAAATAGTTCTTGCTGCGCACGTTCGCCCTGGGTACCCGGACGACATCGACAACAACCTCGACGGCGCCCTCGAAATTCTGCTTGATCTGTTCAACGTCCAGTTTAGCGGTCTCATCTTCCCAGATCCGGAAGCGGGCATGGATGATCGAACCGTGGATATCCCCGGTGGAGAATGTGTGCAGGATCGACTCAAGGTCGGCCAACCGGTCGCCATTGGTGAAATCGGCGTCCAAGATTAGCCGGCGGGTGGCGGGAGCTTTAATGAATTCGGATTGGAGAAGGCCGTGATCGCCGAGCTCGTGGATGTAAAACCCTTTCGGATCCAGCTCGCCAGCTGTCAGGGAGTAGAGGGACCCGGGATAAAAAATGTTCTGACCGATTTTCTGTGCTTTGTGAATATGGCCAAGGCAGACCAGGTTAGCATCAGCCAGCTGAATTTGACCCTGGGAAATTTCTATATCCCTGCCGATCATCTGCTGTTTTTCGGATATAAAGGCGCCCCCCACGGTCCAATGGCCTATCAGTATGTGTGGGGCGGGGATGGCCGCCGCTGTGCGGCCGAACGCGGCCAGGATCTGGCCCATGCCGTTTTCAATCATGTTGTCGCACTCTCTCATTTCAAATGATGTCTGTGACTCCAAAAAAGCCTTGGTAGGGCAGGGAACCATTGAAATAATAGCGCTGACGGTGACATTTTTAGATGAGTCAACCGGGAGAATATTCAGGCCACCGGACGACTTTGGGGAGAGGATACATTGCTCTGGGTATAAAGACACGACGATAGAGTGCTTTGATCTGATCCGGTCCAGCATTTCCGGGATGTCTCCATCATGGTATGGGGTCCCTTTGACGATGAACACAGGCGCGATGTCGGCCAGCTCGGCGACGGTGAGAATAATCACCCGGGCGGTTTTGGAGTCCCACTTGACGTCATTGCGGTGGGTAAGATCCCCGGCAATGATGATCAGGTCTGGCGACTCTTTCCTTGCCCAGTCGACCAGGAAATCCAGGCACTTAATCCCCTCATCGATAGACGAGTCTTTGATGTGGAAATCTGCTGTGTGAAGTATTTTCATGGCTTCTCCTTTCAACAACTGTTTGATAGTGGGGTTGTTTTTTAAGGTTTAACTGACAGCGGCAAAACGGGTGATTGTCGCGGTATGACAACGGCCCCCCGCAGTGGGGGCAACACTTCATTTGGGACCCTATACGGGCGAACACTTTAGCCATGTGACCTCCTTAGTGTGGGATATCTTCTTCCATGACATCCTGGCGCTTGAGCAGCATAGAGAAAAATCCATCCAGGTGCTCGGGCGCGAACTCTACCAACGGAGCATTGAGTTTTGCACGGTTGTATCCTTTCTGATCGATCATCTTTTCCAGGACATCAATTTGCCTTTGACCGTCAAGTTCTTGGAATTGGAGGATGTTGACCGGGATGAAAAGTTCTTCGTGGGGCTGGTGTTCTTCATAAGGCGGGAATTCTTCCTCGTCCAGCGGGTTCTCTTCCACTGTGTGGTGGTCGACGTTGATAGCATCGGAAATATCCCTTCCTTTGATGGCTCCGTTGGGAAGGGATAGCGGCTCCGGCCGCTGGCCGAATACACCGGCGACCATTTGCATGGAAACCTGGCGCTGCATTTCCGGATCTTTTATATCCGGCACGACCATGCAACGTACAACGGTGAAAGGGGCGCTGATTTCTTCTTTAGTGTATCCAGTTTTAAGGCATAGTAGTTTAGATATAACCGAGCCCATAGCTGACGATGCTGCCGTCTTCATGCGGTGCTTGCGTTTAAATTTGAAATCACGGTTTACGCAGTATTCGATGTATTCGCGCTTTTGCTCATCTGTTCTCTTATTGTCTTTTTTAGCCTTTGCCTCATATTCATAAATCAGATCCTCTTTCGTGGTTTTCATGCTTATTTCACAGTCACGTCCCAAACGGACCCGGTTGTTTAATTCTCGACGATAGAAGCCGACAGCCTGGTAACAAACAGTGTCGTCTGTTTTAGTCTTTCTTGGCCCGGTTATATCAAACTCCCAATCAATATTTGCGGCACGGGCCAGCTGGTCGAGGCCTTTAACGTGGAACATCCATTTTTTCGAAGTTGAATGATAATAGACGTCACCAGAGTCGTTTTCTGTATCAAACCTGATCGTTTCAACAATTAATTGGTGCCTAACGCTCAGATTAGAGACAGCCTCATCAAAATCTGGTAGGGAGGATGGTGTACAGAGCATAATTATATTATGCCCTGCTTTTTTTGCAGCATTGATGCGTTGCATCGCCTGTTGGTTTGACATGGCATTCTCCTTTTGTGTTGATGGTGTGTTTAAATTATGGTTAGGTCCCCCGGCCCCAGGTTGCTCATACCTGTTGGGCTGGGCTGGGGGATTGGGGTGGGATGGATCAACATCCGTAAGGAACGGCATCAAGACAGACTGCGTGCTGGCAGTCCTTGCCAGTTTTGCCGCAGTATCTACATGTGCAGATGGCTTCGGCGATCCGGTCGGCATCTTCAGCGGCGTCGAGCTCGGCGAAATAGTTTTTAAAAAGCTGGTCAAAGATGTTGGTTGTTTTTTTGTCCATTGGGTGGCCTCCTCCCTAAGCCTGATTAATTCCATTCTTGAATTCTTCTTTTTCCAATTCTGGTCGTCCCAGGTCGCTGGGAAGCATGCGGATAAGTGCGGAAATGGTGCCTAATTGTTGATTTAGCTCAATCATTGCCATCTGTCCGCTCTCTCTGCCGAGATGCATAGCCGTATCAATGGCTTGCTTCAGTTCTTCTTTTGTGACGGGTCTCATTTTTTTTAGGTGCCTCTTTTTGGGTGGCTGGACTGTAGCTTTTATTTTGGTCGTACATAAATTCAGGTCCGATCGACTCATACCGCGCGAAAACCCTCCGCAGCTCCACAAGATCGTCATCTGCCGGGTCCCTAAACATTCCAACATGGGCGCTCCAGAACAATATTGAGAGGACAAGCAGGGTTGCGATGGCGGCGAGAATCAGGTAGGTGTGGATTTCTTTCAGCATTTTTCCATCCATGACTGGTGAGATAACAAGTGGATGGTAGGACAAAAAGTCCTATTAGTCAAGGACTAATTGTCCTATTTGTGGGTATAAAAAACACCCGACTTTAGAAAATCAAGTCAGATTTTTAGATTTTTATAAATCTTTAAAAGGACGGGATATAGGAAAAATGTTGGATTTTATGAGGATATATGAGGATTCGTGTGGATTCGTGTGGATTCGTGTGGATTCGTGTGGATTTTGAGAGGAAGAATGAAGACCTGAGTTATTTTTTAAATGGGATTATCGGGAAGGTTTTTTGAAATGTGAAATTGAATTTTGGTATTTGACCCCTGTTTCCCCAAACACCCAAAAGCCTAAAAACAATCATGAGCCAAAAGAAATATAATACACAGACTAGGCCTGCTATTATCGGGGAGAGGTCGTTAATATCGAATAAATGTTCGTTAATAAGTGTGATTGGCAGGACGAAAAAAACATAAAGCCATGCTATAAAAACCAGGGCTCCAAAAAGAAAAATGGCGGTCTCTTTTATACAATCGAAGATCAAGGCCGCCACGTCTTTTATCACGTTATTTTTCATTTCGGTGATAATACTTTTTGACGAAAAGATATATCAAATCCACAACCGAAAGAATAACCAACCATAACAAGGTGGCCAAGAGCCAGCTTGTCTTTCTCTCAGGGTTATAGGCAATAAAATATCCATATATTCCTGAAATTATAAAATAACAAAGAATAATATTTACAAGAACGACAGCGCCCTTTGTGACCCTTTTTAAAGTTTTCATGATTTAATGATAACTATTATCTTATCCATTAAAACAGCGTCGGAGGGCTTAAAACAGCGTGGTTGAAAAATTGGATTAAATGAGTTTAATACCAACAATCCGTTTTCAAAACTGACCCATTTAATGTACGAATTGCGGTCCGTATCTGTAAATACAACATGATCTCCATTTACGATCTCTTCCCTGCTGTCAGGATTTACAATTAATAGCTCGCCATTTTTTAAAAGCGGAATCATGGAATCGCCACGAACACGCACAGCATAACATTCCGCAGCCATTTTCTCGCTTATGCCAGGAATATCACGCGCATAAATATAATCAAACCCATTGCCTGATGGATGATTTCCTTCCATCCACACAAGGGCCTTGCCTGCCGAAACTTCTGCGACCACTGGAATTCTCACCCCCTCTCCAAGTAATTCATAAGGACTGACTACTACTCCATATCGGCTCAAAGCAGCAACAACTTTATCAATTATCTCTCTTGTCCAGCGGTGTTTCCCGTTAAGCAGGCGATAAAAATGAGCATTATCCTTTACAACTAATTTTGCAATATCGCTTTTATGCAGCCCTGGAACCGACTTAATGTATTCATAAATGAGGGCTCCGATCTCTTTGTCTTTTTCGGTAATTCTATATTCTGCGCACATAAGAGATAAATAATCCCTTCCGGTGATAAAAATAATTAATATTTCATTGACAAAAGGACATAAAGTCCTTTATTGTCCTGCTATGGAAGCTCAATTCGCACAATTAGAGAAAAAATTTGGCAACCCCAAAAAGGTAGCGGTGGAGCTTGGCATTACCGACCGCCATTATCGACGGATCAAAAAAGACAACAAGGTATCCAAAACCATCGAATTACTGATGGACAGGTTGCTTTCAGATCCAGGAGATATTCCACAATCCCAACACTCGGTTATTTAAGCAGGTCCTCGGCGCGAAACAACTCGGTGACCATTTGGGCGTGGTCCTGCTTATTAATTTGCTCTAAACAAATGTCTGTAACACAATTTTCAAATCGAAACCATGGGCAAACCTGATCAAGAAAGCTCAATTAAATATATTTATGAAATAATAAGGGTGTTTGGGTTCTCCCCAGAACAGGCGCTTTGCGCTGTGTTCAGTTTCAAATGGAAACTAAACAAGGCGGCCTGTGCCCGGGAAATGGGCATTTCACACACAACTGTTAATAATCTTTTATCTGGCGAGATCAGATCCGGCCCGGCGGCCGACCGATTTTTCAGCGCTCTGGGGATTAACAACCCCTGGGGCGTTTGACGTTTAAAGGAGAGACAGATCTATGGCTGGAAAAGAGGTCAAGTGCACGTTCAATATGGAAGAAGAGATGTATGAGTGGTTTCAAAAAGCGTCTTTTGACCTCGATGCCCCTAAATCCGTGGTCATCCGGGCTTGCATCCTAATGGCTTTGGATATCCTGATCAAATTCCCCATCCTGTTAAATCTTATCCAATTTTCAAACAGAAAACAATAAGGGCGGTGTATGGAATTCTAATATTTTCAATTTTCCAATGCACCGAATTTAAAGAAAAATATAAATTATGTGGGAAAAATAGTTCTTATAAAAGCAAGAATATGGCCATATTTTACCAGGGGGTCGTATAGATGGCATCCCCTCAAAAAGAGCATGGGTATACACCGATAGCCAATGAACTTTTGGACGCAATCATAGCATCACCACTCAGGGGTAGAGAATTAAGAATTGTGCTTTTTATTCTCAGAAAAACATATGGGCACAGTAGGAAGGAATGCCGACTTTCTTATGCTGAAATAGGTGCCGCGTTGAGGATAAAAAGGCAGCATGTTGCCACCCTGATAAAGACCAAACTTTTACCCTATAGGGTTATAAGGGTGTCTACAAAAACAGGAAAACCGAGAACAAAACAACTCTTTGTTTTTAATAAGAATTATGAGCAGTGGATATTCAAACTGTCACCCTATAGGGGTACAGGAAGGCAAGAAGACGCCGAACTGTCTGGAAACATTATATATACTGACAAACTGTCACACTCTACGGGTACAGGGAAAAAAACATCCCCTGTACCCGTAGAGTGTGACAGTTCTGTACCCGTAGAGTGTGACAGTGAAAAATCTTTACCTATTATAGGAAAACAAGAAAGCAATACTAATAAAAAGAAAGTTATAAAGAAAATAATTTCAAAAAATAAACCACCTGCCTCGACCCCCGCCCCAGACGATTTTCCGATTACCGACCAAATGAAAGAATATGCAGCGGCTAAGGGATGTGTTGCCGACCTCGAAGACATGACGGAGGGTTTTCTTATTCACCACCGGGCGAAGGGGTCAGTTTTTGCGAGTTGGTACTCAGCTTGGCAGAAATGGTTGAGGAACCAGATGGAGTGGCATCCGGAAAAGAATGTGCCCAAAGGGACGCCTAAAAACAGAAATATCCAACCAACAACCTACGCCCAGGCCCAGGATTACGAAAAACGCCAACAAATAGCCATGCTGGAGAAAATGGACAATGAAAGTGACCATGAAGACGATCAGCAAGGAACTTCTAAGGCTCAACTTGGCTTTAAATGCGAGGCGAGGCACCCAGGAACTCAAAACTTTGGCTGAAATCTGGATGGAGGATTGTGGACACATGCTCGATGCCCGTTTCGTTCAGGCGGTCAGCAATTGCCGTAAAAAAAGCAAGTGGTTTCCGACCACGGCAGGTGTAAATGAAGAATACAGCGCCATTGTCGCAGGCATCCAGCCTGAATTCAAAATGCTACCACTCCCAGAGCTGACACCCGAGCAGGCCCAGAAAAATAAAGACTGGATCCGGGAACACTTACGCATGAAGGGTCTCGGGTCTCGAAATGGTGGTGATTCGCAGCAGCCATACGATCCCGCTGATCAAAAAGAGCATGAGGCAAAGGTGCGGGAACAAGCTGCAGCCATCACATCAGGGGAGCTCCATTTATGATGCCACGTATTTTTTTTAGAGGACGGCCCATTATTATAATATTTTCGTTTCATTTTCCCCGCCAGATAGAAGAGCCACCGGTCAGACCGCCGGCCATATGGTCGGATAAAGTATCGCCGATCAGAAAAATGATGCGGTGTAACCGAAAAGGAATCGGCTTGCGGTTGCGCGATTCAAGATAGAGGAAAAAGCGATTCATGTTCGGACTCGAAGCCTGGATAGGTATTGACCCCGGATTAACCGGTGCCGCGGCCCTGATCGATGAAAAGGACAATCTCCAGCTCTTCGACTGGCCAGGGGTTGCGGTCGCGTGGGACTGCATTAGAGAGTGGTCGGGGCGATTCAGGATCCAGGCCGCCGTCCTTGAGCGCATAGATCCTCACCCGGTGGACGGTCGCAGGCTCGATATTGTCGGTATTGGAAAGCTGATTCACAACGCTGGCCAATGGGATGGCATCCTGGTTGCGGCCGGCGTCCCCTACCTGAGACGCACCCCCCAGCAGTGGCAAAAGGGCCTGATCCAAAAACACTCCGGGCCCACAACCAAAAAGCGGGCTCTCGCTGCAGCAAGGAAATTATATCCAAACTGTAAACTGATCAGTCAGGCAAAACACCATAATCGAGCGGACGCCATTCTGATTGCAAAACATGCTCAGGGATATACCCCAGAGCGAATCAAACTCATAAAGGAGATGGAATCATGAGTCAATTTTACATTGGAGTTAAGATCATCGAGGCGTGGAAGCAGATCGGCGAGAACGGTGAGGAGGGTTATGCGGTCAAGAAGTATCCCGACGGGCATGTTTCCTGGTCGCCGAAAGACGTGCTCGAAAGAACTTATTTCCCGATGGGCCAGGATCCGAGCAAAATCACAGAGAATATGGTTAGCCGATTCATCGATTTACCGGAACCCCGCCAACTCGACGACAAAACCACGCTCGTCAAAATCGACACCATAACTGGATTTGTGCAGTATGAGGTCAGCTCGTGCGTGGACCCGACGAACTATGATCAGGAGGTCGGAACACAGATAGCGATGAGGAAGATCCGGTCCAATATCTGGAAGTGCCTGGGCTTTGTTCTTCAATGGGGGCGGTTTGGGTTGAAAAACAGTTAATACCAGTACCAGCTATGACTATGGATTGTTTGGCTCGAATGCGCTTAAACGAAACCTTATTCCGGAAAGGGGTGATTCGTGGCGACCACCTTGAAAGGAGGGAAACCCATCATATTGACTGGTATGTTTATAACGAAGCTCAGGAACGCCTGGTCGGAATGGTCGCCGTGGCCTGTCAAAACACACAGGCCACAAAAAAGTGGCTGGCCAGTAGTATGGATATAACAGATAAGCCGGCCCCATTGACATCCGCTCAACTGAAAGAACGACGTAAGCAGTCCTCCAGTGAGTTCCGTGCCCTCATCGCTGAGAAACGACGGCGCACGCAACTGAAACAGGAAAAGAAATTTAGAAGGCGGTTGGAATGGCTGAAACGGAGGAATAAGGACAATCATTATTGTTGTATATGCGGCGTTCCCGACCAGAGCGCCTACAAAGATGTGCCGTGTTCCAAATGCAGGGCGGTGGAAAAAGAGTTTATGCGCCCTTATGAAGAGATGGCAAAGAGTCTGGCAGCTGAAGCCAAACACCGTGATTTGCGCGTTGGAATGGAAAAAGCATTGATCGCGACGGCGTATCACGACCTTGAAAATAAAGGCCATCCGGAGCTTGTTGAGACCCACAACACGAAGCACGAACAAACTGCTTATTCGCTCAGAAGTGTCGGGATTCTGGATTATATCGTCATGTTCAGGACAAACCAACTTGGTGACCGTGTGGCCAGGATCCCCATAGCAAAGTTCAGGAATTGGTTTTTAAAACAACCGGAAACATTCAGACCATACTCGAATGAATAACAGTCGGCCGCTGAGGGTGTTTTAATGTTCACCACCACAATGGTTGAAAGCCGCCTTGGAATAAAGCGAGGATGCCTGAAAGAATGGTTATCACACGGATATATAAAACCTTCAATCGCAAAAGCTGCCGGGCCTGGAACTAAGAACCTATTCTCAAGAAAAGACCTGTATACCCTGACGATATTTAAACGTCTACTTAGTGCTGGTATTCGCAGGAAGGACGCAGTCTTTATTATTGACCACATCGACTACGGATATTCTCGGTTTAAAGTTTTTAAAGTTTTCGATGGTGGCTATTTATCTATTGATATGCCGGAGATACATGCCTTTGTTGATAATCTTTTAAAATGACCAAACCAAAGAAAAGGGGAGTAATTTTGTCCAGAAAACACATTAAACAGATCGACGCGCTCATTCCCGCAGCGCTGTTAGAGGCAAAAGTAAAAGCCAAGGAGCACGGGAAAAGCTGTGAGATCCGCCACTGTAAAACCGGGAAATATAACCACGTCTTCTTTACAGAGTATTTCCACCAGGCAATGAATAGAATGGCCAGCGAGGCCGGACTGAGGGTGCTCTAAAAATGCTATGCCCAGAATGCGGAGAGTCTAATAATATTGTGATAGACACCCATAAGTACGGGGATAAGGTCGACCGAGTAAGAAAGTGCCGGTCCTGTGGGTACCCGTGGTGCACGGAGGAGCGTATCCGCGAAACAAAATCCGGCGTTGAAGTAGAAAAACAGCCCTAAAACCCACCCTTTTTACCCATATAGCGCCATGCCTCTATGTCGGTGGACATAGGGGCGTTTTTCACCCTACCCTCCACCCATGACAATCCCCTATTCACCCGCGATTATAAGCCAGAGGCCCTTCTAATGCCAGGCGGGCAGACCACCACCTATCGCAAGGAGTTTGCGAATATGGCGTTTGTGGCTTGCTCGGAAGGTGGGCTGACGGACGTTAAGCTATCCAATTTATTCGATGTTTCCAAATCAACAATCACCCGATGGAAAAATGAATTTCCAGAGTTTTGGGCCTCCATTAAGCGTGGCAAGGATATTTTTGACTGCGCCACGGCTGAAACCTGCCTGCTGAAACGCATCAAAGGTTATCGATACTCCGAGGTAACCCGAGAGCCTGTGCCGGTCTACAAGGACACCCCTGTATTAGACGAGGATGGCATCCAGTTTCTCGACGAGGACGGCAATCCTGTGACCAAGAAGGTTGTTGTCGGGGTAGAGCTTGCTATCACGAAAAAGGTTTCCAAGTCCGTTGCCCCCGACGTCAAGGCCATCACGTTTTTCCTGACCAACCGCAATCCAGACCGATGGAAAATGATCAAACACGTTGAGCTCACCGGCAAGGAGGGTGGCCCGATCGGCGTCAAGGTCGACCCATGGGAGGAGATGCTGAAATCAGTCACAAAGGCGAATTCTGATGAGCTGCCCAACAAGTCAGGTAGAAGTGGTCGAAAGGTTCGACGACAAGTGGTGGCGCCTAAATAACCTGTATTACATCACAAACGAGGACGGACAAAAGGTTAAGTTTGTATGTAACCCGCTGCAGGAGAAACTTTACTGGGACCTTTGGTACTGCAATCTGATTCTCAAGGCCCGGCAGTTTGGAGGGACAACATTTGTTGACATCTTTTTTCTCGACGACTGCCTTTTCATCAAAGACATCGAGGCCGGCATCATCGCCCACAACCGCGAGGACGCCAGCAAGATTTTCCGGAGAAAGGTCAAGTTCCCGTATGACAACCTGCCCGAAGGGTTTCGCAACCAAAGGAGGTTGGTCACTGACAGCCAGAGAGAGCTGGCTTTTAGCAACGGTTCCATCATTTACGTTGCTACATCGGTTCGATCCGGGACCGTTCAACGTCTACACATTTCTGAGCATGGAAAGATATGTCGCAAGTACCCGGACAAGGCTCAGGAGATCAAGACCGGCAGCCTCAATGCAATTCATGCCGGTAATATTGTTGTAATCGAGTCAACGGCAGAGGGCAGGTACGGTGATTTTTTCGATTTTTGCACAGAGGCCCTCAACAACGAGCGTATGGAAAAACCATTAACAAAGCTGGACTACAAGCTGCATTTTTTTCCCTGGTTCTGGGATCCAAAGAATCAGCTGGATGCGGCTGACGCCCTGTTGGTCACCCTGCCCAAGGAGTCGGTCGAGTATTTCGACAAGCTGGAGGCCGACGGCCACCTGATCGGCACCGACGGCAAGCCGGTGAAGCTCACCCGGCGGCAGAAGACCTGGTACTACAAGAAACGCCTGATAATGAAGGAAAAGATGTACCAGGAGTTCCCGAGCACCCCGGCCGAGGCGTTCAAAGCGTCAATCGAGGGAGCCTATTACGCCGAGGAGATGGCCTACCTCCGGGAACACGGACGAATAGGCAAGGTGCCGTATGACCCCACGCTGCCGGTCAACACGGCCTGGGACCTGGGCATCGATGATTGGATGGTGCTGTTATTCCACCAGCGGTACGGAATGGAAAACCGGATCATAGATCTCTATTATGGCAACGATCGGAAGCTGGCCGACTATGTCCAGATGCTACAGATCAAGGGGTATGTCTACAACACGCATTTCCTGCCCCACGACATCGCGAACAAGTCACTGATCACCGGTAAAACCCGCCTGGCCACACTGATAGAGCTGATGCCCGACCAGAATATTGTGGTCGTCGACAAGCTGGACCTGGCCGACGGTATATCGGCGACCCGGGACTTTCTGCCGAGCTGCTGGATAGACGAGGAAAAGTGCGAAAAATTTATTGACGGCATGGACTCCTACCAGCGCAAGCCGGACGAAATCAACGGCGGCTATTTCGATACACCGCTGCATAATTGGGCAACACATTTCGCCGATGCCGGGCGCTATTTAGCTATCGGTTACCAGTCCCCGCCGGCCAGGCGGAAGAAGCGCAGGTCGCGCAAACGATCAGCAAGGGTGGTTTAAGATGGCCGAAGTTTATCGAAGAATTGAATACGACGACCAAGGAGACCCCGTCCTGGTTATCCACAAGAAGGTCTCGCCGGTCAAGACGTTTCGGCTGGATCGGCCGGTGGCCCCCTCTTTTGCCATTCGTCTCAACGATGTCTGGCAGTACAGTGAGGACCATAATCCTCGGTTCATTTATCATATGAGCCAAATCTGCCAGTTCCTCTGTAACCTGTTCGATTTAGGACTGGTCACGCCCAGCCGTATGGGCCGCATCGCATCGGTCATCGAGGAAGGCATTGATGACCTGATCAAGGCGCCCCCGCAAAAAGAGGAGCTGGTGAACCTGGGAGAAGTCAAGGTCACCATGGCTGACTTGCGCGGAGAGGGATCTGTTTCACACGTTCAAGACCTGGTTGTCTCCAAGCCGTTGTCTGAGGTGATCCACTAATGGGCAGCATTGATTTCACCACCGAAGATCAAGACACCGTCCTCCAGGACCAGGGGCTGACTCTCGATGAGCAGACCAGGGACATTCCAGGCGTCAAGGAGGCCGAGAGAAAATCCGGAACCGAGCATTTTCTTGACACTGACGAAACTGTCAAAAGACACCGGCGGATGGTGATCGGGTGGTGGAACTACGAGCGGAGCAAACAGGCTGACAGTCGTGCCGAGCGCATGAAGGCTCACGATTATGTCGACGGGAAGCAATGGGCTGATGACGATGAAGCCGAGCTCGACGAGCGCGGACAAAAAGCCTGTGTTTACAATCTCGTGAAATCTACACACGACTGGCTCACGGGAACCGAACGGCGCACCCGCTTTGACTATTCCGTACTCCCACGGCGAAAGGACGACGGAAAAAGCGCCCAGGGCAAGACCAAGCTCCTGAAATACGTCAACAGCGTCAACAAGGCCCGTTACGCACGGTCGCAGGCATTTAAAGACCAGGTTATCTCGGGCCTGGGTTGGACCGACATCGGCATTCGCGGCGACGATTCGGAAGAACCGATCTACCTTCGCTATGAAGATTGGCGCAACGTCTGGCATGACTCTTGTGGCAAGCAGCTGGACCTGGATGACGGCCGATACCAATTCCGGTCCCGCATTGTCGATTATGACATCGCAGTAGCAATGTTTCCCGACCGCAAGGACGCCATCAAAGCGTCGGTAATGCAGGGCAAGGACCTGACCGACGATCAGTACGACGAGAGCAGCATTAACCCGGAACTCGACGAACTCGACGGCCAGGATGCTGATCCGTTCGGCCTGGGCATCAACCGCGACCGAGTGCGGCTCGTTGCGTGTGAGTTCCGGGTCGTGGAAAAGGTGTCCGTGCTCCGCGGCAAGGACATAGGGTCGCTTAACGGAGCGGTCTACGATGAGAAAAACAAAGGCATGAGATCCATGGTCGATGGTGAACTGTGCAGCGTCGTAGACTCAACCCGGTTTATTATGATGTGGATGGTTTTTTGCGGCAAATATGTCCTCGCATATGGCCGTCGGCCATACAATCATAATCGGTTCCGGCTTATACCGCATTGGGGATACAAAAAGAAACGAGACGGAACTCCCTACGGCGTACCGGCCCAGCAGATGGATCCCCAGGACGATCTGAACAAGCGTCGCGCCAAAGCCCTGTGGATACTCTCTTCCAACCAAATGGTAATCGAGGATAACAACTGGAAGGATTTTGACGACCTGATTGAGGAAAAAGACCGACCCGACGGAAACCTGGTTGTTAAAAAACTTGAGGGCATCGAACTTCGCAACCAGACCGCCCTGGCCAGAGAACACATCATGCTGATGGAACAGGATGCCCGGTTTATCGAAAGCACAGGCGGAGTGACCGACGAAAATCGAGGGGTGGAGACCAACGCAACATCTGGCCGAGCGATCAAAGCCCGCCAGGACCAGGGCCATGTCAACACGGCCGAACTGTACGACAACCATTTATTGGCATTTTTCCTTGAGGGCGAGGTCACTCTATCGCTCATCGAGCAATATATGACCGAGGAAAAGACGATCCGGATTACCGGCGACCAGGGCAAGATGGATTTCATCGATTTTAATGTTCCGGCCCCCGACGGCGAGACGGTGAACGATGTCACCGAGACACAGTGCGACTTTGTAATCGACGCCGAAAATTACAATGCAACCGTTCGCCAGAATATGTTTGAGCAGTTTGGAGACATGCTGTCCAAGCTGCCGGCCGAGATCATCCTCCATCTGCTCGACCTGTGGATTGATATGTCAGACTTGCCTGGCCGCGAGATAGCCGTAGAGCGCATCCGGGCCATCAACGGACAGGAGGATCCTGACGCGGATCCGAACGATCCGAAGGTACAGGCCGAGCAGCAGGCCAAGATTGACGAGGCCGCCCGGCAAAAGGCTATCGAGGATGCCCTGTTGCAGCTGGAGATGGATCTCAAGGAGTCCGAGGCCAATAAAAACGACGCCCAGGCCGAGAAAGCTGTGGCCGAAGCAAAGGCCAAGCTGGCCGAAGTCCGTCAGTTGTTCGAGAATTCGCGCATCAAGAAAGCCGAGGTGCTGGATAAAATTGAGGCCCGCAGGGAGGCACCCAAGCAGTTGCCTGCCCCCAGGGCGTCGTGATTGTGGTGGCCTTACAGTTTTCCCATGCCTTTAAGGTGGCCTGCCGGTCGGTCGCAGCAAACAAACGACCCCTCGGAATGTTGGGTAACTGTAGGGGACTGACGGATGGCCGTCAGTTATTCATGGAGAACCTGCCCGGATGGGCCGGAAAGGGGTTTGTGTTAGACCGGAACTCTTTTTCCACTAACCCGTTTTAAGAAGGAGACTGAACTATGAGGACGCTTAACGCAGTAGATGAAAAATCGGCAAGGGCGAACATTTCAGACTTTGAATCAGAGGGCGGTGACCAGTGGAAAGTGCTTTGCAAGGCCTGGTCTCACGAACAGGGGTTTATGAAGTCCACTAAGGCTATGGGGGTGTCCGGCATCGGATGCCTGGTCTGCGTGTCTACCCTGCAAACAAACCCCGACGGCGGTTATTCCGTGGCCGAGGCGCTGGAATTTTTTCCAGGCGTCTACATTCACACGGAGCGGACCGACGGCGGCGTGATCCGGTACTTGCGGAACATTGACGAGAAATTCGACGTCCAACGAGTTGAAGAGCCGGAACTGCCGGCAGGCATCATGAAGCCAGCCGAAAAGGACGATCAAGGTGGCCCTATTCTTCACGATGGGTCTGGCGATGGCCTTTCTGGCAATGAGGAAGGCCCAACCATCGAAGGAGACCTACTCCGCGGCTCTGAGCTTGAAGACGAATAGACCCTAACCACCAACCCGCAAAGGAGAACCCAACATGCCATTGACCGACGAAGAAAAAGAAGGATTGAGCCCTGAGGAAGTTGCCGCCATCGATGGCGGTGACGATGATGACACCATCGAGGAAACAGATGCCGAAGCCGCTGAGCGGGAAGCCAAGGAAGCCGCCGATGCCGAAAAACAGGCCGCCGAAGACAAGGCAGCCGCCCAGAAAATAGCCGACGAGAAAGCGGCAACCGAAAAAGCGGAAGCTGATAAAGCGGCCACCGACGATAAAGCTGCCGAGGCAAAGGCCAAGGAGGACGCCGACGCAAAGGCCCTGGCCGAAAAGGAAGCCGCCGATGCCGCCGCGGCCAAAGAAGCCGATGAGGTCCCGGCGCCTCAGCAAACGCAGCCCCCTCAGTTGCCGAGTGTCGATCCGGAAAAGCTCGAAGCCGCCAAAACAAAGTTCGATGAGGCCAAAACACAGTTCGATGACGGCGAGATCGACTACCAGGCCTTCGACGAAATAAAAACCGAGTACAACAGGTTGAGATGGAAGGATGAGGACGCCAAGGAGTACAATCAGAACGCCCGGCATTTTCAATGGCAGGGATCCCAGGATAAGTTTTTTGAGGACAATCCGAGGTTCCTTTCGAACCAAACGCTCAACGCGGCCTACGTCGCCACCGTCAACAGGATTTTGAAGACCGAGGACGGTGCTACCATGACCGACGACCAGTTGCTTGCCGCGGCAAAAAAGCAGGTTGAGTCGGATCTTGTCCTTACCGCTGACCCGACGGCAACAGAAGCGGAGGAGGTTAAGAGACAGGCAGCCGAAAAGGCCCGCAAGGCCAAGGCCATCGCCGCAGCGAAGTCCGGCAATGCCGATCGATCAACAATCGAAGACGGCGACATCGCAAAACTGCCGTCCGCCGAAGAAGAGAGTGACCCGTCAGAGTTCGATTATTTAGACAGGCTCGACGGTGAAAAGTTCCAGGAGGCGATCGAGAAACTGACGCCTGCACAGTTGGAGAGGTACGAAAGCGCAGCATAAGTAGTAGCAGCACCTGTTGTCCAAACGGTTTTTAAATAGCCGCCCGGTTTTTACACATAGCCAGGGTCAAGTGGAAAACAGCGATAGCAGTACATCGTAAAAAAACTTGAAACCTGAAAACCGTAAAAACCGGAGGTTATAACAATGGGACAAACAGTAATAGGGGTAAATGACCCCAAGGCAGTTAAAAAGTTTTCAGCGTTTTTGGCGCTGGACACCCCGAAGAAGTCGTATTGGACTACTCGGTTCATGGGCAAGGGAGAGACCGCATCGATGCCGGTTCAACAGCTCGACGAGCTGGAAAGCGACGCTGGCGACGAGGTCGGATTTGACCTGACCATGCAGATGACGATGCAACCCATTGAAGGTGACGAAGTCCTGGAGAACAAAGAGGAAGATCTGAAGTTCTACAGCGACGATGTCAACATCGATCAGTTGCGTGGTGGTGTTAACTCGGGTGGCAGAATGACCCGCAAGCGCACCGTTCATAAGCTGCGCAAAATCGCCCGCAAGCGTCAGTCTGAATGGTGGGCGCGTGTGTTCGATGAGCTCTTTTTCATGTACGGATCCGGAGCCCGGGGCATCAACGCGGATTTCGTTTACCCGACCACCTACACCGGCTTTGCCGGCAACGCGATCACCGCACCGGATTCTGAGCACATTCTTTACGCGGGCAACAAGGCCAAGGCGACCATCACGGTGACCGACACCTTTGACTTGCCGATCGTCGACAAAGCCGTTGCCCGGGCTGAGATGATGGGTGGTGGCGGTGGTGGGGGGAGCGCCGGAACCGACGGCAACACCCAGACCCCGCAGATTCAGCCGATCAAAATCGGCAATGAGCTGCACTATGTCTGCCTGATGAACCCGTGGCAGGCATATGACCTGCGCACCAGCACCGGCACCGGCGGTTGGCTGGACATCCAGAAGGCGGCCGCTGCGGCCGTTGGCAAGAAAAGTCCGATTTTTACCGGCGCCCTGGGTATGCACAACGCGGTCGTGCTTCAAAAGCATAAGGGCGTGATCAGGTTCTCAGACTACGGGTCCGGCAGCAACATCCTGGCCGCCCGTGCCCTGTTTCTCGGTGAGCAGCACATGGTCTGCGCATTCGGCAGCCCTGGTACCGGCCTGCGGTTCGGATGGAATGAGGAGACCCGCGACAATGGCAACCAGCTGATCATCACTTCTCACACCATTGTCGGCGTGAAAAAGGTCACCTTTAACGGCAAGGACTATGGCGGCATAGCTCTGGACACCGCAGCCAAGGATCCGACCGCGTAAGATAGATAATTGTAACGGGCCGGGGCTTGTTCCTGGCCCCTTTTCCGCACTCTAAAAAAAACGAGGTGTATCATGGCATTAAATTATGAGTCTGACAAGGTGGCCAACCGCCATCTGTATCAGCCCCCGGCTCCCCACAGCTCGGGAGAGGTTTACTGTATTCCGTTCAAGGCCACGGTGGACACATCCCTGGCCATCAACCATTTGGTCGGACTGTGCCCGCTGCCGGCCAATTGCATCCCGGTCGATATCAAAATGTATCTGGACGACATCGACGGCGTCACATCTCTGGAATGGGACGTGGGTATCCTTAACGCCGACAAGGACGGCCTGGTCCCGAGTTCCCTGCTGATCGATGGCGCCACCGTGGGCCGGACGGCTGGTTTCCAGGACATGAACGATCTTGAGTGTGTGTTCGAGCCGGCCACCTGGCTGGCCGAATCCACCTGCCCTGCGATCGATGCAGAGAAAACGGTCGTCATGAAGATCATAGCGGCAGCTGCAACGCCAGTCGCCGGTGATATCTACGGGGTGCTGTATTTCCGGTCGTCCGACCATGGGAAATAGCAAGGTCGAATAACCGGTTCCCAACAATTTTCCCCACCCTCCGGCCATGGCCCAGGCCGGATTACGGACCGCCCTCCGTAGTCCGGTATGGCCGGAGGGACCCAACCCAACCAATAAGGAGAGCAATCATGAAAAGAGTATATCTCGGAGGATCTAACGGGGAAGGTTCGACATGGAGAAACGCGCTAATCGAGCGTCTGAAGATTGAATTTATTTTCCCAGCTCCCTACGAGTTCAGCGACACTCCCGCCCGGCTGGCCGCCGAGTCGGACCGGCATGCTTGTGATGTCGATCTGCACGTGCTGACACCGTGCTGCACCGAGTTCTACCATATTGCCAATCTCATGCGGGAAAGCGTGCTCCGCCCGAACAAGGTCGTTTTTTCCATGCTGAGAGAGGATGGCGGCAAGGTTTTTAATGATCGAGAACTCATATTGATCGAGGAAGTTATGCTCATGGTGGCCGAAACCGGTGGACAGCCTTTGCCATACTCCATAGATGCGATTGCCGACCATCTTAACAGCCTGCACGTTGAACTCCCCTTCAACCCCAATGTCATAGAGTGCCTGATTCAGCGCGACGGCCCGACGGTCCTCACCCTGGGGAAGCGAACCTACACTTTCGAGGACAATGAAAACGGCGATTGTGTGTGCGAGGTCTTGTCAAGTGAGCACCGCCAGTATCTTCTCAAGCTCCCTGATTTCCGTATCTACAAAGAGGACGAACTCCCGAAGCCGGAGTTCACGTATGATGAAGACCAGTTCATCCGCGAGTGGAAAACCCTGTCAAAAATGCGATACCAGGCATACGTCAACGCTCATATCAGACGATTTGTCGAGGCCTCCGTCAAGATCCGTGGCATAGCCGCGGAAAAATGGGTGGCGCTCATGCCTGACATCGGATGCCCGATCCCCACTGGTGAGGATGACCGCGGCCACGACCAAGCCCCGGCCCCGGGCGAAGCCTACCTGAATTGGAGTAATCACGAATGGACTGCATGGCAAAAGAAGTGGGTAAGGCTGAACGCAGAAAACTTCCGGGCATACGTCGAAGCGCATGAAATAGAAATGCTGAACGCGCCAGACGATATCTACGACTCGGCCCGCGCCAAATGGGAAAAGCTCATCAAGGGGCAGGCCTGGCCCATTGAGGAAGAGGAGGCGGCATGAACCTCGGACAGATCATACGCCGGATCCAGATTATCCTCGATGACCCGGCCATACTGAGGGCTGACATCATCACCAAGGTCAACGACAAGCTGGTTGCGGCAACAGCCACCGTCTGTATTCCCCTTTTAGACACCGAGAAAACGGTTACCGTGGCCGCCGACGGACTGACCGTGGTCATGCCGACCGAATGGCAACATGATCTTCTTTCGGCATTCAGCAACACCAATACGCGCCACCTCACGATTCGCACTGGGACAAAGGCGTTGTACGAGGGGTACGACAAAACCGACGACGGTGAGGACATCAAAGAGGTTGCGGCTGTTGGCGACACCCTTCACGTCCGGCCGAGGGCCGGCGCCGAAGAGATTATAAACCTCCAATTTTACGGTATCCCTGCCACGCTGGCCCAAGACGCCGACATCCCCGTTTCTATTCCGGCCCATCTACACGAAAAGATTCTGGTGAGCGGCCCGGCCTATGAAATGCTGCCGGATGTCACAATGGAGGCGCAGCGAAAGGTAGCGCTTGCGAGTCTACACAACGGCAAAGAGAGTGCAGGCCTCGCCCTGCTTGACGCTTATTTTTCCTATGCCCCGCGTGCCACACCGGCCGTCCGGCGTAAAATAAAATGGTTCTGATATGACTGTCACCGCTCAGGATATTGCCGACGCAGCCGCCGAGAAGTTGTTTGACAGCGGCTTTGACCGCCACGCCACCGCCGACCATCTTGATTGGATCAACGATGGCCAGGCGGCCGCCTGCCTCTTTAAGCCCGACATCTCGACGCAGAAGAACACGCTCGCATTGGTAGAGGGCACATACCAAAGCATTTCACTGACCGCCCATGCGCTCATTCGGCCGGTGCAGAACCTCGGTACTGATGGCAACACACCCGGTACCGAGATCCGCATTGTTGATTTTGACCATTTTACGACTTTGAATTCGGGCTGGATGGTTGCCGCCGCGGCAGCAGCCGTTGAGCTGGTCATGTTCGATGAAAACGATCCTCGCCATTTCCATTGCTACCCTCAACAACCAAGCTCCAACCAGGGCAAGATTTCTGTAATTGAAGCCGTGCTCCCGGCGGTCGTCACTCCCATATCGGCGGTAATCACGATTCAGGATATCTACAAGCCGCTGTTAATCGCCTATGACCTGTACCGGGCATACTCGATCGAGGCGAAACACTCACGCACAGCAAGGGCTGATGCCACCAATCAATGGAACCTGTTTGTAACCGGGCTCGGCCGTAAAGACCTGGTCGAAAAATCGATTGATCCGAATAACATCATTCGGAGGAAGGCTGCAAAGTAGTGGCTTCGATTGTCCTGAAAAATTTCAAGGGCATGGTCCCGGCAATATCGCCCAAGCGCCTGCCGATTAATTTCGGCCAGGTTGCCGAGAATTGCGCCCTTGGCAGCGGCCGCCTTTCGCCTGTCCGGGCGCTGGCGGCAGCTCAGTTGTGGGACCAGGCTACTGTTGGAGACCTGCGCTCTCTTTACAAATACGGCAGCAACTTTCTCTTTTGGCTGGAATCCGAGATAAGCGTGGTACGGGGCGAGGTCCCGAGTGGAAACGATCGCCTCTTTTATTCTGGTAATGGCTACCCCAAGCAAACCGACACGGTCCTGATGCCGAGCACAGGCCGACCGACCACAACGGCAGATTATCGGCGCCTTGGTGTTACCCCGCCGTCCGCAGCCCTGACCATTCATGGCCCGTCCGGAACCGGTGACGGGGTGGTCGCCAAGACCGTATCCTACTATTACACACTGGTAAGCAAGTGGTCCGACGGTACCGAGGAGGAGTCAAAGCCATCCCCCGCGTCAGCGATACAGGACATCGAGGGGGGCGAGTACCTCAGCCTGTCAAATTTTGTAATTCCTACCCTGGCAGGATCAGGAAATAACATCACCCATGTCAGGCTTTACCGCCTGGAGTCGGGTAGTGTCGGTGGATCCTACCAGTTGCTGCAGGCCAGGCCGGGCAGCGCAACTGCTACAGGCGTTTATGACATTCCCATCGCCAGTGTTCCCAATTCAGCTACCCAAGTCTACGATACCGACGGAACCCCGGCCGGGCTGAATGATAATGTGGACGAACAATGCCCGACCGAGGGTTGGTCACCGGCGCCGGACAACCTGAAACAGCTGAGGGCGTTCCACAACGGCATGTTTGGCGGCTTGTCCGGTGACACTTTCCGCGTGAGTGAACCCTTCTACTGGTACGCATGGGATCCTAACCACAAGGTGACGATGGCTTATGAGCCGGTGGCATGGGGTTCCTATCGCGGCATGGCCATTATCGCCACGACGGCTTACCCGTACATCATAACAGGTGTTGACCCTGAGTCTCTGCAAGGCGAACCGCTATTGTATGAGCAAGGGTGCCTGAGCGCCAGGGGTTTCATCGTCACGCCTATAGGCGTCATTTACCCGTCTCCCGACGGCCTTGTTCTGATCAACGAAAAGGGCCTGGTGGTTCTGACGAAAGATGTTTTAGAAAAAAAACAGTGGGACGATTTGCCGCCAAGCGGATTTACCCATGCCGACCTGGTGTCGTTTTATTATGACGAGACCTATTTTGGTTTTTGGGAGGGCAGCGCTCAGGGGTTCAGTTTCGACTTCACAAAAGACCCATACATAAAAACGATATATGTCAGGACGCTTTCCGGAGACGATGGCGTTGTCTTTGGCTCCGATGATGTCGTGTTTGGGACCGACAACGTGATCTTCGGTATGGTCCCGCTGGTTTTCCACGACGGGTGTATAGATCCGGTCGGTGACACTTTGTATTTACTAACATACCTGGACGCAGAGTATGGCGCCCATGGTTGGGAAACTCATACATCCAACTTCCTGCCGCTGAAGTTTATGTCCCGGAAAGAGGTGACCGAACCGACCAACTTTGCATATGGCTTAATTCTCGGAGATCAGACTGCCGGCAAGCCGGTCGTTATGACGATATACGGTGATGGAGTACAAATCAAAGACCGGCTGGGCGACGACTGGTCAAAGTCGGTGGTGGACGAAAACATTTTCACACTTCCGAAAACCAGTGAATATGAGCTCACCGAGGTTGAGCTGGTAACACAGGCCGATGTTGATGCGGTAATCCTGGCCACATCACCCGATGAAATAATGGACCAAGTCGAGGCCCTTGATGTCTAATCGCCATATCGTATCCATACCGGCCCCGAGTTCTCCGCAGTTCGGGTCGAGCGTTAGACAGCTACTCGAAACAAGGGAGGGATTGCGTGGCAACGAGCTGGACAGATTCATTTCAATGCGCGACCTGGTCGACCCTGATTTCATCAACTCTCTGGCGGCATACGCGACTCCGATAACAAGGGCTGACGGCAGCGGTAACGTGGGTCAAGTAACAATACTGCCGCCATCTATTTTTAGTGTGAGCGGGGGCACCTTCCGGAACACGCTATCATGGTCAGCATCACTCAGTAGCAGGGCTTACTATTACGAGATACGCATAGCCGAGGTGTCCGCCGGCAGCTCCGCGCCCGCCATAACCTCCTATTCCCGTACCATCATAGCGACGCACCCGGTTACGAGCGCGACCGATACAGGATTGAACCTGGAGGATAAGGATTATTACTACTGGATCCGGGCCGTAGATTTTTCAGGGGAGAATTTTTCGGCATGGGTTTCCGGCAATGTTCTGACTGAGTTCCTCGTCGGCGATACCATCGAGCATGTAATCGCTATGCTCAAGGGCGGATCGCCGGACAACTATTCCGCAGCCACAACCTACTATGAAGACGACCAGGTCTACTATGTGACCACCGGCCGGACCTATATCTGCATCGATGACAACTCCGGCGCAGGTATTACCGGTGTTGCTCCAACCACAACCGCTAACTGGCGACGGCACGGCATTTTACTGACAGGTGACGTCGATGGCGTGTCCATGGTGGCCATCGATGGCGGATTGGTGGTGGATGGGTCGATTCTTGCCCGCCACGTCGCGGCAAATACGATCACGGCAGCTGAAATTGCGGCAAACACAATCACGGCAAGCCAAATAGCGTCGGCCACGATAACAGCCAGTGAGCTAAAGGGCACGGCATTCGGTACGCTGACGATCAGCTCTGGGAAGATTGCAATCAACACCACCGATGGTCTTGACATCAACTCCGGAGGGACGATGGGAGTAAGCGGAGACATCGTCATTAAAGACGGCGGGGATGTCAAGATGACCAGCGGGACGCTTAATGGCTCTCGTATTGGATGGTTCTATCAGAACCTATCGACACAGATAGCCGAGATGGGTTGTGATGCCGGGAGTGGAACTAATTTTGTACTAAGAACAACAACGAGCGGGGGTGCTCTCTCGATTGGCGGTTTAGCAGCTGCCAATAAATGGAACACAATCGGACTTTACGCGAGTTCGTCAATTTTAATGCGGGGGCCAACCCATTTCTACGATGACGCCGAACCCTATGATGACGCCTCTTACGACCTGGGCAGTTCCACCAGACGATGGTTGAATGTTTATTGCGATAGTATTTCAGCTAACGACATTCTGCCAGAAACCACCGCCACCTATGACCTCGGAAGCACCAGTCTCAGATGGGACTATATCTATTCCAGCCATAGCCTTAATGTGGCCGATTTCTTTCATATGGACGACCGGCTTGATGGCGAAACCGTTGTGCCGGTCGACGATGTAGAAGTTATAAGGAGCATCAAACCATCCTTGCTTTTTGATCCGTCTACCGGACTGAGGCTGATAGATGACGCCACGCTGCCCGCATGGTTGGTACACAAACACCAAAAGCCAGGCGAGCATAAAGACGAGGCCGGGAAAATCATTCAGTCATGGAAAAAGGGCGACGTCGCGGTTGATCATGACGGCAAGCCCTACCTATCGACGACAATAATGCTGTCATTGCTGATGGGGGCGGCTCGGCAGGTGGCCGACCGGCTCGATACGATAGATGCGGCGCTCATTAAACACGGCATTTCAAACTAAAGGGAGAGCAACCAAAATGAATGAAAGTGGTCTGAAAGCTAAGGACGTAAGGGAATTGCTGGCCGGGAAAGATCGACTCATCGGAGAGGTTTACTCCAGGATGCGGGCAATAGAAGAAGCATATGAGCAGCTGCACAAAGAGAACCAGCAGCTGAAAGGTGAGATCGATAAACTCACTACTCAAAAGCAGTCACCGATACCATCAGAATAACGGAGGGCACACATGGCACTTGATCTTGAACCAACAGCCCTATCCTATGTTGCCGGATTAGCAGACAGTGACCTTGTGTGGGTTATTAAGGGCGGTACTGTTTATAAATCCACCATTGCCACGCTTCTTGCCGTCGAACAGACGCTTAACATTTTAAACCCGGCAGACGATAGCTGGCAGGGCAAAACGGTTGCCGCCGTTGCCGGTGAAAGCATGGCCGCTGCCGATCAATGGAAAGTTCTCTACTGTAAAGACACCGGATCCGGCACCCGGTTTTATTTCTACGATGCGGACTCCGCCGACCCAGACAATGACACCTATTCCCCCATTGCCTTGCTGCACAGCAGCGGCACGTATTCGGCAGGTGACGCCATTGTAGTGACGGTAGGCGATGGAATCCTTGCCAATGATGGTTGGGCCGCCGCACAAGCACAAGTTGGGACCGGGGTCTTTTGTTCTGATGTTCTTGCGGGGGGTATTTTGTACTCGGCTCCAAGTGGCGCCGGCGATCACATAAAGCAAATAGGAACCGTTTTGAACATAGCTGCCAATGGGCGTGACGTTTTTGATATTTCCTTTAGATATCCGGACTGGACGGTATAGGAGAAAATCAATGAAAAAAATATTATCGATCGTTTGCCTTTTGGTAGCCCTGCCGGTGTTTGTCATGGCTGCCGGCTTATACGGAGAGGATACCGTCACGCAAGCCGAGCTTGACGCTCATGTTGCCGCTGGGGATCCTCATACCGCATATTTGCTTGAATCCGCCATCCTCGATGAAGACGACATGGCTACAGACTCGGCAACTGTGCCGCCGAGCCAGCAAAGCACGGCCGCTTTCGTAAAAAACGGCCAGACCGGTACGACCTCCGATCTTTCCGACGGCGGGTGGAAGCTGGTCGATTTTATGACCTTGTATGCAGGTGAGAACATTACATTAGGTTATCACGTCTATGCTAAATACGACACCGACCGACTGAAGATTTACAATTACGACGCCGATGCCGCTGATGCCGATACCTACTTCCCTATTGGTATTGCCCCCGCCGCGATCACATCCGGGAATAGTGGGGCTATTTGGGTAGGTCAATGTCTTCTGATGCGCCGGGATGAATTTACTTTCACATCTGCGGATCTTGGCAAACCCTTATGGACAATGACCACTGCCGGTCACCAGAACACCGTGGCACCATCAACCGCCGGAGATCATCCTAATAAACTAGGTACAGTGGTGGGGGTGAATGGGGTCAACAGTGTTGTGGGGGATTATCTGCTTTATCGGTTTAGTATTGATGATACGGAGGTTCCGACACCATAATGATAAAAAAGCTGTTCGCCTTAGTTTTATCCTATCTGATGATCGTCACGCCGGTCTGGTCGGCAACCTATTATGTCGCTCAGACTGGTGCCGGCGACGGTCTTGGTGGTTCTTATGCCAACCGTGCCAGCATAGCCTACCACAATGCTGGTACTGGTCACTTTGGAACACTTGATGACGATACTGTAGTTCTATGCGGAAATATCACCACGGGTGTTTTATCCCCAGATGGTGGCACCAGTGGGCATCCAGTCACCTATGATGGCTACTGCTATACCACTTATGGTTATGGGACTGACGCTGAATTAAAGGGTATGGATGTTGGTGCGGGGTGGTCGTCTTTTTTCCTTTACAAAGAGGATGATACTACTACGATTGTTCAGTTTGTCGATGTAAAAAATATCAAATTTGACAACGACGAAACAGGTGAGATGGGAACATCCGTCTCCGATGCCGCTGGTCTTTATATTAGAAGTGCTGATGATATTAATGTCGATAACTGCACATTTAACGAAAACAATAACGGTCTGCGGCTATATGCCTCTGCCGCAAGAATTAAAGTTACCAATTCCACGTTCCAACGGGCTGTTGAAAGTGGAATTATCATGGCCGCATCTTCATCTACTTACTATCCTTCTGATATTACCATCGGTGGAAGTTCAGGCAACGGCAACACTTTCTTTGAGAACACCTATAAAACTCAATATGACAACAATACGGTGGGTTACGATATTCGAATGTCTCAGTACATTGACGGAGTAACAATTTCTCATAATGAGTTTTCCAGTAACACCGCATGGCGTGGCATGAGTCCATTATTAATTCATTCCGCCAAAAATGTTTTAGTTGAGCATAACTACATCCACAATCATGGGCGAGCGGCGTTTGCAAGACCGATAATTTCAATCAAGGGCGAAACTGTAACTCAACTCGCAGAAAATATTCTCATCCGGTACAATAAAATCACTGACTGGGAGCCTGACCACGGGTTCCAAGACGAACCTTATGCCGGCTCCGTCATCACGGCGTCAGGAAACTGGAAGTGGGTTTTAGTTTATTGCAATTATCTCAAAGATGTACGCGGTGGTTTCTATCCTAATACGGGTACATGGGGGTCCCCCATGACTGATGATGATGGAGTTGATGCAGAAGAGTGGCACTCCTGGGGAAACATCATCAATGCTGCCAAGGGTTCCTGTTTCAGGATGGAGAGTTCTCCAGAGAATGAACCCTATGATGGAATGGATGAACTCTACGCTTACTTCAACAATAGTATATGTTTCGAATCAGCATATTCTTATACATCTGGTAGTGCCACCAGTGACCCCCCTGACGCGGCAAACGGTACTATAACCAACTCCGCAGCAAATTATAAAGTAGATGTTTATAATATTGGCTATACCCTCGAAATCACAAGCGGTACGGCTAACGGCAATTCTTACGATGTCACCGATACCACGCAAACTACAGTCGTTTGTGGTTCTAACAATCTGTATTCTGCCGGTATGCGATCTGGTGATACGTATGAGATTCACAGTAACTATAAATCTGCGATGCAGCATAGTTTTAACATACGTGCTGATGATATTTATGGTTCCTTTAAAAATAATATAAGCGTTGATCCACGCCCATCATTCCCCAATGATGAGTTTCATGTATCACTTAAAGAGTGGACGGATTTTGACGTTAAAACCAACCTCTTGTATGAGTCTGATGCTGGAACGCCTGACGTTGACTATCGTGGGTCATCGACCTGTGAGCCTTGTACTTACAATTCGGCCAATAACCCCGATAACGGGGAGTATATTTCCGGTGATCCTTTATTCAAAGATACAGCAAGTGACGATTTTAATTTAAGCTCCAGCAGTTCCCCTGCCCATGAAGCAGGTACCACACTTACAGGACCTACCGGTATCCCTGCCGCCATCACTACCCGAGCCGGTGGGTCATTTTCTTACGCCGATATCTTTGCTTCGACTGTGGATCTTTCCTCTACCCCTTATTCGTGGACATCCAGCGCACAGACCGGAACTTGGCATATAGGTGCAGTAGATTACGCGGCCGGAGCTGCCAACGCAGGGGCGACACGGAACCAAGTGGCAGGGGCGACGACAAATCAAGTAACAAAAGCTGTAGTCAACAGGGTGGGGGAATGACGCCATGACTACAACAATTTTGCCTTACACCCATATAGACGGCATCCCGACGTTCAAAGACTCGGACTTGGCGTCGTTTTACGACCAAATGGTTGACGACGGCACCGCCGATTCCGTGTTCAGTGACGGGACGATCCTGTCCGGCGATGATTTTGTCCGGGCCATGAAGGACCATGGCACCGTTCTGGTTGTTATCCATAGCGACGGAAAGCCGGCGGGCATTGCCTGGATCAACCGCATCGATGAGACCCAAAGACGGGCATGGATACACTTTGCCCTGTTCTCTAATGGCTGGGGGGCGGGAAGCGTGGCGCTCGGCCGGAAGATGGCCGGATATTTTCTGGACATAAAAAGGGACGGGGCGCCTGTATTTGAATATTTCATCGGGATCTGTCCTTCTTCTAACCAGCTTGCGATAAACTTTATGCTTAGGTGCGGCGGCGGCATCGTCGGCGAGATCCCGATGGGGTGCTGGAACCACGCACAGCAACGCAGTTTCCCAGGAACCATGATCTATTACGGCAGAGAGGTGCCAACAGATGAAAATATATAACCAGGTCGTAATTGACATCAACACTGGCAAGGTAATCGACGAGGATTGGTTCGAATATGCCGGGCCGGTCGCAGAATGCAAGGGCGGCAGCTCCACCACCACCACTGTTGACCCAGTGTTTAATGCCGGGATGCTTGAACTCTCGAAAGAGCAGCAGAGCTGGGGCAGGGACCTTTTCAATCAGTTTAAGTACGGCGTTGACTACGATCCAACTGAGGAGGTCACGGGGTATTATGATGAATCCGGAAAGTTCGTCGAGGGCCAGAGCAGTCTGATCAAAAACCCCGACTACAAGCCGCCCGTTACCCAACGATATGCGACAAAGCAAGGAGAAGGGACCGACCTTTCTCATGGAAGGCAGAGCTTCACAAGGCCAGCCCAGGGAGAGGAATACATCAAGGATCCGAACCGAGAGTATATCACCAAAACCAGAGGAGAACTGAACGGGCTCGATCCAAACATCACTTCTGAAATGGAGTACCTGCAGCAGTTGATCCAGGCCAACGCCAGCCTGTTGCCGGAACAGACAGCCTTGCAAAGATTGCAGATGTCCGAAACCACCAAAGCAATCAAGGAACAAGCTCCGGTCAGGTCGGCATATTTTCGGGAGGCGCTTGAGGGTGTTGACCCCAATCAGCGCATGGACGAGGCCCAGGCCGACGCTTCTCAGGCCGCCAGCAGCTCCGAAAGGACTGCACTCAGGACCGCGGCCCGGACGGGGGTGAGTGCTGCAGACGTCAACACAAGCGAGCTGGCAACCAACAGGACCAAGATTCTCGGACAAGCCCGGACATCAGCCCGGAGGACGGCCGAGGAAGACAACTTCAACCGCCTTAGAACGGCGATGGCAACGGGGTTCTAACCATGGCAGCTTACGGTATTTCACCAAGACTCGGAGGCGGTGGGGGCAGTTTTCATACCATGGCCATGCAGCACTCCAACCAGGCGATCGGTTCAAGGTCGAGGATGCAGCCAAGCAGGGAGACAGAGCTTGCGGCGTCCAAGTCGATCGGTGGCGCTTTATCGTCCGGTATCGGCGGCGCTGCCGCCGGGTCTGCCATTGCAAAAGGCGTTTCTACGGGAGCGAGCGCCGGCGCGTGGGGTGCTGCCATTGGCGCCGGGGTGAGCTTGCTTAGCTATATGATGTCATAACCAGCACGCGGAGATTGATATTATGCCTGACGCATCAGGACGATTTCAGATGGAAGATGGGTTCCGGGCCGCTCGCCAAATTACACAGTTTTTTGAGTGGAACCGCCGGATTGACCAGAGCAAACAAACCGACGCATACCTGGACCGAATTGGAAAAGGGGAGAAAATAAACTCCGGTGAAGAGGATTACAACTATCGCGCCCACCTCACCGCATCGGCCATGCAAATGCAGAGTATGCGTGCAGACCAGGAATTTCAGGCCGCTGAGTTCGAGAATAACGAGGCCCAGCGCCGGGAGAACCAGGCAGATATCGACGGGCGACTCGTTAAGGCCGAATATTTGATGAGTAGGCATCGGGGTGATGAGGCCATGGACACGCTATTGCCTATCTACCAGTACCTTCCAGACGGCAACCAGTTTAAGGGGTTCGTCACGGACGATGCCGGGAATGTGGACCGTTCGCAGATGATCCTTGTCGGCGAAGATGGCAAGACCGAATTTACAGAGCCGACGCCTACCGTCGCCGAGGCCATGACTATGGCGGTGCGGTTTTCCAAGGCATACAAAGACACCTACCACAAGTCCAAGCAACGCGCATCTGAAACCAATCTCAAAAATGCGCTTAATCACCAAATCTGGACAACCGAGGATGGTACCGAGGCTATTTATGTCCCTTTCGTGGATGTCGGGAAAACCGGCGATTATATCCTACGCGAAACCTGGAAGGACCCGAAAACCGGAAAAACTCTCAAGGGGTTCGACGAGGAGACCGGCAAGATAGTCGAGGGCGAACATGACTTTCGGCCACCGGCATACTGGAAGCAGGAAGCCGACAAAAAGGGCGCCGAAACCGGCCGGGAGAACATAGAAGCCCGGACCGAGGCGACGAAGCAGGACACCGAAATCAAAAAAGATAAGGCACCGTTGGAACGGGAAAATCTTAAAGCTCAGACCAATCTCGCAAACAAGCGGGCAGATGCCGCCGGGAGCACCTCCGGCACCAAGGCCGAGGAAAAGCAGCAGAAGAAATTTAAGGCTGACCTGGAACTCCTTCTCGAACCGTTCACTGGCAGCAAGAACGCTTACGACATGGAGGGGAATCTCACCGACGAAGGCAAGACCGCCCTGGATGCAGCAATTAAGCTGGTCGTCAAATACAACGCCAAAGAGGAGCTTGACGGAGCTGAAAAGAAAAAAATCAAATACGCGATAAAAGTTGTCGACATTTACAACAAGATGTCCGCGACCGTCGCCGAAAAATATAAGGACGAATACGGAAAAAGAGCGGACGGAACTCCGAAGGGAAAGGGTTTCCTCGGGGAGTTGAAGCGGACGGACGGCCGCGGTTTCTCCACTGAGATTTCGATAGGGGTCAACATCGACGGGAAGGAAACGGAGATCCCGACACTCGTCCCAACACTCTCACAAGATGAAATCAATCATCTTCTCGGAGGCGGGGAGGTTACCAAAGAGATAGCCCAAAAAGCAACCAAACACGCCAAGAAACGCATCGCCGAAGGGAAAAGCCCGTTCCTTGAAGCCAACAACAGACAGAAAGCCAGCTGGAAGGATGTCCGATAATGCCTCTTTCCGCCGTAATAGACCAGTTCAAAGAGAACAAAGAGTTTTCCGGCCTACCGCATGTCGATAAACGGGCTGAGCTGGAGGATTACTTTGATGTCAACATGGCCGACGACGAGTTCTTCGAGCTGGATTACGAGGAGCAAGGCCGGATCCGGGATAAGTTTATTTACATGGTTGCCGGCGCAGATCCTAACCCCCCGCCGGCGGTCGCAGAGGTTCCCACTGAGGAAAAGCCTGACACCATGTTCTCCCGGGTCGGTGATGCGTGGGAAACGGGGGAACTGCAAACCGAACTGGGTATATTGCGGTCAGAACAGCTTTTGGGTAACGACACACCCGAAATCAGGGACCGAGTCGCCGACCTGAAAAAATCCATGCCCCAGCGAGACACCGAGGAGCGTGGTCTTTTCGAGCAAGCCCTGACCGCATCGGCCGAAATGGCGCCGATCATGCTCCGCGGCATGGCCGAGGGAACAAAGAAAGGCCTTGCCCTTGGCATGGGCGCCGGTGCGATTGCAGCCGTAGCCGGCCAGGCCGGACCACAGGCGGCCCTTCCAGAGGAAATCATCACCGTTCCCGCCGTGTTTGCCGGTATGTACGGGGTCGGCATGGTGTCCGGATCCCTTGAAAATATTGGCAGAATCGAGGCGGGACTTGCCTACGACGAACTGCTTGAAATGAAGGATGCCGAGGGTAACCGCCTTGACCCGAATATCGCCAAGGCCGCGGCCGGAGCCGTCGGTATCGTGAATGGGGCGATCGAGCTCGGTCAGATCGGACTTTTATTGAAGACGATCCCTGGGGGCAAGGCCCTTCTTACCGGATCCATCAACAAGGCCATGGTCAAGGCCATGAAAAGCGGCACGCTCAAGATGCTGGCCCTAAAGACGGCAGCTAAGTATGGTGGGTTTATTGCCGCGGAAACCGCCCAGGAGCTTTTGCAGGAATCGACGAACCTCCTTATGGGCGAGGTGGCCAAAGAAGTCGATCGATCGATGGGCAACAGCAATATTCCTGCCGTTACCCGTGACCAGGTCATTGACCGGCTTGTGGACACAGCCAAACAATCGGCCCTTGCTTTCACCGTCATGGGCGCCCCTGGCACCGCCGTCACCGCCGGAATGGATGCACGGGATATTCTTTTAAGCCCTGGTGAAGAGGACAAGTCGGCCAAGGACTTGCTTACCGGGCAATCTGAGCCGGAACCAGAGACAGGCCCTAATGTTCCGACCGTAGAGACCGTCGATTCTCTCGACGCGGAAGAGACCGCAGCCGCATTTTCGGACGAAGACCTGGCCGAAACGGAACCAGAGACACACACGCCAACGTTGCCCACCCAGGAGACCGCCGCCGAGACTTCCGAAAAGCCGGAATGGCTGGCAAAACTCACCGACAAGCAGTTGTTGACCCGGACCAAGAACCTAAAGAAGACCAAGGCCGCCCGCAAAGATTTATCCGTAAAACAGGCGGAAAACCTCGAGCTGCTAAGTCAGGAGTTGATCGACAGGGGTATAAAGCCGGCCGATGAATCGGCAGCGGTATTCGAAGAACATCTTGACGAGGCCGACCGTGTCGCCAAAAAAGAGGCTGAAAAGAAGGCCATCGATGACCTGACCGCCACCACCGGCAAGTCCGCTGAAGAATCGGCCCAGGCAATCTTGACTGAGCAGGAAATCGCCAGCAACCGAATGGTTAAAGAGGGTGTACCTTCAGCGAGAAAATTCGCTAAAGAGAACCCCGACGTCGTTGCTACCGCCATGGGGATCCAAAAGGCGCCATCGAAAGAGGAAGCCAGCTCGGCCGTTCATGGTGTCAAACTCGGAGAAATCGCCAAGGCCGCCGGAAAGCCTATCGGCCAGGCGACGCCGGAGGACCTGCTTCGGGCTAAGGCTCAAGTAAAGCATGATAACAGGGATGACCTTGCCGAGATTATCGACAGGGAACTTGATTTTCGGAACACCGTCGCCAAGATCAAGCCTGAAAAAGGACCGGAGCCCACGACTCTCGGCGGCGCGATCCGGGCCATGGGTGGCATCAATCCTGGTAATCTTAAAAAAGACCTCACCGCGACCCATGACGACGCGAATAAGGCAGGCATATTCAAGGCAGATGGGATTGAGATCGAAAAAGCAAAACGGGCCTTGGTCGCAGAAGGGTGGATGCTGCCGTCCGAGGATTTGACCGAAATCCTATCAGATCGGCCCGAAGAACTGAGGCGGGGATCCCTAGACGCAGAAGCAAAGACGAAGTACCAGAAAGAGCAGCAGGCCAAGATCGATGCGTCCTCCGAGCAACCCCTTGAAGAGCCGCCGAACTACGGGAAGGACGGCGCCTATAAAGAAATATCGGCCGGCGAGATCCCGGAGGGCAAAACCGTTGGACTGGTCATCGGTGGAAAGTACGGCGAATATACCGTAACCGAATATGACCCCTTCGGCGATGGGATTAAGGTGAGAAGCGAGTCTGAGGAGGTTGTCCTGGATCCGGCGCAGACGGTCGAGATCCGGGCCGAGGATATTGGTTCCGACGAAATTTCACCAGACGACATCGACGAGCAAGCCAACGAGGCAGCGACTTCCCCGGAAAACGTTCTTCCTGAACCGACCGATGCACAGAAAGAGGCCGGCAATTATAAAATGGGGCACATCCAGGCCCACGGGTTCGACATCACCGTCGAGAACCCGGACGGGTCTGTACGCTCGGGCGTTTCCCCTGATGGCAAAAAATGGGAAACGCCTATCCATGGCCATTATGGATATTTTCTCCGGTCCGAGGGCAAGGACGGCGATCACGTCGACGTATTTGTGGATCTGGACCAGGAGAAAAACCCCAGGGCCTTTGTCGTCGACCAGGTTAATGAGGACGGCAAATTCGACGAGCATAAAGTAATTCTCGGTGCCGAGTCGATTGATGCCGCCAAAAAGCTGTACCTTTCCAATTATGAAAAGGGCTGGACCGGGCTTGGGGATATTACCGAAATGCCCCTGGAGGATTTGAGAACCTGGCTCGAAAGCGGCAAGCAGACGAAGCCGGTCGGAGACATATCAAAAAAGAAGGAGCCAGCCAAAGAACAAAAGTCAGAACAGAAAAGAGAACCTCTCTACAAACGCGGTGAGAAGGTAAGGTTCGTTGATTCTAAAGGGAACACACGCACCGGCACGGTTACCCAGGACTATTATTCTGACGAGCCTAACAACGTCCCGATAATGACAAGAGAGGATGGGAGATTCTTTATAACCGAGGACAAGGTGGAGCCGTACAAGTCGAAAGCGGCGAAGGCCAAGCCTGAACCGCCGGCCCCCAAGGCCGAAAAATCGGAGGATCTGCCGGAAAAAGAGCTTACCGGCAGTCCGAAACTGTCGGCGTGGGTGGTAGGGAAGCTGAAATCCAACGAGGCCTTTGATTGGCGGGAACTGTTCTCCCAGGCAAACGAAGCATGGTCCGGGACACAGGCGCAGGGTGTCTACACGCCGAAGGACGCCTATGATGCGGTTGAAATCGGAGTCAACGACTACATCAGCGGCATGAATAAGCGGGGTGTCTATGTGCCAACCGTCGACGACGCCCATGCAGCTGGGGTTTCAGTAGGAGGATTAGTCAGAATGGTTCAATCTATCCTCCCGACTCAAACCAAACGAACCAGGGAGCAAATTGAGTTCCAGCAGTTTTCGACGCCGCCCGGCCTGGCCTATGCCGTTAACTGGGTGGCGAATCTGAAAAAAGATGACATCTATCTCGAACCGTCGGCCGGTGTCGGCGGTATTGCCGTGTTCGCCAAGCAGGTGGCCGATAAGGTTTATGTCAACGAACTGTCAAATCGACGGGCCGGACTACTGGAGGGGCAGGGCTTCGACCAGGTCACCACCGAGAACGCCGAACAACTGGACAATATTCTGGACCGGAGCATTCAGCCGACCGTAATTGTAATGAATCCGCCGTTCTCGTCAACCGCTGGCCGGGTCTCCCGCAACAAAACCAAGTATGGCGCCCAGCACATCGAACAGGCCCTAGCCCGACTGGAACCTGGTGGTCGCCTGGTAGCCATAGTTGGCCGGGGCATGGCCCACGATCGGCCGACATTTACAAAGTGGTGGGACCGGATCCGGGCAAAATACAACGTGCTGGCCAATGTCAGCATTGCCGGCGACGATTACCGCAAATATGGCACGACTTTTGATAATCAGGTACTTGTTATTGACAAAACCGGCCCGACGACTGATACTGAGTTAACGGCTGCCGTTCAACACTTCGAGGATCTGCCTAATATCCTCAAGGGGGTGCGAAATGCCAGAAAAGAGATACAACCTTCCGATAGACCGACTCTGCCATCGACTCCTGATTCAGAATCACCTGTATCCAGCGCCACAACGCCCGCCGTGCATGGGGATGCTGGCGTGGATGCTGGAGGAACGGCCGGACCAGCTGAGCCCAGACCAGGAGACCGCGATTCTGTTCGCCCTGAACCAGGACCCGAACCGGCTGATCAAGGCGGTGGGCCTGGACCGGTGGACGAAAGCGGGGATGGGCCGACTTCAGACGCCGATATTGATGGCAAACGAGATAGTGACGGCGATAGAGGGAGTGATCTTGTACGGGGAGATGCCGACCTAACCCCTGCCGATGTTGACGAAATCCCCGATGCTGTTTTCGAATCCTACCGGCCCATAGTTACGATCAAGGGGGCCGCACCCCATCCAACGCCATTGGTCGAATCCGTGGCCATGGCCGACACGGCCCCACCTAAAATCAACTACATTCCTAAATTACCACTCTCTGCCATCAAGTCCGGAAATATGTCGGACATCCAGCTGGAGGCTATCAGCTACGCCGGCGCGTCTCACGAAAAGAAACTCCCCAGCGGTGAGCGGCGCGGGTTTTTTATAGGCGATAACACCGGTGTCGGAAAAGGCAGGGAAATCGCCGGTATCATCTGGGACAACTGGAACCGGGGCCGCAAGAAAGCGGTCTGGGTGTCCGAGACGTTTGACCTTGTCCCCGATGCTAAGCGCGACTTGACGTCTGTTGGATGGCCCGAAGGCGCCGACAGCCTACTCCCCATGAACAAGTACAAACCCGGAAACCAGATCAAAGCCGATGAAGGTATTTTGTTTGCCAGTTACCACACTATGCGCGGGGTCGGCACGGGGTCTTATCAAAATATAAGGGAAGATCAGCCCGGATCATACACAGACCTTGAGATCCGGATAAATCAAGTCGTTGACTGGTTAGGTGAGGACTTCGACGGCGTCATTGCTTTCGATGAATCACACAATATGGCTAACGCCATGACTCAGGCTGGATCAAGGGGGGCGAAGCCGCCGTCCGGGATGGCCCTGGCCGGCATACACCTTCAGCACCGCCTGCCTGATGCTCGTATTGTGTATGTTTCGGCCACCGGCGCAACAGAGGTCAGCAACCTTGCATATGCTGAGCGCATGGGGTTGTGGGGCGAGGAAACCCCGTTTTCGAGCGGGGTCGACTTTGTCAACCAGATAAGCTCCGGCGGTATGGCAGCCATGGAGCTTATCGCCCGGAACCTTAAAAGCCTGGGCTTATATACGGCCCGGTCCCTTTCCTATGCCGACGTTAAATATGATCGCCTGGTTCACCCCCTGACAGCCGAGCAGAGTGGTAAATACGACGAGCTGGCCGGCGCCTGGCAGATTGTGCTGCAGAACATTAGCGAAGCAGTAGAGCTTACCGAATCGTCTAAACAGAGTGCCAATTACTCCGCATTTTGGGGCGCACAACAGCGGTTTTTCAACACCATCGTCACCACCTTGGCTATGCCGAGCGTGGTAAAGCGGATCAGGGAGGACATTAAAAGCGGCCATGCGGTTGTTCTACAGATGGTCAGCACCGGGGAGGCGAACTTGACCCGGGCGCTATCAGGAAGACGGCAGGATCAAGAGCTTGAAGACCTGGATATGACCCCGAGGGAAAACCTGATCAACTATCTGGAAAGAAGTTTCCCGATCATACAGTATGAGGAGTATGAGGACGAAAACGGTAATATCCGCAAACGGCCCGTGTATGACAGCGACGGGGAGCCGGTCATCAACCGCGAAGCCGAGGCCATGCGCGATGCCCTTATCATCAGGGTCAATTCTATCACCATGCCCAATGGGCCGCTCGATTTCCTGATCGAGGAACTGGGTGCCGAAAACGTGGCAGAGGTCACCGGTCGATCACGCCGGCTGGTCATGGATGAAAAAGAGGGAAGACTAGTTACCGAGCGCCGGTCGAATAAGCATGTTGCGGCAGACGTTGACGCTTTTCAGGACGATAAAAAGCAGATATTGGTTTTTTCCGGCAAGGGCGCCACCGGGCGCAGTTTTCACGCCGACAACACCAGGATTAACCGGCGGCCCCGCAAGCACTATCTGGTACAACCCGGCTGGCGGGCAGATAAGGCCGTTCAGGGCCTTGGACGGACACACCGGTCCAATCAGGCCAGCGCACCCGAAGTCATCCTGGTTCAGACCGACCTAAAAGCCCAGGTCCGTTTCATCAGCTCCATTGCCCGACGCCTTGACCAACTGGGGGCGCTGACCAAAGGCCAGCGGCAAACAGGATCCCAGGGTATATTTCAGGCCCGAGACAATCTTGAAAGCATCTATGCCACAGCCGCCCTGCATCGCCTGTTGGATAATTTCTATCTGGACAGGGTCGAAGGCATCTCGGCAGAAGAGTTTTCTGCGCAAACCGGGCTATCCTTGGACGACGAGAACCCGCCGTCAATGACGCAGTTCTTGAACCGACTTCTCTCAATGAATATCGACGGCCAGAATACGGTATTCAAGGCCTTTTCTGACCACATGGATGCGGTTGTGCAGGAGTACGCCGACGCCGGCACTCTTGACGTCGGGATCGAAACCGTCACGGCCGACAAAATCGTGACCGCCGAGAAAAAAACAGTCCATACAGACAAGGATACAGGCGCTAAAACAGATTATGTTCGGGTTGAGTTGACACGCCCGTCAAGGACTGTTCTGTTTGCCAACTCGAAAGAGTTTTACCCCAACCATGGCGGGTATTACCAAAACGTCGCCAGCGGCCGGATATGGTCTGCTACACAGGACAGGCAGCGCACGAACAGTTCAGGCAACCCGGAGCTTTACCGGTCCCTGGTCAGCCCGAAGGGAACCACACAGCGAAAGCTGGTCAACGAGCTTACCGGCGATAAATGGTGGAACCTGACCGAAAAAGAGGCCAAGAAGATATGGAATGAAGAGGCCAAGGGACTGCCCAAGACTGTCACAGAAGACCTGCACCTGCTGACCGGCAACCTTCTCCCAATCTGGAACCACATCAGCGGGACAGCGAGAATCAACCGGGTCCGCACGGACAAGGGCGAACGGTACATAGGCCGTGTTGTTCATCCGGACGATGTCTCCGACACCCTTGACGCCCTGGGCGTTTCTCAGGCGGCAGTCAAATACGAGGCGACCGATCTTGTCGCCAAGGTGATGAATGAGAACGCTACCGTGCGTCTCGCCGATCGATGGCGACTGCTTCGGTCCAACGTCTCAGGAGAAGACCGGGTCGAGATCAGGGGCCTTAGTTGGGGTATGCTCCACTGGTTTCAGGAAAGTGGCGGGATAGTAGAAAACATCCAATATGAAAACAGGTATTTCCTGCCGGACAACGACAAGGCTGCCGATATTCTGGAAGTCATCATACGACGGCATCCGCTCGTCAGAGTCGATGCCCCCTCCGGTGGCGCTCGCCTTGACAGGCCCGCCTTTTCGAGACGCAAGGCTCGAGAAATTTCCGAGGAGGAATACCTTAACCCGAGTCTGATTTACCGCCGGCGCATTTATGGCAAATATGCCGGGATAGTTGACCTCCCGGAAGTTCCCGGACCGGTGGCCGGAGCCCTGAGTAGTGTCATGGACAAAATTGACGAGGCGGCGGCTACTCCCAGGCAGATTAAAACCGTCTTGACGAATATTAAAAAGCGCGGTACAAAAAAACAACTGGCCGAGGCTGTTGAGCAAGTCCGGTCGGTCATTGCCGACCAGCTCGGCGAACTCATTGAGACCTATCGTTATGAGTCATACCATGAAGGAAAAGTCCTCGAAGAGAAAATTGATAGTTACCTCAACGCCACAAGAGGTTTCGTATCCGACGATGCCCTGCAAGATAAACACCCCGCCCGTAAAACTGATAGAACCGAAAGATCCAAAAAACTACCCAAAAACAGCCGAATAAGCGGCCAAAAACAACTTTTTGTTGATAAGCAGCGCACCCTTTTTTCAGCGCGGCCGGCGGCATCGGGATCCAATCTCAGGGCTGCTGCCATCCAGGCTGCATTAGACTTAATTTCTGCCACCTGGACGAATGCTCCGGGTATCCGGGTTGTCCAACACCAGGCAGAGCTGCCCGAACCCATTTTGAGGGAAATCGCTGCCATTGAGCAAGACGGCAAGGGTGCTGTCATTGTCGGCGGTGTTTACAACAAAGGTCGCATTTACATTGTGGCCGACAATATAACATCAATCAAACAGGCATATGAGGTTTTGTTCCATGAGGCCTTTGGCCACTATGGCGTTCGGGGTGTCCTGGGCAAGAACATCGTGCGGGTCCTCAAGGAAGTTTACATTGCGAAACGCCCGGAGATCCAGAAAATCGCCGATGAATACGGCTTCGATGTCAGAACGGAAGACGGCAGACTGTTGGCCGCTGACGAATGGCTTGCCAGAGAGATTGAGCGCGGTGCAGAATCCGGATGGGTGGACCGAGTTGTCGCCGCCGTTCGTGCGTTTATCCGCAAGCTGGATCCGAACCTGAAGTTTTCAGACACCGAGATCCGCAGCCTGCTGGCAGGTGCAAGGCGCCATGTGACCGGCGGTAATCGACGGCCAAAGACGGCGGCAAGGCGTATCCGCACGGCGCCGGCGTTTTCCTCCGATAAGGCCGCCGAGCGCTGGTATAGCCAAATGGTCAGGGTGCTGGAGCAAAAGCTGACCAACGGCACCCCGAAACAGATCAAGTCGGCCTTGCAGTCCTGGGTGAAAAAGGGACTGATAAAAGAAGAAGAGCTTGCGTGGTCTGGGTTGCTGGAATGGCTTGATGAAAAGATTGCGCGGCATAAAGAAGCGCTTGCGAAAAACTGGGCTCAGACAGACTGGATAGTATCAAAACAGGCAGTCCTTGATTACCTGGCGGCGCACCATGTTCAGGTTCGGGAAGTAATCCGCACCGAGGGTAACGAGGACATCTCCCTCGATACGAAATTTTCCGGCTATGTGGTTCCGGGCGGTGAAAACTACAAGGAGTTGTTGCTGACGCTGCCTCCACCGTCTTGGTATTATCCTGGTAGAAAGGATGCCCCAAGTAAAGAGGCATTGGCAAAGGTTTACAAGTCCACCCATTACGACGAACCCAACATTCTTGCACACGTCCGATTCAATGAAAGGACTGACGCTGACGGTAATCGGGTGTTGTTTCTTGAAGAAGTACAGAGTGACTGGCATCAGGCGGGACGGAAGGAAGGGTATAAAGGTGATGTTTTAAATCTTCACAAACAGATGAAGGAGTTGATAGAGGACATCGGACTTACCCCCGCACCGAATTTAGACGGCGATGGGTCGATGCAGTTTACCGGAAAGCCGGATAGATCATGGACTGACGAAGAAAGAACCCGATGGGATGCTCTGCGTGGCATGGAAGTACGGGCTCTGCAAGGCACCGTCCCCAACGCCCCCTTCAAGCTCTCCAAAAATTGGTCCATGTTGGTAATGAAACGCATGGTTCGCTATGCCGCCGAAAACGGGTGCGATAAGATTGCATGGACTACCGGAGAAATGCAAGTTGAACGATACAAAGAAGCACTTCGCCAAGCGGTCGATAAAATAGAGTGGACAAAAACCAAAGCGGGCATCGAGATTGTTGGTTTTAAAAATGGCGGGGAAGTTGTCAATACTTTAGAAAAAGAAACCGCCGTCAGCGACGCTATTGGTAAATCGATGGGCGATTCAATTATCAATAACCCTGAACAGTCAGGCGTGATTGAGGGCGACGATATAACCATTTCAGATACTGGCATGGCCGGCTTTTACGACAAAATACTACCTGCCGCTGCAAACAAGTTTTTCGGTAAGAAGGTTTGGGGAAAGCCTAAAGTTGGGACACTCAATCTTTACAACCGAGAAGCAAATTCAATGGGGTACGCCGAAACTGTTGAACGTGAAGTTTGGTCCCTACCCATCACCCCGGAAATGCGCCAAAGGGCATTGCGCGAAGGGATGCCGCTGTTTTCCCGCAAGGCCAGCACCAAGAAAATAGACACCGGCGATATTCTCCCTAAAGAGGTCGAAACGCGCATGGCCAAGTCTCGCGGTGCGCCCAAAGAGTCTTTTCTCGACCGCATGAAGGCCGGGCTTAAAAAACTCGGACAGCAACGCCACCACTTCCCGGAACTCCAGGCGATCAAAGACAAGGGCCTGCGGGCCAGCATGAACGACCTTCTCAGGCGACACCAGGAGATACCGGAAACCGTCAAGAATAAGACCATCCAGAGGTTGCAGGGATTGACAGAAAACCTGTCCAGGGACGGGTATGAAGTTTTCCGCATGAACATCATCCTGGCCGACATGGTCCGGGACACAAACAAGGGGTTGATCCATGACAAAAAACTGCCCTTTGGCTTCGAGACTGTAGACCAGGTCGTCGAGGCATCCGAGAGATACCGGCGCCTGGCCGACGAAAACCCCGAAGTGTCCGAGGCACTTAATCGTCGTAACTCCATGGTGAATGACATCAAGTGGCGCCTGGTAGACGCCAAAATACTAAAAAAAGAAACCCTGGCGGACAAGGACTATTTTCACCACCAGGTCCTAATGTTCATGGGAATTAAGCACGGGCTGGGCACCGGATCCGGCGACGTCAGAACCCACTGGCGACCATGGATGGCAGCTCGCAAGGGCTCGCCCCTTGATTACAACACCGAATATATCGAAGCCGAGTTTATGGCCGTTTCACAGCAGCTGGCACAGCTCGAAACGGTGGAGACACTGAAACGGGTCAAGAAAGAAGCCGATATTTACCCAGACCTGAAGGCCTCTGCCAAGGCGGCCAATCTCAGGAACTTTTACAAGATGATGGCCGATGCGCAGCAAATGACCGTCAAGGAGCTGATGGAACAAGACGATCCGTTGAAGCCTTTCAAGGTCAATATTGCCATGGCGAACCAAAGACTTGGTGCTATGGCGGTCAACGGCAAGCTGGAATATGACAGCGAGTGGGACGACCTGGTTGAAGAGCTTGCCTATACCCATGAGGCCGAAGAATATTTTGACGACCCAAGGTGGTTTCACTTCCTATCCTACCTGATCAACACGAAGAAGCCGGGCGCCAATTGGGCGGCCACCATCTTCAAGGCGATCAAGGGCCGTGACCGGATGATAAAGAGCAGTTTAGGAAACAGCTTCCTGACGTATAAGAGCATGATCCCGGACGACTACACGATCTGGAAGCCAGAACCCGGCAAAGGCTGGTACTGGGCAAACAGTATCGCCGACAACATTATGCAGCGCATGGCGGCCGGTGAGATCGATGCCAGAGACGTTGAAGTCCGGCAAGTGCTGGCCAAAGGCCGTGAACTGATTTGGGTTATCCCCCAGGGGCTTGCCGATACCATGGACAATTTCAGGGACGACAGCGACCCGTCCGCGATTGGCAAAGCAGCTGACTGGATGCTCCGGTCCTGGAAGCAATGGATACTCCTGAACCCGTATTCGGTTGTGCGCTATAATCTCAATAACTGGTCCGGAGACCTTGACGCGGCCATGGCCTATATGGGGCCGAAAGACGCCCTCAAATACGCCAAGAATGCCGCCGGTGACCTGTGGCGCTGGCATTTGCGAAAAAAACTGCCTGTGAAGGTCCAGGCTGAGCTTGACCGTGCGCGTGAGCTGGGTGTGCTGGGCTCCGGTTTTTCGGTCCAGGAGGTTGACGATGCACTGAAAATCCTTTCCATGGACCGAGTCGTTAAAGAGCTGATCCTTCACGAACCGCCCACGGGCAACCTGTTAAGGCGTGGCGCCGGCTGGTACTGGACACGGGTCCAGCGCATGACCGCGTGGCGTGAAAACGTTCTGCGCCTGGGGGCATACCGGTATTTTGAAGATAACGCCGACAAACGGCTCTACGGGGCATCGAAGATAGACGAGGTCGACGGCGTCAAGAATCCTGACGAGCGATCGGCGAAGCTGGCCAGGGAGCTGCTGGGCGATTACGGCAACATTTCCAAGACGGGGCAGTGGATCCGGAAACGCCTGATACCTTTTTACTCATGGCTTGAGATCAATGCCCCCCGGTATGTCTATATGATGCGCAACACCAAGTATGAAAACCGCGACGCTGGATCCGTCAAGAAAAGGGCAACCGCCGTCGCCGGTAAGAAAATGATCATGTCGGCCGGCAAGCTGGCTCTCCGGGCCCAGATGCTCATGGGCGCGGTGGCGCTTTACAATATCCTGTTGTGGCCGGACGAAGAGCGCGAATTAGGCGAGTCCGGGCGCCGGCAGCAGCACATCATCCTCGGAAGACGCGAGGATGGCACCATACTGACCCTGCGATTTCAAGGGGCTCTCTCCGATGCCTTATCATTCTTCGGCCTGGAAGACTGGCCAGGTGACGTCAAGGATCTGATTAAGGGCAAGCGCACGGTCGGAGAAAAACTCCAAGATGCCGCCAAGGCCCTGTTGAACCGCGCAGCCCAAGGCATAAGGCCCGAGGTGAAGCTGTTTGCCGAAGTTGCCACCGGGTCCAGCCTATACCCCGACATTACACGGCCGAGGCCTATCAGGGACCGCGTCGAACACGCGCTAAGGTCATTCAAGCTGGACTCGCTTTACCGGGTGGCTGCAGGCCGACCGGCTCAGGGCAAGACCGCTGGCGCTCCGATTGCGGTTCAGGCGGCGCAGCATTTTATAAACGACCTGCAAAAGATCATAGTCTATCGCAATGACCCTGGCATCTTGTCCTATTATGATACCCGCTCAGCGGTGTTCGACTGGTTATCCAAACAGGGCGACGAAAAAAGATATGGCGGCCGGCCGAACAAAAAAGGCAATGCCCTGTACTGGTACAAGCAGGCGTTGAAGTTTGGCGACCTGGATGCCGCTCATCGCTACCTGAAAAAATACTACGAACTCGGCGGCAATACGCGATCGAAGATTACATCAATCCGCATGGCTCACCCACTGTCAAGCATCCCGAAACATCGGCGGAAAGCGTTTAGAGGGTCGCTTTCGCCCGGGCAGGTGAACAGACTGGACCGAGCGATAAAATGGTACAGGCAAACCTATTTTAGTGGGGAAACAATAAAAACCGGGCAGTAATTGAACAGAGGAAGCATAGCCTATGTTGACAGCAGAAGAGAAACAGGAAATGCGTGACTTGGTTGCCGAGGCGGTGGTCGCTGCCCTGCAAAACGGAAGATGCACATGCAATCTCTCGCCGGCCGCCCAGGGCGAACTATCCCACCTGATGGGCATGGTCAAAGATATTGGCGAGGATTCCTATTCCGCCGGCATCGAGACCCTGCGGCAAAATAGCCTGGTGTTTTCTAAATTTCGCTGCCGGGTTGATAAATTTGCGCAACGTATCGCATGGTTGATTATTGCCGGTGTCGTCGTTTCCATTGGCGGCGGATTCCTGTGGTTGCTGAAAGTGGGTTGCTCAGAGGCTATCAAGGCTGCGAGGGGGTAAGAAAACATACATGATACCAATCATCGAACTAATCAGGCTTGAGGAAAATTTCAAGTTCGGGACCTTCGGCGTACTCAGGATTAATAAGGCGGTTTTCTGCGTCACCCTGGAACCGCCGGATCTGGAAAACGAGCGCGGACGATCATCAATACCTGCGCAGCAATATCTCATGACTAGAATCGTATCGCCTCGCTTCGGTGAAACATTCACGATCAACGATGTTCCGGACCGCGATCACGTGCTACTGCATCCTGGCAACCGGGTGACGGACACTGAAGGCTGCATCATCCTGGCGCGGCACTATGGAAATCTATCGGGTGACCGGGCGGTCCTAAATTCCGGCAACACGTTCAAAGAATTCATGGATATTATGCAGGGGAACGAAACGGCGCATCTGACAATTTATGAGCATTTTTAAAGATGGAGGGCTGAATAATGGCATTCGACTGGAAACAACTGGTAAGGACCGTGGCCCCTGGAGTCGCGTCTGTATTCGGGACTCCGTTGGCCGGCATGGCTACGAAGATCATCGCCGATGCCGTGCTTGGCCCCGGCAAGGACCAGGAGCCGGACATCGATGCTCAGCTCAACGCGGCCATGGCCGGGGCGTCGCCTGATGTCCTGCTCAGGATCAAGGAGGCCGACCAGCAGTTTACCGTTGAGATGAAGAAGCTGGACATAGATCTGGAGCGCATGGCCTATGGGGATGCTGCTGACGCCCGGGCTAGGCAGGTGGCCCTGAAAGACAAGATGCCGGCGGTGATCGCAACCATATTGATCCTCATGTTCGGCTTGGCCCTCGGCACTCTGTTCAAGTACGACATCCCAGAGGCGAACAAGACCGTCGTAATGTCGATGATCGGTTCGCTCGGGACCATGGCGGTCACAGCGGCGGCATATTATCTTGGATCCAGCAGGGGCAGCGCACGGAAGGACGGGACGATCAGCCAGGCTATTGGGAAGTAGGGAACGCTATTCTGGTAGCTACGGACGTGGCGATAGACAGCGGTTATCTGCAATGAGCTGTGATTTAAGATAAGTTGGATACCTGTAACGCCATACCCGCCTGGATCAAAGGCCGCTGTAAGCGGTCGGCTGGAATGAATGGTTAGGTCATTCAATTATCATCCTTGATGATCCTCATAATTTTTCCAAAAGTCTAAAACCTTCCGAGCGAGATCAATCACTTTTATAGAGTTACCAAGTTCGCAAGCAGCCTGACCTTGTAATTGAATTTGAAGATGTCCCACTTTAAAACTATCTGAAAAATCGATAGAAAAGGCCCCTTGCTGGACTATAGCGTCTTGGACAGAATCATGGTGGCTTGCAGTAGCTTGGAAGTGTTTAGCGCCACTAGCTATATGTGAACAGATTCTGAGCAAGACGTTCCTGTCTTTTACTTGTTCTCGTCTGTTACGTTCGTCTGGATAAAGCCAATCCAACATATGCTCGGCTGTCACAAAGAAATCAAATGCGGTGTATTGATTTATTGGCGATTCTTCCAACCGCTTATAGTCATATTGTAGCTTCTTCAAGAGGTCATTCTGATTCCGTAACTCAAACAGTCCTTCAAAAGTACTCATTTGATAAATCTCCTTTGTTAGAAACCTAAAAGACTCACCTGCCAGAAACGAGAAGGACCTTGTTAAAAGCGACGGTAAAATCGATCTTGGTTAGCATTAAAGTCTGCCGACCCGTCCGGTCTATAATATCGTCAAGCCTTTTCACGGGAAACTATGGCATCTACACTTTGTGCCAATTCACTTAAATTGATTTTCTTTATGCTTTTCATGTGTTTAATGATTATTTTTGCTATTTCATATTCACATTCAGGCTTATTCGCCTTTTTCAAAAGGGATTTAACGCAAGAATGAATTATTTCCTCATCCTGTAGCTGCTTTAATTCTTCTGGACGGCCCTGTTTGTCATAAGCAATGGCTGTCTCTACATAGCTGAGAACACCAAATTTAACTGCTAATGATGCTTTGCCTTCTCGTTGAAGAAATAATCTCATTTTATCATGAATAATTGAATGATTCATTGACAGCATGAAGTCAGATTCGGGGGCACGTAATAGAGCATTAAATTCAGCCCAGGCCTCATCGGTTCTACCTGCCTTTTGGAGAAACAATGGCAAGCGAAGGTATGTATTGATGGGCCATTTTATGCCCTGTTTTTCTAGTTGCTTGTAAGCTGATCTTAGAGAAATAATAGCACCATCAATATCACCATTTTTTTTCTGTTCAGTAGCCTTTTTTTGCAGTTCACCGGGGTCAATATCACCATTCTTTTTCTGTTCAGTAGCCTTTTTTGGCAGTTCATCAAGATCCATACGCCTTTTTTTGAAAAATCTAAATACCATAATGTATTACCTTATGTTCTTATGGAGTTTGGTAGTACCAGATTATAAAGTGATTATAAGGATCTGGATATCATAACCCATGTAATGTTATCCGGCATTGAATGCCATGTGTTATCGTACAGAAAAACTAAATACCGTTAAGGTTAAGATAAATTGAGTCATCCCATAAAAACCGAGCTTGTCAAAACCTGTACTTTGCCAATATCGTTTATTAATGCCTGCCCCCCTGGTAATCCATCTGCACTTCCTTCATCTTTTTCAGGAACTCCACCTCCGTAAAGAGTCCTTTCTGGATCAACAATTGGTACATAGTATCTATTTGAATAGTGTTGGCCATCAGGAGCTCTTTGAACTCCACAACGTCTTTGGAGTCCAGTAATTGGGCCATGAATTACCTCCAGCGGATTATCGGATTATGAATTGAGCGAGGATCTAAATATATACACTGAACCCATAAAAAAAGACAAGGCCCCGGAATTGAGGCCCTGTCTAAGAGAAGAAAAAAGCTTTTTGCCGTTACCAAACCATAGAGCATTTCCCGTGCCGCTTTTTCAAAACTTTAGATATCGTTTAATTTCTACAGTTTAAGGGTTTTACGCAATGCTGGGTTTTCAATATGTATTAAATTGTTTACATTATATTGATACAGAATTGTCAAAAGAAAAGGCAAGACCCAGGGTGACAGGTCTTGCCCGAGAATGAATGGCAGGTGCAGCGCTGTTCAGCTATTTTATAGCTATCCCGGAAGTCGTAGCGCTCAGAAAGGAATCAGGTCGGTTGAGTGGGGTACTCATAAGAGCATCTTATGATTTTAAGACCTTGTCCAATCTATCAAAAATTCAAAAGACGAACATCTCCGATAAAACTTTCAAATGTTTGCAGATGAGGCTGAACTGTTCTGGGGAAAGCTTTTAAAAGCGGCACCGGAACAACCAGTTGTACCTGAGCTTCATGCATTTCCCTGAACTGGTTTTCGGATATCCCCCGCTGAAGTGTAAGAAGATGCTTGCGTTCTATTCTCGCAGCTTCGTTCAGGATCTGGCGCCAGCGGTCCTTGCAGGTCGTTTTTACGGCCAGCATGCGCAAACGGCTTTCAGGAAATTCTTTTGTTTTATAAGCGGTTCCCGAAGGGAAAAGGAAGTCCGGTTTTTTTCCGGGATCAGACTCGGGCTGGTGGGAAAAGTCTACATTTTCTTTCAAGCCTTCTTCAATAAAGATTTGCCGGGCATGTAGCTCAAGAGAGCGGCCGGATCTTGCCTTGCGCCTCTGAAGAATTGTCTGGGCTCTGGCTATGAACTCATCTATACTGTGAAAACCTTTCCTGACAAGAGGCAACTCGACAGCTTCCTCGATGCTTTTGAAAATCTCGAATTCACATTCACGCCTTTTTATCATCCGCAGGTCAGGGTTTACAGAGTCAAAGGGCTTGATATTGACCGCTTTACTTATAATTTCGGCTCCGGTGGGAAATTTTTCCAGCCATCCGGGCGGGATTTCATGTTCTTCAAGCCAGCAACTTGCGCGAGGGGGCTTTGCGCTTAAAAACAGACCGGGATATTCCGGTTTGCCCGGTGTCCATATCGTCCAGGTTCCGGGTTCAACCGGGCCGATTCTTTCTTCAACAAGGTCTTCTTCTGTTTCGTGACGACAAACCCATGCATGACATTCGGTTGCTTCTCCACCACCGGCGAGCCTGAATGAAAAAACAGACAGGGCGCCGGTACTTTCAGGGTCCAGCAGTGCAGAAGATGCGCCACCGAAATTGGTAAGTCGGGCTTCGTTACGGGTGCCGCCCCTGAGTTTGTTGTTGTACCAGATAGCCCTTATTTTCCTGCCGTCTGCATGGGAATCGATATACAGATCAAACCATTTGTCCGGATTTTCCTTTTCCGGAATATTTATTGACGGAAATACCTGAAAAAGAAATTCTTTGGGAATATAGGGGCCGGCCTGGTGTGAATGGTTGGCGAGAGTATCATTTCCCGAAAGACGTTTGGCATACCAGACAAAATCAGGACCGCTAAATTCATCCATCCAGTCAGTCAGATCAGCGAGCGCCATCCTCTTTTCCTCTCAATTCAGATTCATCGTTTCCGGAAATCAGCCATCTCTCTGTGGCATCGAGCACTTTTTCATGCGGGTACCGGTTGGGGCCTTTCAGGGCGCACTCCCATATAGTCAGGATCCTCCAGCCTTGCTTGCGCAGATTTTCATGGTTTTCAGAATCTCTTTCCCTGTTTCTGTTTATTTTCGTTTTCCAGAAATCCCGACGTGATGAAGGCCATTTGAACAGGGAGCAATCATGTCTGTGCCAGAAACACCCGTGAATAAGGATTACAGCGTTATATTTGGGAAATACAAGATCAGGCTTGCCGGGAAGGTTTGAGGTGTGCAGAAGGTATCTGAACCCCTTTTTGTGAAGCCCCTTGCGGACAATCAGTTCCGGGCGGGTATCCTTGCTTCGGATACCCGCCATCATTCGGCTGCGCTTTTCCGGAGAAACAATATCAACCACAGGCTGCAAGCTCTTCGTGAGTCGGGAAAACCTGCAGTTGCTGGGGTTCTCCGGTGATCCGGTGGGCCATGTGACGGGCTATTGAACTGACAACAGGCACGGCCACAGCATTTCCAAATTGTTTGTACGCTTGCGTATCGGAAACAGGAATAATGAAATCCTTGCCATCCGGTTTGTCAAAACCCATGAGACGGGCGCACTCCCGTGGTGTCAGGCGGCGGGGATTTCGCCCCTCCTGCCGGACAAGAATTTCGGATCCGTCCTTGTAGTAGCGCGCTGAAAGAGTACGGGCTACATCATCAGGACCAACCAGACCAAAGCCGAAGCCGTTTCCTTTTTTACGATGCTTTTCAGCATAACCCTGAAGATAGTTCCAAAGAAGATCAGATAATGTATATTTGGGAGACACAAGCGCCTTTTCACCCAAGGTATAGGGCATTTCTTCCGGTTCACTCCCGTTTTCCGGATGAAGCACCGTTCCCAGGCGCGGGCCGCTGACAGGATCCGGGATAGCAAAATTATCAAAACTGAAATCACATTTTTCCCGGAATCCTGCTATAAATATTCTTTCACGATGCTGGGGGACCCAGGAGCGTGCATCAATAACTTTATACCGGATGTGATATCCAAGCTCTTCCTTGAGAACATGGTGAATTATCTTGAAGGTTTTCCCCTTGTCGTGGTTGACAAGATTTTTGACATTTTCAAGCAGGAAGGCTTTTGGCCGGTGGTATTCTATAATACGGGCAACATCAAAAAAAAGTGTCCCTTGCGCTTCACAGAGAAAACCATGCGGACGGTTGAGCGCATTTTTTTTGGAAACACCGGCGATTGAAAAAGGCTGGCACGGAAAACCCGCCAAAAGAACATCATGAACGGGAATTTCAGCTGCATTGATTTGTGTTATATCGCCTGCTATCTCATGCTCGGATTCAAAATTGGCCCTGTATGTCTGCTGTGAATATTTATTCCACTCGCTGGTAAAAACGCATTTGCCACCGATCAGATTAAAACCGCGGCGCAGACCTCCTATGCCGGCAAAAAGGTCAATGAATTCAAATTTTGCTTCTTCGGGTATAGACTCTCTTTTTCTGGCAGCGATATTTTTGAGCACAATTATGGCCGCCTGGCGCGGTTTGGTTTCACCGCGATCCCAGCGGTAAAGGGTTCGCGTTGAGAACCCTAACGTCCCGGACAAATCCTCTATGGAAAGGCCGGTTTGCTCTCTGAGCTGTGAAAACTCGGTCTGTGACTGATTGTTTTGCATGGAACACCATTAATTTATGGAGTGGAAGGGAATTCTTTTGTCATAATGGCACAAATTATCACAGATATCAACTATAAACAGACCTCCGAATTCTTTTTAGTCCGGAATTAATTGATCAAGCCTATCAGAATTTTAGATTTCTCGCGAAATTGATGCAGGTGTGTCAAAAAAAATGGGCAAGACCCAGGGTGACAGGTCTTGCCCGAGAGAGAAGGGAGAATCTGCGCAATTTCAGTGTTCGGAATAGTTTCATCACAATAGCAGGTCAATTGTGTGTGGTATTGTTTTTCTCTGCTGGGAAATATATCGGTAGATTCTGTTCTAACTTTAGGCTTAGAATGATGATAAAAAGTACCTGGCGGCATGCACAGGGGCTTCACGGAGTCATTTAACTTACGGAGCACAGTACCCCTATGGTAAAGTTCAAAAACCTATTCCTGATCTTCACTATCCTCTTTGCGGTCCCATACACCGCCGCAGCTGATCAGTACCAGGTTCTCCGTATCGTCGACGGTGACACCATCGTTATCGATTACAATGGCACCAGGGAAAAGATCCGGTTCCTCTGCGTCAACCCCCCTGAATCTGTCCATCCTGACCGAAAACAGAACATACCGATGGGAAAGGTCGCTTCAGACTACACCAAGAAAAGATTGTCTGGAAAATCAGTGGGGATTGAACTGGAAACCAAGACTCGGGGAAGATACGGCCGCCTGCTCGCCTATGTCTTTGTCGATGGAAAGAATTTCAATCTTGAATTGGTTCAGCAAGGTCTATCACCGTATTACACAAAATATGGCCGCAGTGGAAAATATGACCAGGCGTTTCGGGACGCTGAGAAGTCCGCCAGGGACCTGGGATTGAATATCTGGGGTGATCCGGAATTAAGGGAAAAGTATCTGCGGTTGAAATCTAAGTGGGGCCAACGGTGAGATCAACCAACGTAATCCTGGTAGCTACGGACGTTGTGGTAGGTATTCGTTGTTGCAGTCTGGCTTGGCGATCGTTTGGTGCCTACTTAAAAGTACGCAGCTGCATATTTGATGAAATTTTTCTATGGTAAACCAATCCTTCCAAGAAAATAAGAAAACCTTTGTGAAATTCTTTCCCTATATAAATTTGACACACTACACACAAAATTCTGTTTTTTATATTTCTTTAGATACTCTACATTAACTGTAAAATAGTGTTTAAAATCAATAACGGAGGGGACGATTGGAACATGTTCATCAAATTCAAGATAATGATATCTAGGAATCTCGTTGTCTAATAGGTTTTTATATTTTGTTGTTGGATTCCTCTTTTTATTAAATCTAGGTATCATCTGCGCAGTCCTACCTATCAACTCAAGATGGTTACCTTCAGTAAAGTGGTCAATATTATACAAAGGAGCAACAAGAACAGAAATGAGATATTTATCATGTGTTTTGTTATCTTTATACTTTCCATATCTAAAATCATGATCCTGATTTAAATCACAATCTTGACTCAAGACAATAACCAAGGGAAAATTAATCTTTCTTATTTCTAAATTTCCATCCTTCTCATCAATACTTTCGATGAATTCAATATTTTTTAGAAGATCTCCCTGTTTTATTTTTGCTTGATATGTTTTTTTAGTCTTTATCATGTGATATTTTAGCCTTAATAATTATCGGACGGGGCTTATTTATCCCATACATTCTTTCTTCTACATCAATATCATGACCTTCTTTTACTTCTACTATTTCTAATGATTTGGTTTCAGTATTTTCCATATCACTAAAAACATTGGTATTTTCATCGTAATTATTCATTTACTTCTTCCATTAAGTCTCTTAGTTTCTGTTTTATAGATTTTTCAAAAAGGTTTTCAATTCGAGTATGTGCGATATCAAATTGATTTTGAATTAATTCTTTTTCCATTACACCTTGAAGAAAAGCATCAAAATCGAGAATATACAGTTTCTTTTTAATTATTGACGGGTAATCGGGGTTATGCATGCCATACTGAAAATTTATCATCATATTATCATTATAATTTTGTATAATATTAGAAAATATTCTGGAAATTTTATTTTTATCTTCTGCAATATTGAATGCAGCTAATAAATCACTGTTAATATATTCATCCCAGGAAAATGGATCACTTTCATCTATTTCTATTTGATTTATAAACCGCAAACCAAATCTTTTAATTGAATAATCAGTCTCGTCTGCAAGAACATTTAACAATAAAATAAAGTCTTTTTTTAACAAATCAGATGTAGAATATTTTGATATTTCTAAGTAAGCAAAATCAGGAGAGATACAAATGGTTTTTTTTCGATTCTTTCCGTGAAAAATTAAATGGTTTTGCGTGTCACGTGTCTCTTTTGCTCCTGTTTCCGAAATCTTAACTTGTCTGGTAACAACCTCTCTAGGTTCCAATATTGGGAATTGCTTGAGTATTAGTTCCGAAGATTTTTTATTCAGTCCTTTTGTTGGGACATCTATCTTTGAAGTAAACTCTATTTTTGCAATTACCTTCTTGAGATAAGGTTTTCTATAACATTTACTCATTTATTATCTCCGTAATATTCAACTATTCTAAAAATTTAAGATTTTGCCGAGCCATGGATGGCGAAGAGTTATTTTCATTTCCGCCAAACATGATTTATAGAGACATGATGTATTTCTGATAAGGGCCCTGGAAAAAAATAATTCCACATCTTTCTTGCCTGTGTATCCGTCACCTGCGTTCCATCCGCCGGCACATATCTCGATATGCGCCGGCGGATGCGCCTTGTTGACGAACCCA